>JBIKKO010000164.1:0-7693 GCA_044360315.1 Oligoflexales bacterium
ACAGTGATGGTACGGAAACGAAAATTAAGCGTTTCCGTGGCATGGCCTCCCGGGAAGCTCAAGAAGACTTCATGGGCGGCATGGCTGAATGGAAAACCGCCGAAGGTGTTGCCGTCGAGGTGTTGGCGAAGGGACCTGTAAAGCATGTCATTCTTGATGTTATGGGCGGCATCCGCTCTGGACTAACCTACTGTGGTGCTCTAAATATCAAACAGCTGCAGCGTAAGGCCCAGTTTATGGAAATAACTCCGGCCGGATTTCACGAAGGAACCCCCCACGCAAGCGGACGCCTCACTCGCTAACATATGACGGTTGAACCAATCACTGGCAAAGCAAACCATGAGCTCACAATTACCAAGCCTAGAACTCCTTGAATCAATGCACACGTTTCCAGGACCATTCATCTTCAAAATCATTGGTAATCAGCGTAACGACTTCCTGGCGGACGCACTCCTGCTGGCAACAGGAGCCATTGGCGAACAGCGCCCGTCCAATCACTCCATACGCATCTCGAGTGGTGGGCAGCACATAGCCGTCACGTTATCGATCCATCTTAAAACCGCCTCGGAAGTGCACCTCATCTATGCCAACCTATTGAAACTTCCTGGTCTTAAGGCATTATTTTGAATATGCCCAGGCTCTCATCCTAATGTTCTGAAAGAGCAAACCGAAACCTGTCCTTAGAACGACGGCACCGTTGTTCCTAAACTAACGCCTTGAAGGAGAGGTTCTATGTCTGAGACCAAAGAAGCAGCAAAGGCACCTAAAGCTAAAAAAGAGAAAAATACAGATCAAGAAGGTGGCGGCATCGTTCACGGCCTCCCTCTACGAACCAAGAAGAAATCAGCTTGGACACTTGAACGCTGCATGAAGTTCGCGAAACGATTTAAAACCGAGCAAGAGTGGGCCGCGGGCGCTCCGGCAAGTTATAAGTCTGCAGCAGCTCATGGTTGGATTGCCCAATGCATGCCGTCAAAGCAGTCGCGACGCGCTGGATAGTCGTTCGCTAAAGACAAATCTGCAATCAATGAAGCCCAAGGGCGATCAGTCCCTTGGGCTCTTTTTTTTGGCACGCTGTCTTCCTCTATTACAAACGTCGCATGTGTGTCTAAAACTATGACTTAGAGATGATGCAAGATAAACATCTCACGACCAAATACCCTGATCAAGTTAGACCTTAGCGAGGATAAGGACGCCACTGCCATCATCTTGCAGGCCTCACCGGGAACAGCAGGACGATGGTGGACGTATAATCACCATTGCATTAAGCACGTAGCTCTTTACGCAGAATCTTACCCACGTTCGACTTCGGAAGATCCTTACGGAACTCAATAACTTTTGGAACCTTATAGCCCGTGAGATTTGTCTTCGCAAAAGCCTTCACTTCGTCTTCGGTCAAGGATTGGTCCCGTTTTACAACAAACAACTTCACAACCTCGCCCGAGTGACTATCAGGAATTCCAACTGCAGCACATTCGGCGACCTTCGGATGTCCCATCATCACATCCTCAACCTCGTTCGGATAGACATTAAACCCAGAAACCAAGATCATGTCCTTCTTGCGGTCAACAATTTTAAAATAGCCATCCTCAGTCATAAACCCCAGATCACCTGTCCTAAAATATCCGTCTGGTGTCATCACCTTAGCCGTCTCATCAGGTCTTTGCCAGTATCCACGCATGACCTGCGGGCCTTGAATACAAAGCTCACCAATCTCTCCAGGCTGACAATCCTTATTATCATCATCGCGAATAGCGACGCGCGTCGACGAGATCGGCAAGCCGATATAGCCGTTGTACTCTTTGTTGATCAGAGGGTTTATGCATGCCGCTGGCGATGTCTCTGTCAGCCCATAAGCCTCAATCAGGGGAACCTTCGTCAAGCTTTTCCAACGTTCGGCAACTGCCTTTTGAACAGCCATACCGCCACCAAGAGACAAGCGAAGCGAACTGAAGTCAACGGTTTTTAATTCTTCGTGATTCAGTAGAAGATTATATAAACTATTTACTCCCGTAATTGCGGTAAACTTCCACTTCCTAAGTTCCTTGATAAAACCGGAAACATCCTTGGGGTTCGTAATCAAAACATTCAATCCACCAATCGATGCAAACACAAGAAAGTTCGCGGTCAAAGAAAAGATATGATAGAGCGGAAGCGGGGTAATGATAATTTCTTGTCCAGGTTTTGTTGAGTTTTTGATCCACTCCCGAGCTTGAAGCATATTAGCAACAATATTACCGTGTGTTAATTCTGCTCCCTTCGAGACACCAGTGGTTCCCCCTGTATACTGAAGGAAGGCTAAATCACTGTGACCAAGTCGCGGGGAGTTTAAACGCGCGGCATCACCTTGCGCCAAAGCCTCCTTAAAGGTGATCGTATTTGAAATGCTCCAATCTGGGACCATCTTCTTAACCTTCTTAATCACCAAATTGACGATCAAATTTTTTGGAAACTTCAACATATCACCGATCTGGGTTGTGATGACATGCTTTACGCTTGTATTCGGCAAAATCTTTTCTAAGACGGACGCTGAATTTTCGTAAATCAAAATTGCTTTTGCGCCTGAATCTCTTAGTTGATGTTCAAGTTCTCGGGCTGTATATAATGGATTGCAATTAACCACGACAAGTCCAGCCTTCATCGCTCCAACCATCGCAACTGGATATTGAAGAATGTTTGGCATCATGACCGCTATCCGGTCACCTTGCTTTAGTCCAAGTTTATTTTGAAGAAAATCACCGAATCGTTCACCAAGCTCTTTAAGCTGCTGAAAGGTCAAGGTCGTCCCCATGTTGTGAAACGCTGGGGAAGCGCCAAATTTATGGAATGTTTCATCGAAAATATGATTGATCGATGAATAAGAACTTAAATCAATTTCTTTGCTGACTCCACGCTCGTAATGATTAAACCAACGTCCCATGAATATCCTCCGTCCATAAAGGTTGTTAAAAAAGTTTTGAACTATAGATATACGCGATGCACTTTTACAATATTTCTTATGCGAGCCATCTCCACCTGATCACCTGCTGATACTTCTTCATCTGTACGAATAACCGCCATTGCTAAGCCTCCGCGGCGATTACGACTCAACTCAAATGTGGCTATGTTGACACCCTTGAAACCAAGAAAATGGCCTAAATCACCGATCACACCCGGTTTGTCCTCATTTTCTACCAGCAGCATATGTCCCGACGGCTCAGCTTCAAAATAGTAATCATTAATCAACGATAGGCGAGGAATTTGATCATCAAACACAACACCGCCTACTCTCAGTGATCGACCGTCTACACCAGTTAGAGTGATTTTTAGAGCACTGCGATAGCTATCAAACTGAGGGTCTGAACGATCATGAACTGTTAGTCCAATTTTTGCAGCATGTGATTCAGCATTTACAAATGACACGTAATCATTGACGACACACGAAAGGTATCCCTTCAAAAAACTTAGTCGCACTAATGAATGATCACTTCCTGCAATATCTCCACGATATGACAGCTCGGCCTGACTGACGTTAAAGCCAGCGATTTGACCGGCCAAACTACCGAGCTTTTCGGCCAATACAGCATAACTTTTTGTTCTCTGATCTTGGATCACACCCACCTGTGGAAGATTGACAGGATAGTCAACCACCCCACCCTCGATGGCCTTGACTACCTGGTCGTAGATTGTTTCGCCAATAGCAATCTGCGCCTCCTCGGTGGAGGCACCAATATGCGGTGTACACCACACCTGAGGCAAAGCTCTTAATGTGGGATTTACTTTTGGCTCTGTCTCAAACGTGTCAATGGCGACGCCGCTTAAATGCTGTGAGCGTAGTAGATCGATCACATCAAGCTCATTAAAAATCCCCCCTCGAGCAGCATTAATCAACCAACTGCCGCGAGGCATGGTCTGCAAAATATCCTTGGTCGCCATGCCCTTGGTTTCTTTGTTTAAAGGGACATGAAATGACAATATGTCGACCTGGCTTGCAAGTTCACGCAACGCGCCGATACGCCTAACACCATGCTGTTCAAAGATTTGCGGTGCAATGTAGGGATCATACGCCAAAACATCCATATCAAAGCCCCTGGCAAACTTTGCCACGCGATGACCCACGTTTCCAAGGCCAACAATACCAAGTTTCTTTCCGCGCAACTCACGTCCTGTGAATCGATGCCGATCCCATCCTCCATTTCTTACCGTTTCATGAGCTTGAGGAATATGACGCAGCATGCCAAGCATGAGGCCAAGGGTCAATTCGGCTGCACTATTGGTATTTTTTCCGGGGCAGTTTATAACCAAGATACCCTTTTCGGTTGCATAGCCGATATCGATATTTCCAACTCCCACAGCTGCACGGGCAATCACTTTAAGAAGTGGCGCCGCATCCACAACTTCTTTATCAACATCTGTCTCACTTCGAGTCACCAGAACGTGAGCATCCTTCACATGCCGTAAGAGCGTTGACCGATCACAATCAGGATGGTAACGCACCTCAAATCTTGGATTCCCTGAAAACGACTTCATCGCCGAAGCGTGAAGGGCTCCCGTAATAAGAATCATTGTCTTTCCGCTATCCACAACCGCCCCCAAATCCGCCTAACGCCGCGAGATGTTTGCCATACCTACAACAGAAACCGTGTTCCGATCATTTACAATCTGACTGCGGAGGGCGACTCGCCCTGCCTGGACAACCGTTAAGTTTGCACGGGATTGCCCAAGTCCCCAGTATTCATAAATCTTATCACCGACCATCTCAGCTTCATACCCGGAAACAAACACCTTGAGCGGCTCCTTAAAGCCGCTAGATAGTTTAAGGCGATGCCGACTCCACGATGACACAGGCGGAACCTGCCCAAAGCTTCGCGTCATCAACTCACAGCCAAAAATGTTTTTTACGCATGGATCACGATCAGTCTTCGTTAAGTAAAATCCAGAAAAATGCCCATCGACGTAAGGCTCAGCGTCTAAAGCAAATACGCCTGCCTCACCCGCAATCTCAATACCTGCGCTAAGCTTCCATATATCTGCCGTCGACCCTGGCACCATCGCCACCCAACGCTCGCCGACCCGCTTCACCCAAACATTCTTTGTCACGTGATGCGCGAGCAAGAACAATATACCCTTCGCCGTCTGCAGCGAATCTTTACTGTAGGCACGAAGGAACTCCCGAGACACGCCATTTTTTTCGCCGTCAAAACTTGAAATTTGAATAAGTCCACCACCGTCTTTATCCATACGCTCAGGCTTTTCGATCAAACTACTAAGACGAACGCGCCACTTCGCATTTGGATCTAGCCGCAACCCTAACTGTGCTGCTCTTTTTTTCAAGGCAGGCAACACGTCGCGACTCAGTGTTGAGGCTTGACTGCTATTTACCTCAAACCAGACAGATTCATGAGTGGACTGAAACTCAGAGTTTGAGGCGCTCGCAAGCTCGGGCGGAGTGGATGAACCAAGACGTTCGGCGGTAGGCTGCCCAGCCGAGCGATCTTTTGTCCCATCACCAACAGTTGTCGTCATTAGATCTGCGTTTGAGATTTCGCGCTCCGACGTTTGCGCTGAGCCTGGTGCTCGCGCAGGTTCCGAACCAGAAAGCATGATTGCAGACTTTGCCGATAAATCATTGCGGTCAACGATTTGAAGCTGCACGCTTCCTCGTAACTCAATATCGCTTTTTTCTGGCTTCTCAGGCGGAACTGCAAAATTCTTTGTCGCAAACAGCAGGTTGTCTTGGGTCTTCTTGGCAATCGTAACTGGCACGGTTGCTCCAAGCGGCACTTTCATATAGCGACGCCACTCCCCAAAGCTATCGGTGGTTCCAACCTTTTTACCGCCATTTTTAACAAGAGCCCCGGCGATTGGTCTACCGCTAGGGTCTAAAGCGCGTACTTCGAAATACGCATAGACGATCTCTTGAGACATAAAATACGTCCACGGACGATAACGCGTCATCAAGAATCCGGCCAAAACCATAAACGTACCGAGCAAGCCAAGGCTCACGCCACGGTGCCTGGGCATCAACCGTTTGCTGCGAGGAGTCGGCGTGGCAGGTGCTCCTTTTGATAATCCATTTGATAATCCATTTGACAATCCATCGGCTGATCCGTTGTTCATTGCTGTAAAGTCGGCAAAAAGGTCTTTATCGACGACTGAATCATCAAGTCCTTGGAATGGATCAAAGCGCAGGGAGGCTGCCTGGTTTGAATTTTTCTTGCTTTGCAAGATTCCCATAGAATGACGCCCCTTTCAGAGACTACAATATTTAGAAGATCAGCTTAGTTGGTGGAGAGCCTTGACGACTCTCTATCTCTTTAATTTTATTGGAGCATAACCATGCGTAAAATAAGCAGAAATTACCGACTTCGCGGTAACTTGTGCCGGGCATTTTTTGCCGCCATGGTCCACCTTGCCTCGGCGGGACTCCTGATGTTTTATGCAAACACAGCAGTCTATGGGGAAATCCTGCTACCACCTCCGCCAACCGCGATGCCACCACCTCGGCAACCCGCCACAAGAAACCCCACGCAAGATGTGGAGGTCGACCGCTCTGACACCATTCAGGGGCTGCGTCAAGAATTTGACACAACTCCACCGCCCCAGAACGCGAAGAGCAACCCTGAAAAGAAGGTGGCAAAATTACCCAAAAAGCGCCTCATGGCTGGCGTTTTTGAACTGAGCCTACTTAAACCCTGGGTTACGACAACCGGGCACCGACGCAACTACACATGCGACGTCGGATCCCATGCAAGCGGATATATGCGTCCCCTCGTTCACAAAGATCCCATGACCGTTCAATTCTGGGTGGGACTTCGGGTCGCTCCGTTTGGGTGTGTGGGATCTCACAAGTCACAACGAGGACGGTTTTCCCACACATTTCTCGGACCGGCAGTAGGCTTTGGTCGATTTATCGCTTCCGAAGACCCAAGCAGAGACCAAGTCGCAAGATCGTTTTGGCTATGGTCCTTTGGAATTTCTGGTCTACATAAAACTGCCGCTGAGCAAGACGTCAAAGGCAGCACATCCTCGGACTTTAGCAAGTCGCGACTTGTCTATGAGTCTCCCGCCGGGTGGGCGGAGTTTCGGTGGTCCCAAGTCTTTAGAGGGGCACTTGGTTCCGGACTCCTTCTGGGGACCCAAACAGCCAGTGGCAAATCCTTTTACTACGTTGGGTTAACGGCGAGTGGATTCTATTGATAAGCCCGAGCAACCTCTTTCTTTTCTTAGTCATAACGCCCTGACAGACGCCCGCCACATCGTCGACAAAGGGCTTGCCGAGAAAGCGCCAATAAGCCGCCTCAATCAACCTTTAAATACCTAAATTAATTAAGAATTTAATCCCCATAGCTGTAAATGATTTAGATCACGACTCCTTCCGCCGAATCCTTTTTAGGAGACGGCAGACGTGAGGTTTTAGGCATGAGTGATCGCAAGACCATCGGGACTTTTATGACAAGCCGAGCACGGCTATGTGTGCCGATCTTTGCCTTATTTCTAGTGGCATGTGAATTTCCTGAGACCAAAGTTTCTGTTTCCACCCGCTGTGCGGCTGGAACAGATGCTGATTGCAATGCTGCCACAAGGGCCATCAATGTTGCAGGAAACCCTGCAGAAGTCACTCTTACTAATCCCAATGTTGGTCACCTGATTGCTCTGACGGATCCAGCATTTGCCGACCTTGCCCTCAGCATACCAAAAGGTTCTTTTAACG
>JBIKKO010000165.1:0-7668 GCA_044360315.1 Oligoflexales bacterium
GGTTAGTAGCGACGAGCTAAATCGATAAATTTTTTACATTCTTAACTAGATAATGCGTCTGAATGTGCTTCACTTCCGCCATTAGCAACCACCCTCACACAAGGAGTTATCTTGGGAATACAACGTCTCCCAACCGCGGGATGACGACTTGAATATATGTACTATTCTGAAGTTTACAGAACTCCGCCTGACCGTCGTACTATCTCGGGGATCAATGGCAATCAAATAGTCCGGAGCGTCAAGATTTTCGCGTGTGACTTTGTAGATATCATATGAATCAAATTTTTTAATTTTTAAAAGCCTAAACTTGGCAGGACTAGAAACCGAATAACCCAAAAAAATCTCCTGCGGCTTCACAGGCAATTTTTTAGAAAAATAAAATTCATCGAGACGGTGGGAGCATGACGTATCATTGATACGGAACCTTGTTAGTACCGAAGTGACAATGCTCCCATCGGGCATAGCCAAGTCAATTAGAGTCTTCTTTTTCGGCTTAAAAACGTGATAATAGTCCTCATAAGCCACATCACTTGGCGGAATAAGTGGCTCCTTTGATCTAACCACGTTGGGATAAAAATTCAGAAAGCTCTCGATGTTTAAAATTAACAGCTGATACACGGCTCAGGACTTTCGTCCTTAAATATAAAAACTTCCTTTAAACCGTCATCTGTCGCCTTTTGGCTTCCTTTCACCCAGGAGAAGTGGGCGGGAATGTCCATCTGGTCCTTTTTGATCCTCTTCCTGAGATTCTCATTTCCATCAATGTAGCAGCCGTCTACACCCTGCAAATACTTTGCCTTAACATCGGGACCTGCCAGCGCCATCTCTATCGTAGCGTTCAAAAACAGGTGAATAAAGAAATTCGAAATTAACGTTAGACTAGATTGCATTCACCATCAGCCGGATTTCCTTAAATTTTTTCGCTAGCAGATGGCACGGACTTTCTTATCGCCGCGCCTCACGCTCTGCCTTCGTAAATGGCCGAGGATGGCGACTCCAATCCACATCACACCCTTCTGGCAGAGTGGGCGCTAGGACAAACAAGCGTCGATCGCATCATTCTGGCAATGTGAGTGCTGTTTTCGTCGCCCTGCTTTTCCAGCGCTGAGATTACGTTGCGTCGATCCGTCTCACTGCGATTTTGCGAAAGCTTCAGCTTAACTTGCAGCTCGTCGATTTCAATTTTGAAAACCTCAATTTCGTTCAGCATATCTCTTTCATCGCTGGGCGGCAGTTGCAGTGGAAACTGCGGATCATACTTTTGAACGAATCGCTTCAAGATCGCCGTCATCTCGGTACGAAATTCCAACGATCTTGCGCGACCGTGCACGTGAACGACTGCATAGTTCCAAGTTGGCACGTTGTCAGCCTTGGGCTCATACCATTGTGGAGAAATGAATGCGTGGGGTCCGTGAAAGATAACGGAAACCTTGCCGCCGGCTTTTATCACGCGCGCGTGCGGATTAGCTCTAGCAACGTGACCAAAGAGAACACTCTTTTCCCCGCTTTGTGAATCAAATAAAAATGGTACGTGGCTAATGAGTGGTTCATCGCGATCCGGTGCATTCGAATACATGGTCGCAAAACCAAAATTTTCGATCAAATCTTTGGCAATGCTCGGATCATCCGATCGGAAGTGTTTAGGCAAATACAGCATTCTACGTTCCTTGACGCTTCTATGCGGCCGTCACAAAATATCACCAACATATGGAGAAGCCGTTGTACATCTTCGCTGTGCTGATTGCATTCGTCAATGAATTTCTCCGCTAAAAATCGTCATAATAGGTCGGCGCTGGTCCGAAATCGCTGTCCGGCTTGGTCCGAAATACGCAAATTCTTATTTCGGCGAAGCCGTACAGCCATTCCGGAGCAAGCCGGACAGCGCGCATTCCCTAATCGGAGCGTAGCGACGACCAGGTTCATTTAGTGGATTTGCCTTCCGAGTGCAATCCTGATTTTTCTTTACGCATAGATGGTTCTTTAATATCAATTTTAAGAGAACGATGAATGATGCGATCCAGAAGAGCATCGGCGATCGTTGGATCCGGGATAAGATCGTACCACTTGCAGCTATCTGTCTGATATGCAACAGACCTACCACTCGGCCGAATTCGAATGCGGCATTGCAGTAGGTCTCTTGCCAAGAAACACTAAATCATTTTACTGTTGCCGAGAGTAGCGACAATCTTTCGCATTTACTCGGAATGCTGATGTACGGCCATCAGAATCTAACACGAGACTATTTTCCCCACTGCGAACGATAAGTTGATCTCCATCAAAACTCAACGTTTCACTACTTAAGGCGGACAATCCCAACGGGCTTACTGAAAAATGATCAACAATAGTAAACTGAGTCTGGGAGTCATTCCACGCCCCTTGCGTCGTCAGTGTTACTAATAAATTGTCCATATCAAACTCTGCAGGTGCTGACTGGATAGAGGAAAACCCGGATTCATTAACTATAATATTATCTTTAGTGATGCTCTTACATTTGCTTTGAGTGATTGTAACCTTCGACGATTCAGTGCGAGAGTCGTTAGCTCTTTCGACGCACTGTCCGCTCCAAATTCCACTAAAATCAACACAATTTTCCACTACCCTTTTGGGTTTCATTTTATTTTGTTTTAAGCTCCCATCGATGATCGAGTCATACTTTCCGCTTCCCAGGGATTTTCCCGAACTTACTTGAGAAAAAACAAGCCCCATTAACACTGCGAATCTACTGATACCTTGCATACTAACGTCTCCAATGAATTTTATAATGGTTAACTAACACAATATTCATACTGACCGAACACAAATGTGCGCATCAATCGTGCTCGGGTAATATGTTGCTACATTTTGAATCTAGAGAGCCCCGGGATAAGATCAGGATAGACAACTCCGTCAAGAACTCCTCCAAACTGAGAATGGTTGAATGGACGAGATTGCTGATTCAAAACTCAAAATCACACCAAATATGAAATCTAAAGTCGTCGCTCCTAGTAATGACCAAGCCTATTCACTGTATTACTTAAACCCAATGACACAGATTGTTCACGTATCTCTCTCTATAGACAATTTCAGCAAAAATCCGCGTATGCTCGCCGACATATTGGGGATCTCTTACCAGGAGATTCAGATAATCATTCAAAGTCTAATTTCTATGAATCTGGTACGGAAAGAATACAGTCGCGATGGCAAAAACCAACGGATTGTCTACGAGTCACTTGAAAATCACATTCACCTTGATCGCTCTTCACCACTCTTTGGCGCTTGGCAAGCACAACTTCAACTACTCGGAATGCAACGAAAAAGAAGCGTCCAAGCGAACCAATCATATTCTTTTCTCGCAGTATTTACAGCCACTGAAGACCTTCGTAAAAGAACTATCGCCAAATTTACAGAATTTTTGAAAGAATTACAGGACGAGGTAAAAGACGCCGAACCTAAGCATACTTATCAGATTGCGTTCGATCTTTTCCCTTGGACCTGACGAAAATTAACAAATGCAATGTTTGCAAAATTGACAATTGCGCGAAGTTGTTAGTCTTTTAAATTCCATAATAATACGAATTTTATTGCCGCTGAGCCAAAACATCATGACGGCCCAAAACTTTATCCACATAACCAAACTCGCTTAGCTTGACTTAAATGATTTGCTAATTAATTGTCGTAACCATTTGTGGATTGGATCATGATGATTTCTCGCGTGCCAAAACACTGCTGGTGCTCGTCCAGTTGATGGTTTGCCGGTTGGTGGTGGATCACAATCGTTCGGTTCATCATAGGCTGGGCACGTTCGCGTCTTTATAGGACCTGGTGCCACAAAGTCTCGCCAGGCATGATTTGGAGCAAAAACGCAGTGAAATCTGGTGAGGTTATACCAGGGCGGCGGGATCACGCCGGCGAGTCTCTCCAAGAAGTCACGCTGACTGCAGATTAACGACTCGGAGCCATCACTCGATTTTCTCTTAAGTTTGAGCTCGATCTCACTTCGATCTGGATCATCAGGATCAACGTAACCTAACAATGAAAAATTCACAGATGGTCTTGCACTTTAGTGGAAAAGCTGCCTGAGAACTGAGCGATTTGTGCCGTCGATGGATCCTGCAGCGTGTAAGGAAAACCATTTATAGCGCACGTTAAGCCAGCTCTCAAGTGACATCATATCGGGGTCTGGATGCTGAAATAGCGGGTTGGCAAGTAGTCCCCCCTTGCGACGGTAAGCCTTTGGATCCCTCGGACGAAATGGAATCGGTACATCGCTGTCAAAATCTTCCGGCACGCCTGCCTCGCCAGACGTATCGACCAAACCCTTCCTTGCAAATAGTTTCGCTAGCCTCAAATAAATCATCTCAAGCACATCAAACATAAATTCCAGGTTCACTCTTCGATGCTCAAAAAAATTAATGCCGTATTTACCACTGGCATATGCACCATCGAGAAACATAATGTGAAGATGAGGGTTTGGTGACATACTGGACCCGAAAAACTGTACAAAAATCAAAAAGCCTGAAGTGGGCAACTTGATATGATCATACCCCAGTACAAGGACCGCATGCTGCTCATAGTGAAAATAAATGCTATCTACTACGACTGAAATCACTTCGTTCAACAGATCAGGACTCCGCAGAAGCCAAAAACGCACCTGTTGAAGAAATGTCAATACCCATTCGTGTCTGCCGAAACGGTGAGGGAGAAGGATCCCTGGCCCGTGCCTACACGTCTCGCTCAATGCGGCCAGCCTTTTGCAAGGCGCGTTGGGACCCAAATGCCGGACAGAAACCGCGATCCTTACAGGAAGACCCAATCACTCGCTCAGCATCGCATCCCTTGCTATAGAGCCCGACAAAGCCGTGCTACAAAATTCCGCCTGTCCAAGGCTTAGTTTTTTTTACAAGCGGCGGAATTAATGCTGTCCTAAAAAACTTGACCTACACGGGCTACCGGTCGTATTCCGAAGCTGGCGAGACCAAGATCGTCAAAGCCATCTGGGAGCCCATTGTTGATCGAGAAACATTTGACCGCGTGCAAGCGATCTTAGCAGCCAACTACCGCCGCGAAAAGCGTAATCGCGCCAATCGTTATCCATATTTGCTCTCTGGGCTCGTCTAATGCGGCGAGTGTGGTGACTCGATGCTTGGGAAGTCTACCAATGGCAATTCTGGCAAAGTACCTTACTACGAGCACGGCTGGAGTATTCGGAGGAATGCCTTTAATCCCGACGCCTAATTTACCTGTCCTGATCCTAAACGGATCAAGGCCAAGCTTGTGGAGCCTGCCGTCTGGCAAATCGCCAATGATTTACTTGAAGACGACCGCATTGCCAAAGACCTGTGGATGGCAGCTCAGGAAGCACAGAAAGCCCATTCTAGTAACGGGGAGTTAAACAAACTGCGAGGACGACGGCTTGATTTGATCAAACGCCAGCTAGAGGCCACGGCAGAGCATTTAACAGAGCTCCCACCAGAGATGTAGCCTCTGCCGAGGTTTGAGCAAATGAAAAAGCTAGAGCTACAAAAATCTGAGATTGAATTGGAATTAAACGAGCTGTCAGCTCGCCATGTACTGAATCCGCCTGTGGAATTTACGGACTATAAGAGCTTACTTCAAAAAATCAGGCATGGCTTTGATGGCGCTGACGACGCCCTAAAAGCCCGCATAGTCACGACCCTGATGAAACGAATTGAAATCCTGCCCGCCAGTATCCGCGTCCACTACCGGATGGGGAAGGGAGACTTTTCAATCGACTTAAAGAGCCTTAAACGCGCCGAAAGGATGTGGTTAGAGGTGCCACCGCCTCCTGGAAGGCATCGGGAGAAGAGAGGTTTGCAGACTAATTCGAATACTGCTTGCAATGGCGGTCCCGGCAGGAATCGAACCTGCAACTACACCTTCGGAGGGTGCCATGAGATCCATTTCACCACGGGACCATTGACGACCAGAGCCTCCATGTTTAACAACAATTTTGGAGTTATACAAGAGTCGTGATGAAGATGATGTGGAGGAAATTTTCTACCTAGTGATACATATGGTGCCTATGAAACCCTGGCAAGAAGAACCCCACGGCACGGCCGCCGCGACCTGTACCGTAGGAGCGAATTGTTTAAATAATACTCAAGCTTCATCGTCTGTTCGAAGCAAAGGCAAAACAATACACAACTTAGAGTAAAATTTATTTAAGCGTCTAAAATTCCTGCTATTTATAAATCACCATCGGTGCGTCCTGTCCGTTTCAATATAAACACAAATCCTGCAGACACACCCACAATCATCACGAGCAGAGTGACCAATGCGCGGAATCCTGAGCGAACGCGGGGGGCTTTTGCCTCCGCCGTCAGCCTGCGGGTCGTTGGAAGGGAGGGTGCTTCCACCCTAAGATAACTTAACTCTCCCAAACAAGATCCACACTCAACACCCTGCTCCTTCAAAATGGTCATCAAACCTTCATCAGTGGCCATGGCCAGAGCTGACAACGCAAAAATCTCAGAATGAAACTGAATCTTGTCTCCAATGGCCTGATCATTCAATGCGGTAGAGCCCTCGTGGGGCAAACTTGTCACATAGAAAGCTATGGCCCAAAGCTCGTCAATGGATAGCACATCAATAAATGCTGGCATTTCTCCGTCATCAGTTCCATGGATCATCACCGCATAAATACCAAATGGAAACTGCGTCGAAAATCGACCTTGACGATCAAAGGATGGTGGCGTGCGTTTCAGTTTAGAAGCAAGCGATCCAGTTTTAAGACGACCATCACCATGACAGCTACCACAATACTGCTGATAAAGACTCTGACCTAAAACCCGATCTGGCTGCACAGCCGGCGTCGAGTCCTCAGCGAAGTCTTTAAAAAGTTTGGCTAAGAACACGTTAAGTGTCGATCTCGAAGCCTCCAAATCCCGTGAATCAAGATGACGCAATATCGTACGAACCTGTTCTGCAAACTGTAAATTTTGTTCCGTCGTAAGCTGGTCCACAATAACCGCGTGCCCCAAGGCCGCCCCTAGGGCCTCCTGGGCGCACCGGAAGTCTGTGGGTTGAAATCCCAAACACCCTGATGCTCGGTACATATCAGAAAAAACACCCCAAAATGCGCTCCGCCGCTGCTCTTTTAACTCTTTTGAAGGGCGCGCCCCAACAGGTTGAGCCCATATGCTAAAAACAGCACACATCAGGAATGCGACAAATTGGGATGTTAGATTCATTGAAAATCCCCCAAGGCTACCGTGACCTGGTCGCCAGAGAGCGCTAGAGTCTCACAACTGTGCCAAAAAGCAACAATCCACAACAGTCTGACCTGCTCAAAGCCCCAGTCACTAAGCAATACCCCCTTCTGCCCTTACAGGCAACGGGTTCAAAGGTGGCTCTTGGAATATAAGCGCGTCTCTATGCCATCACTCAAACACTCAAGATTGACACCTGCTTGCTAATCAGAGCAGACTGTTAAGGTTGAGGGCAACCTGCACCTCATTCATCCAATAGTATGGAGTTAACGCTATGAGCACACGGACAAAGAAACAAACGTCTAGTGATAAGTCCAAATCACACACAGGACTAAAATCAAAACAAAAACTCATCAAGCAGGCTACTCGATTGAGTTCATCAAAACCGCGACTCGCCAAAGCCACTGATCCGTCAGATAAAAATTTAAAAACTGAAGGATACCTACACGGATACACAGCT
>JBIKKO010000167.1:0-7436 GCA_044360315.1 Oligoflexales bacterium
ACCTGTGTGCATCGCCTCACGCACACGATTATTACCACGAAAGGAGAAGCTTACGTTTGAAATGCCGCCAGAGGTCCGCGCCCCGGGGCAGCGTTCCTTGATTTCTTTGATCGCCTCAATAAAATCGACAGCATAATTATTATGCTCTTCAATACCGGTTCCAACCGTCAAAACATTAGGATCGAAAACAATATCTCCAGGATCCATCCCGATTGTCTTCGTTAGCAGATCAAAAGCGCGTAGACAGATACGGACCTTGTCGTCTTTTGTAGCCGCTTGACCGTTTTCATCAAAGGCCATCACCACAACAGCAGCACCATAACGCATGCACCGTCGCGCTTGTTCTAAGAAAACAGCCTCACCTTCTTTCAAGGATATTGAGTTGACAATCGACTTGCCTTGAACACACTGCAGACCAGCTTCAAGGACGGACCATTTAGAGCTATCGATCATGATCGGGACGCGTGCAATATCAGGCTCTGATGCAATCAAATTAAGAAACCTTTGCATACAGGCCTCACTATCAAGAAGACCTTCATCAAAGTTCACGTCTAAAATGTTGGCGCCGCTGTCCACCTGCTGCCGAGCGACCGCAACAGCAGCATCGAAATCACCTTGTTTGATCAAAGCAGCGAATTTCGGCGACCCGGTCACATTTGTTCTCTCGCCAATCACGACAAACGGTGATCGAGCGCCTACAATGTTAAACGGCTCTAGACCACTTAATCGAGTTCCAGGGGTAAACACGTGTTGCTTGCGTGGTCTGCAGTCAACCATCGCCTTTGCCACAGCGCGAATGTGATCGGGAGTCGTCCCGCAACAACCGCCGGCCATGTTGACGAGACCCATCTTTGCAAACTCAGCCATCACCTCTGCCATATGCTCGGGTGTCTCGTCATAACCCGTAGCACTTAACGGATTAGGAAGCCCTGCATTGGGATAACAACTTACGTAACAGTCGGCTAACTGAGATAGCTCTTGCAAATAGGGTCGCATCTCCTCGGCACCAAGTGCACAATTTAAACCAACACTAAACGGCCGCGCGTGACGAACGGCATTCCAAAAAGCTTCAGGCGTCTGACCAGAAAGAGTCCGACCAGACGCATCTGTGATGGTCACCGAGAGCATGACAGGCCATCGCTTCCCTCGTTCCTCGAAGCACTTTTCCATAGCGAAGATCGCTGCCTTGAGGTTTAGAGTGTCAAACACAGTCTCTGCTAACAAAAGGTCAACACCACCATCCAATAGCGCATCGATCTGCTCATAATAAGCATCCATTAACTCACGAAAAGATACCGCGCGAAACGCTGGATTATTAACATCGGGTGATAAGGATGCTGTTCTATTGGTTGGACCGATGGCGCCTGCAACATAACAAACGCGTCCAGGAGAATCCGCAGCCACCTGCTGACATGCCTCGCGTGCAAGTTTCGCGGCATGGACGTTCAACTCCCGGACAATCCCCTGCAAGTGGTAATCAGCTTGGGCGATACTCGTTCCGTTAAAGGTATTTGTCTCCACAATGTCAGCGCCACTTTGAAGATACTGCACGTGAATTTCACGGATCAAGTCGGGACGGGTCAGCACCAACAGATCATTGTTACCTTTGAGATCATGAGGGTGATCAAGAAACTGGCGACCACGAAAATCAGCCTCCGTTAGTCGGTGACCTTGGATCATGGTACCCATTCCACCATCCAAAATCACAATCCTTCTATCAAGAAGTTTCTTCAAATCTTGAAAAATAGGCATGTTATGGGGAGTTTTTATCAAAACACGTAACCTCTCAAACACAAGCAACCACAGCCAAAAAACAGCTCGACCCAGGGACCATAACAAAGAGCTGTTTTTTAAAAAACAATTAAAATATTCGGGCATATAGCCTCTGATCATCAAACATTAAGCACTGTCTACATGTTTTACAGGTCCGTGACCTCTATGCCCCCGATATTGTTGAATAAGACTCTTGGCTAGAAAGTTGCTAAGATATAAGGGATGTCATCTACAGGCTTGTCCGGAGGTTTCTATGTTCCGCTTAACAATACTGACTTCATTGGTTTTATCCATTGTCAGCTGCGAGAGATCGCCTCGCAATGTGGAGATTCAGCCAACCAATCAAGGTGTAAAACCTGACACGGGCGGCGGCGGCGACACGGCAACAAAAACAGGTCGCTTGTCGCTGACCTTGGAAGGATTCCCATCGAATGCAACCTCTGCTGATGTCCAGATTATTGTAAATGAAGATCGAACGGATAGAACGATAAACTTAACTGGCGGCGCCGGCACCGCTCTGGTATCAGGTGTTTTAAAAGGTTCAGCATCGATCAAAGTCAAGGCGACCGCAAATGGAGTCGTCTATAACGGTTCTGGCAGCACCACAATTCTCCCCGACGAGACCACAAGAGAAACGGTCCGCATGATTTTAAGTGGAGGCGATAGTGGCGGCGGTGGTGGCAGCGGCGGCGGCGGTGGTGGCAGCGGTGGTGGCAGCGGCGGCGGCGGTGGTGGCAGCGGCGGCGGCGGCGGTGGTGGCAGCGGCGGTGGCAGCGGCAGCGGCGGCGGTGGTGGCAGCGGCGGCGGATCAAGTGATCTAGATATCGATATCAATATCGGCGGAGGCGGCGGCGGTGGTAGCGGCGGCGGTGGTAGCGGCGGCGGCGGTTCGAGCTCCCAATGGGATGGCAAATCCTTTAAAGGAAACAGCCAGTTTAGAATAGAACCAGTTCGGTGAAAACCCGGCAAATGTCTCCCGTTTAAGACGCCTTTTGTACTAGGGCTGCGGCAACCAACCATGGTTGCCGTTTTTTTTGTCGATGTTCGAGTGAAACCCTGCGTCCGTGCATCGAAACTCCTCAGAACTGTTCCTCCCGAGATCAAGACGTCCGTATCGTTTTCTTGTCAAAGTGTCCAGAAATCTGACACAACACAGGCGATAAATCCGGACAAACTTCTGAAATTGCAAGGCAGACGCAGTGGCACCGGGTTTGCAGCTTGTCATAAGGCTGGGGTCTATTTGGGCCTCACGGGCGCACAGCTGTTGTTGATTAACTTTGCGGATTGGAGTTGAGAAAATGCGACAAACTATTTTCACTACAAAAAAAATGAAACTTGAACGTAAATCTTGGTGGCAAAAAACCATGATCGGGGGTGTGATTACTGCGATTTTGGTGGGTGGTGCGTTCAGTGCTTACAAACTTGTCGAACACGATGATAGTACGTCTCGATCTAGTTCGGCGCAGCATAATCAATCAAATCAAACCTCTCGCTCCATGTCGATCTACGGTAAAGAGCCAGTTTTGCCAGCTTATGCGAGACAATCAGATCCATTCGCTTCCCTAAATGGGAAATCATCCGACCGTAGCTCCAAGTCAAGCCATCATGCCCGCAGCAACGCGTCGCAGGAAAGAAGCGCCAAGAAAAAGCTAAACGCTACGGCAAAGAAGAAAGACACGAAAAGCAAGTCAAAGACTGTTGTCAAAACCAAGAAAACTAAAAAGAAGACGCTTGCATCCAACAAAAAGCTCAGTAAAAAGCATCTTGCTGATGGCAATCATAAAAAGAAAAAGAAGATGACTCATAAGAAAAACAAATCAAGTCACAAAATAGCGCAGAAATAACCCATAGCACACTGTTAGCTCATCCCGATCCAACGCGGTCGGGATTTTTTATGCCTAATTTTTCAAAAACTCCACGGTTAGCGCCGACCAGGACCCCTGAAATCCGTATATGCTTTGACACGACGGGGAAAAAAACTCACTGGGGCCCTTATTGTAATATTCCAAACGTATGGCAAAATTCCATTAATCTCAGTTGCTTATAATTTCTTTTCAAACTAAATTGAAACAGTGCGAAAGTCCATCCAATTTCTTCCGAACTCCAATACGAAGATGGAGGAGCCAGACCGTGAAACATTTTAAGACTCTTAAACTAAACGTTGCTGCATGTTTGATTTGGTTAACAGGCTCTCTACCGCTGCTCGCCCAGCAAGACTACGAATCACCGCCCGGTGAAGTCTCATCATCCGGGCCAACACCCTCAACATCCAAAGCAGAAGAAGACGACGATAACATTATTCGCGGACCTAAAATTGAAGAGACGCCAGCTCCACGGGAGTATTCACGCGCCGAAACACAAAAAGTTTGCAATAAATACAAGGATAAACTGATTTCCGTTTACGGCGAAATCTACAAATTGAAGAATTGTGTTCGTCATTTGATTCATGATCAAGACGATGTGTACCAGATGACTCGTAAGGGTTCGCGAGTGGTTGAAGTTGAATCATCCGACGTTGCTGCACTCCCGATTGGTCCTAGTTGGGAAGACGTCACCATGAGGGTTCGTCCTTGCTCAGCATTCAACAAAAAATATATCACATTCTCCTTCACGGACATTTATTACGTAGAAAACTGTATCAAGCGGCTCGTACCAGACTACGAGACTCTCATTCAGCACAGGCGGTCAAGGGGACAGAAAAACGGTGAAGTTTTAGCACTAAATGCCAAAGAATTCTGGTCGATGCGTCAGGGCCGAGACATCTCTTCAATCGTCGATGGAGAGTTTGCTAAATTACTCGAAGGATCCGCGGACGTGGATATTATCCCGATCGACGAGGCTTGCCGTGGTGTTGAAGGAAAACTCGTTAGCTTCTACTCTAAATTGTACAAGATTGAAAAATGTCGCAAACGTGAGATCGATGCGGAGGCTTTCACAATGAATCGAAAGCTGGGTGAGAAAAAATTAATTGAGTTAAAACCTGAACAGTGGGTTTCTATACCTGATGGTAAACCACTCTCCGTTAAATGAATCATGGACATGGGCGACTCGCGCACCGACAAGCTACGCCGCTGGCGTCTAGTGACTACGGTTGGGATCCACCTGCCGACACAGCAGGCATTTTTTGCCTCCTGCCAGTATCGCTGACCGGGGATACAATGATTGTAGAGATCCTCCAACAAAGGGAGCTTGATACCCCATGTCTCAACTTTTGGGCCTTTCTGGAATTGCATTCGCTATTTGGTATGCTCTGAGTCATCCTGCAACCAAATTCCACGGTTTCTGGGACCCAGCTGCAGTCGTACTCCTTGGAATTGGTCCACCGTCAGTTATGATGTTGTCTCACACGGTCAGTGATCTCATTGTGGGTATAAAACTTCTGATCAGCTCCATGTTTAGTCGACACGCCCAGCATCAAATGGAAGCTATAAACGCCCTCACGAGAGCATCGCAAATCGTAAGAACAGAAGGCCTTGGCGCCCTTGTTCCTTTGCGAGATCGCATGCAATACGACATGCTTCGTGACGGCTTTTCGCTCATTATCAACGACTTTAGGACAGAGGAAATTCGACACAATCTAATGGCACGCATCAATGCAAAACAATCAAAAATGGCGTTGGCCGCCAGTTTGTTTGAGAACATGTCAAAGCTATGTCCCGGCATGGGCATGATTGGAACTCTAATGGGCCTCATTGGGATGTTATCGAATATGAATGACCCCACGAAACTCGGCGGAGGAATGGCCCTTGCGCTGATCACCACTTTATATGGCCTTATGCTTGGAACAATCATTTATGGACCGTGGGGAGAAAAGATTCACATCGAGGCTGAAAAATATCTTGAAATTGACATGATGGTGATGGAAGGCATGATCAACATCAAGAGCAAGAAATCAAGCGTGCACATGAAAGACATTATGAAAACATATGCCTCAAAACAAACAGGAACCCCGGCGGTAAAGGGAGCCTCGTAACTGATGACGTCACAACCATCAACCGCACAGGCTGATTCAAGTGTAGTGGCAACAAGCGACCTACCACAGCTACAGACTGTAAATCGTTTTTCAAGAAAGAAAGATGAAGGCTTATGGCTCATGTCTTTTTCTGACATGTCGATGATCCTCATAAGTTTCTTTATACTACAACTGTCATTTTCGACTATGAATGCACAAAAGGCTGATATTCTGCGCGCTGCCATTCAACCAACCCAATTTGACGCAAAAACCGACTCCATCACTGCGGTCTACAAGAGAATAGGCAACGAAATAAGGCGACAGAATTTGTCCAACAATGCTCAAGTGGTTCTTGACACCAGCGGCATCACCGTCGAATTCAAAGACGGCTTACTATTCCAGCCCGGGTCAGCCGACGGCTCTCCCAAATTCCAGACAGTGGTCAACCAGGTCATGAAGGTCATCGCAAATTCCCCAGAACGCTACAAAATTAAAATTGAAGGCCATACTGACGATGTGCCCATACGCAGTCCAAAATATGCTTCCAACTGGGAGCTCAGCGCATCGAGGGGGATTTATCTTATGCGCCAATTCGTCGCTCGAGGGGTTGCTGAGGATCGGCTGAGCGTCATCGCTTATGCACATACACAACCCAAAAAACAGATCACGGGCCTTGCTGGTAGTGACCTAGAGAAGGCCCGAGCGGCGAATCGACGGGTCATTATTAGGCTTGAAAGTGCACCCCTGCCTTAGATTTTAGGCCTAAAGAGCAAATGCCCAAGATCGTCTTTGATCAAAGTTTTGCGAAGAGACATGTTAACCCATTCTTTTTTCAATACGTTTGATAAGTCTTTCAGATCGATCAGCCCCGCCATTGCAGTCAGCATCCGAACCACTCTGCAAACCTCTCTTCCCCCGATGCCTTCGAGATCGCGACTGGATACCTCTGGCAACATCCTTTTTGAGCGTTTAATGCCCTTTAAGTCGATCGATACGTCTGCCCGATCGCGGGGGCGACTCGGCTTGGACCGCCGTAACTAGAGCCTACTTCCGACCCCATTAATTCAAATTCTGTATATCCCTCTATCTTTTTGTTAAAAACCAGGAGATCATGGCACTTCACCTCTACATCTTTATTTTGATTCCTCCAATCTTAGTTCATATGCCGAAAAGCAATCCCCTAGTATCGGATTGAGGATATCCTATCAAAAGCATGGACGTAGCTCTGCTAACCCACGTCCTTTCTGACAGAAACAGAAGTAAGCTCCATTTCTTTTACCAAGCTTTGGACGACGGCTTGCAAATCATGCCCATTGTCTTTGGATCTAGCCAGTTCGATTAAGTCTTTCACTCGCTCGGGATACTTCAGCAAGAGTCTATTTGGATGGTTGAGGTGGCTATTTGATTGAAGAAAATGGCTAATCAATAGTTTAAGGCCAGACCATTGTCGACCAGCAAACTTGATCTTGGTGATCTTGTTCGCAAAAAATTGTTCTCTGTCTCATCAAACGGTATCATTAATCATTGCATTTCCACTGGAGCCTAGCAGCGGGGGGCCGGTATACTTTGTTTGACCCTATCCCGAGAGAATGCAGCAATCGGAGTCTCTGCAATTTTGAAGTCAATGGCCAGTATCGCCGGGTCTTGTGGATCAAAAGTTAAACGCTTAGTTCAAATTTCCTTTAACGGAATAAAAATTTCACTTCGTACA
>JBIKKO010000168.1:0-7430 GCA_044360315.1 Oligoflexales bacterium
ATTGGCCTCACCGCCATAGGCGCCACAAGCGTCTATGCCCAACCTTCTAAGCCAGGAATCACCTCGCCAATAATAAGCACCACCAATGCTGTAAGCAGCAGTTCAATGTACGAGACAACTCTAGCAGCTCAGCGACCAGTCACTCAAACAAGTCGCAGTCCAGAGGATGCTCTCAACTCTTTGATACAGTCTTTTCCGAGCGATTGTCCTGCAAATTACACCGGCGCCTGGTATCGAGAGATTTTCGGATTCGGCTCGGCCCCTCGTTGTCAAATTGATCAAAATAATTTAGGTCCAATATCTGCGATTTGGATGGCTCAAGATGCACTCAAGTTAAGACGTGATTTCGACAGAGATCACTGCGCCGAGCTTAATGGCATTAGCGAGTTCAGTGCTAAGATCGCCCTCCCCGGAGAAGGTCGATGCACGAGTTCGGCCCCTGATTATATGCAGCGTTACCAAGAGATCCAAATATCAAAATGCTGTATTCCAAGGGACCGGGTCTTCGATCAAAACTCTCAACAACCAGTCGCACTTGCCACGCGTTGCGAGCAAATGAGCAGCAACCTCGAAACACTACCGGGAACAGGACGACTCGAGTCAAGGGGAATGGGACCGTCTTGCACGATAGCAAGAACTGTTACTGAAAGTGATTTTGACGCGCGGGTGATCTCAGCTCAGTCATTTTGCGCCGAACAAGGCGGCGAACCAATTCTCATCAACCCTTACTTATCATCGCGCTGTATGCGGCTGATGCCCAACGTTTATGAGCAAGTCATGACTGTACAAATCCTCTGCTGCCGCTCAAGACCAAGCCCTGCTCGCCCTTCACCTGAAGGCCTTACCCAGAGCATTATAGAAAACAGACATGAAGACGAAGCGTCTCAAGTGGAAAGTGGCATCTAGACAAACCTATTACAAGATCTCCAAACACCCCTCGGATTCATCGCCAAAAGTGATGCTCCGAGGAAGGTTTGCAAAACCCGCGAGTCTCGCTCAGAGACTAAGGCCGACAGGGCTTCCACATCTAAAATATTATGACTTCATATAGTTATTTCGGGTAACCCCCCCAAAAAAAAATTAAATTTGGGGGATGTGTTTCCCTAGATGGAACTGCTTGTTCTTGCTTGGGCTTATGAATATGACCATTCCCAAATTCCGCCCTTCCCCCATTCCGCGGTCAAATGATGTGACTAAATTCCACCACGGTGAGCTTCCTGATCGAATTATCGCTTGCGCCATCTCAGTCCACAAACACTATCTAATAAATTTTTGGAACCAACAAATCCGTGACCACGGCATAGTGATCCGATAATGGACTCGAAAACAGCTCTAAATCATACCTAACCGGATACGTTTCCCGCATGGCTACACCAACCTGCGCCACCTGAACATCATAGCCAGCGAACATAACGTAGTCATAACGAGCATTAGGCTCAGGATCATACATACCGCCACCTTCACCTTCACCAAACAAACCACGAGCAACAAGGCTGTTGGATTGATTGTCCCAGGTGTCACACGTATTCACGCAACTCGGTTGCGTCATCATAAATGGGTCGTAGAATGCTTGGGTCAATGCGTTATGAAAGTCGTTGGTGCGCTGCGTATCGAAAGACTGGCGCCGTGCATCCCACACGAAAGGATGAAAATTCATATCAGCACCCAGAATTTTGACTGCGGCGTTTGATGTTTTAGCCCAATTGGCGAGCTGCACGACTTGGTTCATAAGCGCGGGGGCGTCTGAAAAATCATAATTTTTCGCATCACCATCCCAAGGTAAAAAGCTGGTGTGCGCATTAAAAACGTCGACACGGCCGACCCCTGGAGCGTACAAGGGAACCTTGATGATGCCTTTACTAGCGTAATCGTCAAAACCAAATGCTTCCTTCCACTCTCTAAATTCGACAGCACCAGCTGGTTGGAGCCAGTTTTTTGCAAAGACCATCAATCCATTACCTAAAAAAAACGGAGGCACAACCGAGCGATCTTCGTTTTTATAAGCGCGGTAGCCCCGTTGCTGCATCCCCGCCGCCAGAGCGTTTTGCGCTACCGGCGTCCAAACTTCCTGTAGGATAATAATATCGGCGCCTGTTCGCACCAACGCATCCGGAAGATAACTTAACCGTTGCTCACTCGTCACCAAAGACGCGCGAACAGCTGGCAAATGATAGGCGTTATAGGAAAGTACACGAAGTGCGATCCGCGGTGTTTCTACTCCCCCAGCAACAGTGGGTTGTCGATACTCCGTTGGCACTCCAACCGAAGGGTCCACGGGGCGGCCTGGAGATGTCTGACTGTAATCGTGAGCCCCGTGTTCGCCGGATGAACTTGACCCACCGCAGGCATAAAGACTGAATGACGCGAGAACAACAGAGCAAAAGATAACGCGCGGCGAATGCTGCTTCATGAAACCTCCACACAGACCTGCTTAGAGATGACACATTCCTTCGAACTGTTTAAAAACAAATGAAAAGTCAGAAGTAAATTCTTCCGTTTTATATAAATACTTTAATAAAAAGTCAATTTATTTTATAAATTTTATAAAAATCATTAAAAAAATAGTCATTTAGCCCGCCCCAGGGCTATAAACATCCAAGCCTTTGAAACAGCCCCCAGATTTCATGTTATGCCCCAAAAATGACTGAGCAAACCCTGATGGTACCGAAAAACTCTAAAACCTAGACTCACCAGAGACCAGATTTCGATCAAAACTGTCTCGCGCCTCAAACAACTCATCAGCCACCAACTTCAAGAAGGCCATGCTTTTCAAGACGATAGCGCAGAGTGTGCCGCGAAATACCAAGTAACGTTGCAGCCTTAGTCTGATTTTTCTGGGCGCGTTGCAAAGCCTGGATAAGCAAGCTTCGCTCGAGATCGTCAAGATTAAGCCCGGCATCCGGTAACCTAAATACATCTGACAGACGACCAACAGGCGCCGGGGCTGTCACCCCGCCTTGCATGGACAAGGCATGGTAGTCCGATGCTCGGGACAGATCTTCCGCACCGATAGAGAGAAAAGACTCAAGCTCAATATGATCAGGATTTAATATGACGGGTTGATGAAACACGAGCGCTCTCTGGAGTACGTTACGCAATTCACGAATATTTCCAGGCCAAGAGTGTTGACGGAGTATTCGCAGGGCACCTTCCGATATCTTCGGTGTAGTCATGCCCAACTCCTGAGCTAACTCGTCAATAAAGTACGTTACAAGCTCGGGAATATCATCGAGCCTCTTACGCAGAGGCGGCAGCCTTACTGGCAAAGCTCCAATTCGATAATAGAGATCCCCACGGAATCGACCGGTTGCCACTTCTCCCAAAAGATCTCGGTTGGTGGCTGCAATAATCCGCGCGCCAAACTCGATGTCTTTGGTACCTCCGAGCCTCTTAAACCGACGCGACTCAAGAGCGCGCAGCAGTTTAGATTGCAACTTGAGCGGCATCTCACCTATCTCATCTAGTAAAATACTGCCTTGTTTAGCCATCTCAAAGAGTCCAAGCTTTCGCTCACGAGCATCTGTGAATGCTCCGCGCTCGTAACCAAACAGCTCGCTCTCTAAGAGATTTTCAGGAATACTTGCACAGTTAATTTCAACAAACGGACAACTAGCTCGCCCGCCCCACTCGTGAATAGCTCGAGCAGCTAACTCCTTACCCGTACCGGATTCACCTAAGATAAGCGCCGTGTTAGCGCGACTTTGCGCAATCCGCCCGAGCTGCTCCCGCATAACTTTAGTTTCATCCGCCTCTCCAATAATACGCACTGGCTCTCGGTGTCGCTCATCACCTTCAAGGCGACTGACCTTCTGGCGAAGCTTCGCCACCTCTGAAGCGCGCCGCACAGCAGCAATGAAGTCTTTTGTATCAAAGGGCTTTTGCAGGTAATCGAAGGCACCAAGACGAAGAGCGGTGATGGCTGAGTCGATAGCCCCGTGCGCCGTTATCAGAATGATCGGCAATTCCGGATAGTCCATCCGCCACTTCTTCACTAGCTCAAGACCATTACCGTCAGGAAGTCGAATATCCGTAATTGCTAGGTCTGCACCAAACGATGGAAATCGTTCGATTGCCTGGCGGACCGATGCTGCGCGCATAACGTCTGCACCAAGGGCCCTCAACTCAGTCTCAAGACTCCAAGCTAGTATATCTTCATCATCAACAATAAAAACCTTCACATCTGCCAAAAGGGTTGAACCTGCAGTGTGCCCTGATGCTTGCGCCATGAGATCCCCTCTCTTTAAACTTGTCTCTGCCGTGGAAAGAATAGCTGAACCATTGCTCCCGGTTGCTGATCAACCATCACCCGATGACCAAGCTTGATCCAGCCCCCATGAGCCTTGACATATTTTTGCACCATCGCCAACCCAAGCCCTGTCCCTGCGTCTTTCGTTGTAAAAAATGGCTCCAATGCGTTTTCCAAAGCCGACGGCATAAAGCCTGAGCCATTATCGAGGACAACGATACTCACTCCGTCCACCTGAGATTGCTGATCATGAAACTGACAAAAACTCACCTCAATCACGGGATGAACGTGACGACTCGTCGACTCGACACTGTTAAAAACCAACGAGCCAAGAGCCGACGTCACTCGCTCTAGGTCCGCATCAATACACAACGCCGCGGGAATATTTGGTATCAACCTAAAATCGAGAGGAATGCGCCGCACGATCGCCTGCTCAATGGAGTTCCATTGCTCCGCAATCGACCATGACTTAACGTCAAGCTGAACCTCTCGCGTAAACCCCGAAAGCTCCGACAGATACTGATCAAATCGATTCAAACGCAAAATCATAAGACGAACTGCCTCTTCGACAATGGCAGGATCCCATGATTGCTCGGCGCGAAATGCAGCCATTTGTTTTTCGATGAGTCCCGCTGCTGCAGACAATCCAGCCACTGGATTTTTGACCTGATCAGCGATCGCAGAGACCCAGCCAGCCATCATCTGCACGGCTTCATCGTGGGCGGTATCACTATTGTCTGTATGTTTCTGATTTGACTTCACGATTCCTTTACCTTCAAATCCAACCATCGAGCAAGGATGGTGCCATGACCCGAAAGAAATCGTAATCGACCGCTATCATTGCTAAAAACACCATTTTCAGCCGCGCACCGCCTGCGTTATTTCCCGCAGTTTTAGTATCATTTAACTCAAATAACGAGCAAGCCCCAATATAACTCTTGTCATTTCGGGAGTTTATTTCTCTGGCTTAGTTGCTGCCCCCCCTTACCAGGCCGTCCGCCTGGGGCGGCATTCTTAGAGAAGAGCGCTCCGGTCATCGCTTAGGCTTCGTGACTAGCCTTAGGGACACCAAACCGGAGATTAGTCAGTGCTCCCTGGCCCTCGTTAAGGCATGGAAAACTCAAAACACCCCCTCAAGACATCAGCATTTAACCAACACAACCCCAAGCAATAGCGGGTTTTTTTAACAATCGATGGGAATCCGCACGAGTTAAGCCGTTTCTATGATAGAATAAGAGACAGGCCATCTAACTCGCGAGTTTTCCATGAGAACCCTTGTTTTAAACGCAGCCTATGAGCCGATCCACCTGGTCACCTGGGAGAAGGCCATCTGTCTCGTTGTAACGGCCAAAGCAGAAATCGTCGCCGAATACGATCATGTCGTTCGATCTGTTAGCCAAATCTTCAAGTTACCATCCGTGGTCCGTCTCAAGCGTTACGTGAGAACATTTCGCCGCACGATGAATTCTCGATGCACGCGACGCAATATTTTACTGAGAGATCGCTTTACCTGCCAGTATTGCGGATCGCGTATGAATCATCACAACGTGACCATCGACCACGTCAAACCAAAATGCAGAGGTGGCGCCACTGTTTGGGATAACGTTGTAGCAGCCTGTCATCCGTGTAATCGTCGAAAAGCAGACATGACCCCAGAGGAGGCAGGGCTAAAGCTGTTGAAGTCACCGCGTCGCCCTACTTGGATTGACCTATTAGAAGAAGCCCACCGGGAGCTCATTCATTCATGGTTACCGTTTCTCATAAACAAAGCTGGTTAACGACCCCCTGCCGTGTCGTCATTGGATCCAAAGAAGCTCAAGAAAGCACTTATTCTTTCGATACCAAGCCAACGACGATCAATTTAAACGATACGTCATTTCTTGTTTTTGATCACGCCACACCCTCTTTGATTGAAACCGCCGTCACCGCCATCACGAGGGGGCACTCAGCAGCCATCATCCCCCATCACTGCATTAAGCCTCAGGCGATTTTTTTTGATATGGATGCCACGGTCATTGTCGAAGAGTCTCTCGTAGAAATCGCTAAAGCTGCAGGAAGAGCTGAAGATATTGCCACCCTCACAAATGCAGCCATGGCAGGAAACATGGACTTTAAAGAATCACTTCGCGCGCGCCTACAACTGTTAAAGGGCACTGACAGAGACACAATTCTAGCGTTAACACCCACGGTTTCAAAAGGGATGCAACAGTTAGCCACTTGGTGCACCATGATGGGTATTCCAATTTTTCTTGTGACTGGGGGATTTGCCGAACTTGCAGAACCCATTGTCCATCAACTTGGTTTTCAAGATTTCAGAGCCAATCGCTTCGCCTGGCAATCGGATAAGCTTACAGGCGAGCTCGAAGGTCCCATCGTGGACGCTCAGGGTAAGCTTGACGCTGTACAAAGGTGGTGCAGGATTTACAACTTCAAGCCGGAAAACTGCGCAGCCGTTGGCGACGGAGCAAATGATCGCCTCATGCTGAGTTATTGCGGGCTGGCGGTAGGATTTTGCCCCAAAAAAATACTCTGGGATCATCTCGCGGTGGCAAATCACACCGCAGACCACCGCTTCCTGATCGAGGTGCTTCGACCGTTGCAGCCAATTAAATCTTAGAGATCAGTCGGAAAAAACTCCATTGGAGCGTCTCATTCACTTCCCCGATGGACCTTGGCAGGAAACCGACCATAAACCCGCCCAAACTCACCTTCAAGTAATTAAATTAATTAAGTATTTACCCCCCCGTTAAAACAGCTTTAGCTGAGCGCCACTTCCGCCGAATACCCTATAATAGAAACGGGGGAGTGAGTGAGGTTTTAGGCATGAGTGATCGCAAGACCATCGGGACTTTTATGACAGGCCGAGCACGGCTTTGTGTGCCGATCTTTGCCTTATTTCTAGTGGCATGTGAATTTCCTGAGACCAAAGTTTCTGTTTCCACCCGCTGTGCGGCTGGAACAAATGCGGATTGCAATGCTGCCACAAGAGCCATCAATGTTGCAGGAAACCCTGCAGAAGTCACTCTTACTAATCCCAATGTTGGTCACCTGATTGCTCTGACGGATCCAGCATTTGCCGACCTTGCCCTCAGCATACCAAAAGGTTCTTTTAACGATACACTAACGATGACCATCGAGCGAAGACCACTCGATCAGTCTGTAGGCGCGAGTCTAATGCGCTTTG
>JBIKKO010000004.1:0-62017 GCA_044360315.1 Oligoflexales bacterium
TTGCAGGGCACTGGGTCTTGCCGTTCTCCGAGCAAAATCTTAGGGCTCTATGTGTTTCGAGGGGCTGGCGCCCCACGTGGAGTAATCCAAAGGGCGACATAAAGTTGTGGCAGGCCTTAAAAGGTGACGTCTATTCTGCCACCACATCGCGGTTATGGTGGCCAGTGTTGCTCGTGATGCTTTGTCTTCGGCTATGGTCGGCGGCACATGTCCCTTTTGGTAATGATGAAGCTTATTACTGGGATTGGGGACGTCGCTTGGATCTCAGTTTTTTTGACCATCCTCCGTTCGTTGGTTGGATGGCGTGGGCCTCAAGGCTGGCGACTTTTTCGTGGTTTGAAGGCCCAATTCAAGGACGCTTACTCAGTCCGTTTCTTCATTTGCTAACCACGTTGATGTTTGGCGCCATGGTAGTGCGCTTGATGCGTCGCGTTTTGTCGAATCTAGAGTCGCGTGTGGTTTTGTTGATATCACAGCTTGTTCCGGCTTTTTCTCTTGGTGGCATGATGCTCATGCCAGATATCGGTTTGATGCTTTTCATGACAGCGGCAGTGTGGCTTGTTTTAGCCATAAGTCGTCGAGAGTACATTCCCTGGTGGATCGGCATAGTCTTGGGCTTGCAAGTCGGAGCCGCAGGCCTCAGTAAGTATCATGCGGCTTTGCTTGGCGGCGGTTTGATCTCTTGGTTGATGTATGATCGTCGTGAGCGACTCAATCGGGAATGGTCATTTTGGTTTATGCTTCTGACCACTTGTATGTTGGTCATTTCTCCTGTTCTCATCTGGAATGCAACCCATGACTGGGTATCGTTTCGATTCCAGGCTGGCCGTGGACTGTCCGGCGGAGGTTTGCGAGTGACACCAGCCCTTCGGACGATCGTGGGAGAGTTGGTATTTCTAGGGCCAGCCGTGATAGCAGGTCTTTGGCTTCTGTGGAAAAAACGCCGTGAGGTACAAGTTGATGGTGTGAGAACGATCCTGTGGACCTCTGTGCCGATGCTCCTAATTTTAAAAATATTTTCATTCTCATCTCAAACCTTGCCCCATTGGTCCATGCCCTCATTTTGGCTTCTGTCGGCATTGATTGTTCCTATTCTAGCCGACTCAGCATTGATTCGCTGGACAGGTAGGATTTATGGGGTGTTATTTTGTATTGCGATACCAATCTTTATGTCATCTCCTGAGGCGCGACGAGCCTTGTTGCGTTGGACGGGTGATCGTCCTGGTGGACTCGGTGAGTTAACTCTTTGGGATCATGCTGCGCGCGATCGAGACCTGTTGAGTTGGATTTATGATCGATCTTGGATTGTTGGACGTGTGCCGAAAGACGAATCGTGTGAGCGGGACGTGGTTTTTGCTGCCCCTCGCTGGTTTACGGTTGCGCAGGCAGCCGCTAATCTACCACGAAAGCCCGTCGTTGAAACATTAGATCAAGATCACAGGTCCTATTATCACGATCGAGATCGGTCTTCGCTTGAAGGCTGTCCCGTGGTGGTTTTATCTGAATCAAGCCATTGGAAAGACCACGGTTGGAATGGTCTGATCAAGATGTATGAGTCGAAACAGTTTTACGTGGACGGCCATCGCGACCGACTTTTAACTATAGGGCGAGGTGTGTTTTTGCGTGATCCACGTCATGATGAGGCATCATCAAAAGAATAGGGATAACCCAGCTCTTGCGCCGAGACCTGAGTAGGATTGATCTGTTTTTTTCATCGTATATTGAACCCTAGTTGAAATTGAGATCCCTTCACTCAAAAAATATGCAAACTCAGGGCCGAGTTTGACAGCGTAGCTTGAGTTTTTTTTAAACCCATCGTTTTCCTGACCGTACGAGAATCCCGAGAATATATTCAGAGCAAATCCAGCTCCTGGCTCCATGATCCAATACTTTAAAAGCGCTCCTAAGCTTATGGACTGTGTGGTGTATGACGAGGTTGTCTTTCGGGAAAAGTCCAGGTCCCCGCCAACATTAACGGATCCATATGGCACCAAGTAAAGACTCTCTAGAGACATGGTGCTGAGGCTACCAGATGGAGACTGTAAAGAATCGTACATGAAGGAAAACCCTAGCTCCCGGGACGATGCGCCCTTTGCGTAGGCCGTTATTTGCGCCGTGAGGATGATGCTGACTAGTGTTATGGTAGCGAAACGATTGATCATCATGTTGATTTAGCCCCCAGAATGCTCTTGTATACATTGTATCGCACTTGTCTTTAAAATTCTATGTTGGTGATGGGTGGTTTTGGGTTTGATACTAGGGCCAGAGGGCCAGGTTATCGCTCAAAACTACGAACTGGAAAAACCTGTGACTTACTTGGGATAGGGCTCAATGGAAGCTCTTTGTAGCATGGCGCGCGCAAATGAATATCTACCGTTCCTAATGGCTATCGCTACGGTTTGGTCTTTCCAAACTGTAAGCAGCTTGTGATATGATATTGGGGCGGAGGTTGTCACAATGAGCGCGTTGAAGTGGGCTGCGTATTTAAGTGCTCTTTTAGCTGTGGCTAAAGGTTTCGCATTTATATGGACAGGATCGGTGGTCGTTCTCGCAAGTTTTTTGGATTCGACCGTTGATTCAATACTGTCCTTTGTTAATTTTAAAATCTCAAAGTTGTCTCAAGAGAGTCCAGATCGTGAGCACCCCTACGGTCATGGCGGATTTGAGGTTTTGACATCGTTAGTGCAAGGGGTTTTGATTGCGGGTTCTGGTGTTCTTGTATTGTTTCAGTCTGTTGATCGGATTTTTTCACCAAAAAGTATCGAAAACCTCACTGTCGAACGATTGCCGATCGCCATTATCATTATGGTCGCCTCGACGCTGTCTGCATTTATCATTTCGATGATCTTACAGCGTTCACGTAAAGAAATGCAAAAGAAGGATCTGCGTAGTCTTAGTTTAGAGGCTGACTACGCCCATTACTCGGGAGACGTTTTACAAAATGTGGTGACTATTATTGGAATATCTCTTTCCTGGTGGCTAAAGACGCCTTGGGCGGACGTTGGCGCCGGCGTGGTCGCCGGGTTGATCTTGTTACGTGCCGCTTATCCACTGCTGCAGGGCAGTCTTAGGGACGTGATGAATATGGAGTATGATCCCCGCCTTCGCCTTCAGGTACAAAAGATTGTTGTGAACTCAGGAATACCTGAGATCAGAGGTATGCATCGTCTTCGAACAAGGACGCTCGGTCCCAACCGATTTGTGGACTTTCATTTGAAGCTACCAAATCAAATGCCTCTGATTCAGGCCCATGAAATTGGGTATCGCATCGAGTCACTCATCCGGCGAGAGATACCAGGTGTTGATATACTCATGCATTTGGATCCCGAGGCGGAACCTGATGATGACCTGTTTTGAAGATCCCATAGATTTTTGTTAGGAATCATACCGTTTATAGGAGTTACTCATGTCAAAATCAAAAAATGTCCAATGGGGTGCGTGGGTCGCCGGTATTGCCATGATCACGACGATCATCCTAGTGTTCAAGTTTAGATATGAAAGTTCTGATCAAGATATGACGCGAGGTGGGGTGCAAAACAATAGTGAAGAAAGGGTCTCGCCGGTAGCCAATGAATTATCACCGGATGTTCAAGATGAGGCTAAGGCAGGACTTGACCGAGCAGATCGCGCAGCTGAATCGACTGAGTCAGTGACTTCGACAGTTCCACAAAGCATTGATTCAAACTCTGAAAAAACGCACTCGGTAGTGTCCAACGGCGCGGAGCAGTCGCATTCTCCGATTGGAGTAGGATCTGCTAGCCGCGATACCGCCAAAGAAGACGGAGCTGGTCACCCGGGAGCAAAGCTCAAGGTTCCAGAGACTGGCGGGTCTGCAAAGACAAATTTAAGAGTATTTCCGGGGATTCAACAAAAGCAGGGACGTATCATGGTGCGAGATCTAAAGATACAGTCTATGGATGAGTCCGACGAGATAACTGTCGTGTTGGAGAAGTTTCAAACAAAAGACCTCTCATCTTGTCGACTATGGCTAATCGGTGAATACGTCCAACGTGGTACGGCAGGTATCATGTTTGTCCCGAGTCACGAAGCATTAGAGATTGCGTCAGATGGGGTTCCGTCACAGACTAAAGTTGGGACTAAGGTGATTATTGGAACAGTAGCGGAAAAAAAACTTGTCTTGCGTCGGCCTGGCTTCGAGGGTGAAGAGCTTGTGGCAGTCCGAGTAGGCGTCTGGGATGAAAACACTCAAGCGCTCCATTCGGCTCGTGCCTCCGTTAAGGATTTAAACAAAAATAGAATAGGCGCACCTCGTGCCAAGGTTAATGTTAAGTGAACGTGCGCGTGTTTTCGAAAGATCGATCAATGAATATTAAATCGGTGTCCTTTCCAATTGTATCCTGAGTTAAGGTTAGGGTCATGTTTTGATGTTTCTGCAGGTCCAATCGGCTTTAGCGTGATACTCTTAAAAAACTCTGCCGTCGAGCGTATCTCTTGCTGGAGTGAACAGCGGATATTGCGATGAGCCAAAGCGTAAAAGCTATCGTGGCTAGCGGGATTGTACTCTTGCATCGCTTCAAACAGGCCGGTTAATGCAGCTGCAATCAAGTCCTCGCGATCAAGGGGAATATGGCTATTTTGTTGAATTTGTGCCACCGACCATTTGATAATCGGTGCGAATTCGATCATGATAGCTTCCCGGTCTAAGGTATTTGAGATATTGACGTGCATGCTTTTTCCCATATCCCAGTCTCCTGTTCAAAGGTGACAACTCGTGTCCTGATGTCTTTAAAGAAAGACTCGGATGTGTCGTTGATCCATTGAACAGGAGAAATTTCTGACGTTGTTTTAGGCTATTGGAGGCTTCCCTTAAGTTATCCGTGATCTAGCTTCAAGGATCACCGGGCCCTGGCTGGCTTTTCCCCGCCCCGAGGCATTACCGTCTCGAGAGGGGGTGGGGCGGAGCGGTCGCTAGCTTTCAGCCGCCTTAATGTGATATTCGCAACCCGTTTGACGTCTCCTGCATGTTGCAGTCTTCCATCTGCGTCATTTACGATTGCCTGCAGCAGGTCTATAGCTTTTTTGTCGTTGTTCAGTCCATTTTTATAGACCAAAGCCAATTGGTAGATGGCTTCAGCACGATCTGGTTCAGAATTGATTAGATCCTCAAATGTTTTTTTTGCGTTTCCCCATGCTCCGGTTCGAGCCGCAGCAACGCCATAGCCGTATTGCGCATCAAAGCATTTTCGACAGCGACTTGAAACTTGGTTGAAAGATTGTAGGGCGGCAGTGGCGTCTCCCAGATCTAATAGTAAGTAGCCCATATTTAAGCCGGCCGCATACTGATTTCCATCACTCTCGATCGATCGACGAAACCAAGTTAGTGCGTCGTCATAATCACTGCGACGATTGGCCGAGGCCAGCATCGTGCGCAGACCAATAAGGTTCATGGCGTCCCCATTGGAAGGCTCAATTTTTAGTACCTGTCCAGCATAGTAGGCGGCCATCTCGTAGTTGCGACCGACCGCGTAAGCAGCCCCGAGTGCGAGCAAAATACCTGGGTCGCCAGGTTGGAGTTCCAATAGCTTACGCGCCTCCGTGATGGCCCCTTGCCATTCCCCTGAGGCGATCATTCCGGAGACTTTTCCAGAGGATGCCTCTGTTGAGTCACTTTGGTTTATCCAATATTTCGAACCAGACTTTGATAGGAGAGGCTCTTTTGCGCCCGCTTGTACGACGATGGACTCCCCTGTTGACCTTGCAAACTCACGTTTACGCACAGGAGATAGTCCTGAAGACTCCTTTTTGTTGTTGTCGGGAGTCGTTGCACATGCAAAGAGCATAAGGTTTGCTGCAATCAAGGTAATGACTTTCATACTGAGTTCTCCTATCGAGCTTGCCATTGAATGAAGTGGCCCATAGACTCTTCAGTGAAGCGAGGATGACTCCAATCCCCACCGTTTTGCCATAGGATGGCCGTCGTCCACTCCGGATTTGTAGAACCCGAATTTGCAAGCTCTAAAGCTTTTTCATCAGTTTCAATAATTTGTTTTTCTACAGACTCGATAATGGATTTCTTTCTATTTTGAAACGTAGTGACTTCCTCTGGAGCTAGGGTCTTTGCGATTTCAAGTTCGCTGTAAGCAGCAAGAAATCGTTCTCCCAAGCGTGCCGTACGATGTAGAGCTGGCGCACACCAGCCAGTACGCATCGTTAAACACGCGGAACGATATTGCTGATCGAGATCTTTAAACTCCTTGTAACCTCGTTCTAACTCGCTCAGGGGATCTCGCGTGCCAAGGCTGAAGACGGATTCTTTGAAGCGGTTGGCTGCTAAAGATTCTGCAAGTAAAAAGGAGATCTCGCTGATGACCTCAGCTACGCCAACGGCGCTCTGATCGAGCTTTGAGACATTAATTTTAACTCCTTCAAGAGCCTTCGTTTTTTGCTGTTCATGATAAATGCGAGCCTTTACGGATAACGCTATTGCTGTGATGATCGGATCGTTTTTGAAAGATGCACTGATTTTATCTGCAGCCCGAATCGTCGACTCGTGGGCCCCATGACGAACGCTAGTATCCAAGAGTCGCCTCGCCACATCTTGGCGACTACCCTCATCCAGATCAACACGGCCGACAAGGATCGTCATCGTTCGTATCGCTGAGTCGTAAATGGCTCGGCCCATGTATAGATCTGTCAATGATTGCAAAGACATAATAGTCTGTGAATCTTTCGGGAATTCTAACGCATGTGTTTCGAGGAAATACATGACATGGTCTTCCCAAGTCAAGGCCAGGGACCAAGATCCCCCTTGAGTTAAAGCTTCGGCCCTGAACTTTGATTTTTTGTGCATCTTTGTGAAAGCAACCATGGTTGTGATAGAGTTTCGAAACTGCTTGTCACCGTGATAGGAGACCGCAAGGTTATAGAATCCTTGGTCGTGACGTCCATCTCCACGCCAACCCTTTACGTATTCATCAAGCTTTAAAATAGCCGTCTTAAAGTCTCCGTTTTCTTTGGCCTGTGAGCCGCCTTCTAGTAAAGCCAAGCCCAAAATATCTTTGGGACGAGAGATTTTTCTGCCGGAGATCGCAGTGAGATTTGCCTTAGTGAGGAGTCGACCGAGAGACTCAAGCTCTGTCCATGATTTTGCTGTGATGTGTGTCTCTGTGATCCAGCCGGCGGCGCGAGAGGCATGTGCGCCCGATGGAAATTTCTGAAGACGATCTGTCCAAAGTGTCATGGCCTCATTCGGTGCACCGTTTGCAATATCAAGAAGTCCTATGTGGGCGGCTGTCTCCCAGTCTGTTGCAGTGCCGCGATCAATTTTTTTGAACATTCCAGCTAGGACAACCCGCGCCTCGGTTGCGGACTTTGGGGGATTGGTCCACGGTACAGCAGTTGGCCAGTCTGCAACGATGGTTTGACTGCGGATTGCCTTTTTCCAAATATTGATGGATTGATCTCCTGTCAAATCGGTGGCAACTCCAGCATAGATGTTAGCTGCGGCTTTGTGGTTGTTCCCTAGGAACTGAATATCACCAGCGGCAAGGGTTACCCGCTGTTTTTCTCTTTCTTCAATATTTGTTTCCCTATATTTATCGATTGCTGCCAAGGCGTCTTTGCGCTGTGCAAGACTTGCCTTTCTCGACGAGGCATCTTTGATTAAATTATCAATCAGATCTTTGTGGATTCTTTTTATGGTCTCTAGAGTTTGTTCGGCGCGTGCTTCGTTATCCGCGCCTAAGAATTGCTTGTCTTGATATTTTTCTGCTGCTGAAATCAGAGTGGTCTGCCATCGACGAACATTTTTATCTTTCCGATAGGCGGACCTCGACATGTCTATTAGTCTTAGGTCGATTGCAGCCCCCGTTGGTGAACCATTGAACGCAGCTGCAAGTGAGCGATAGCGCTTAAACGATCCCGACTCATTCCCCTTTTGCCAGTCGTAGATAGCCTGTCGTTCAGCGATTGATTTAGACAATTCTGATTGCTTTTGCGCCTTGATATCAATGGGTGGTGACGACCAAGGAGCATTTACTCCTTCAATTCTTCGCCAGATGGTAACGGCCTGACGTGCTACAGCCTCGTGCGTCGCATCGTCAACCTTACTTGCCGTATTGCATGCAGACAGTAAATGCTGTCTCCAGTTTCCTGTCGCCTTTCCAGCTTTTGCCCCTGTGGACGATAGTCCACCAGTAATACGCGCTGCGGTTAACTCTGCAAATATTTTCGCCTCTGGGCTAATACGGTTTGCAGCCTGTCGCAGTGTGGCTAACTCTTTCACTTGCTCTGAAGGCCTTAGGGACTTGCCTAAGCGCGCCAATGACTCGCGAAAGGCCGTCGATGGGTTTTTGGACGGTTTGCCTTCCTTCGCCGATTCTTTCGTATCCGCAAGATCTTTTGGGACAGGCGGCATCTTCCAAGACATCTCTAGGGGAAGAATAGGTCGAAACGACTGTTGTGCGAAGCTTGGTAGGCTAGGCATAAAGATCATAATCGCGACGATTTTGAGTGTTTGCAACATAGGAGACTCTCCAAGATTTTATCGAAAATCGCAGATGGGTCTTCGGCAGATCTTGTCAAAATCCCGAGTCTTGACAGTGAGCGTGTGTGCTCTTTAATTGTATAACTTCTCGAAATGAATGGTGGATTTCTATTTACCTTGCCAATCTGTCTAAACTTCTACACAGATCATCCGATGCCCCTCGCAAGCCGACCGAATAAAATTGTCTGCCATATTTGCAACATTCGGCGAAAGTAGAGGATCTGATGATTCAAAGATTAAGAGCAGTATTAACGTCAGCTCTCGCTCGTCAATCTTTACGTGTGCGGTTTGCAGCCGGCGAAGCTCCTGAGTGGCTTGAGTCAAATCAGAATATCGCATCTGATGGTGGTAGCTCGATTGTGGAGTCAGATCTTCGAGCGGTCTTAGCGTTTGTGCTACCTGGTCAAGTAATTCCGACATCTGGTGAGCTTACCGGTGCGCTTAATGTTGGCGCTCAAGGAATTTTAAAAGTTCGCGTTTTGACAACTCCAGTGCTGACCATCTTATTTTACCCGCCCTTGGGGTATAGTCTTTTTAATGAGGATATGAAGCCAACCGCCCCGTTGATGGCAGGTCCAAGGCCGGACATAGACATGGGTATCCCGAAGACGCCAGACGGTCCGCCTAACCATCCGACCGAGCAGTCAACTCCTCGAGGTGATAGTAAGATTCCGTTTACCCCAGACCCTGGACTTTTTGCTCAGCCAATAATTGCCAACCGCGGCGCGCAGAATCAAGCTGAGGCTAACCTTTCGATTTCTACCCTCCAAGGTCAAAATTCGGTAGCGCAGCAAATGGATGGTGTGAAGGCTTCAATGATTACTAGCGAAGCCGTGGATACTGAACGTCAAATTGCTACCATGCAATCTGATGATGGTCCGCCAGTTGGCGTTATGATGCCTCCGCCACCTCTCGTAAATCGTCAATCCCAAGTCGTCACTGCTCAACCAGTTGATAGCATTCATATGCAAACTGAGTCCAACAGCTCTTCGCATAACAGCTCGTCTACCCCTTCTTCATCCAAAGATTCAGGGAAGCGCGAAGGTCGTCAGATCGAAGTGGTGGAGGCAAAAGTTGATCAGATGTTTCGGGTTACTGTGGGTCCCAAGAAGAGTGTCGGGAAGCAATCTGAGACGTCATCACAAAATGTCCAGTCTTCTGATCCGCAAATTCCTGCGGTGAATGCGTTCCATCCAGTCGCGCAGCCACTAGAACATCAGAAGTTATCGTCAGTGCCCCCAGCCGGACCTCCCCCGATTGGAGAACAGTCATATCGAGCGGAATCGTCAGCAGCGATTGCTGGTGCCAAGGCGGCTGAAGAACCTACGGTTGTTTTTGCAAATTCTGAAGCCTCTGAAGGTAGTTTAAGTCACGGCAACAACCCGATTGACGGGCTGCTGCGCGAGATGGTAAAACTTAAAGCGTCAGATATGCACTTAACGATAGGGCAGCCAGTGATCTTCCGTATTCATGGAGATATCACTCGGATGAGCCAGGATCATATCACATCAGATATGATGGAAAAGTTCGTTCTTCCGACCATGCCTCCGCGTAATCGCGGGGAATTCTCGAAAATCAACGACTCTGATTACGCCTATGAATTATCTGGGATAGGTCGATTTAGGATGAATGTTTTCCGTGATCGAAACGGGGTGGGTGCCGTTTTAAGGCACATACCTTCGCAGATTCTTACCGCTGAGCAGTTGAACCTTCCTCCAGCAATCTTAAAACTTTGTACGCTTAATAAGGGACTTGTTCTGGTGACCGGGCCCACCGGTAGCGGAAAGTCCACGACCCTTGCGGCAATGATCGATACGATCAACAAGAGCAGGAAAGAGCACATTTTAACGATCGAAGATCCAATTGAGTTTGTTCACCCTCAGCAGCAGTGTCTCGTCAATCAGCGTGAAGTTCATAAGCATACTGGCTCCTTTGCTCGGGCGCTCAAAGCAGCCTTGCGGGAGGATCCGGATATTGTTCTGATCGGTGAGATGCGCGATCTTGAGACAATTGCAATCGCTATCGAAACGGCTGAAACCGGTCACCTTGTTTTTGGAACTCTGCACACGACGACCGCTATGTCGACAGTTGATAGAATCATCGATCAGTTTCCCGCAGATCGACAAGCGCAAATCCGGACGATGTTGTCAAGTTCTCTGCGAGGTGTAATTGCGCAAACACTCCTTAAGAAGAAAGGCGGTGGTCGTGTCGCAGCTCATGAGATTTTGGTCTCAAACGATGCCGTCGCTGCTATGATACGTGAAGGCAAAATACAGCACTTAGGAAATCATATGATGACGCAGAAGCAGGACGGTAATCAGCTGCTAAACGATGCCTTACTGAAGCTAGTTCAAGACGGCGTTGCTGATGCGCAAGAGGCGTACTTTAAAGCGGTGGATAAAAACTCATTTTTAATGATGGCAAAACAGCGCGGTATAAAGATCATTGAGGCGGCCTAATAAAACGCCGTTGAGGGGGCGGGCTTTTTATGAAACTTAACTTTAAAGAACTACACAGCGACTACATAAGGCGTCGTATTGATCCTGAGATTGTTCAGGTGTCGCTCCTTGCTCTTCTTGCGGAACAAAGCTTTCTCACTCAGTATTCAGAACTGATGCCAGTGACTATCGTAACGACTTCCGGTCAAGTTCTTCGCGGTGAGATGGCTGTTAAACAAGGAAAAGTTGTGTTTGTAACGACTGGTAGCACTCGTCACATCCGCAACCAGCAGGTTGTGCTCGTCGTATTCAAGCTACATGGAAAAGATCGTTGTGCCCAATGTCAGGTTAAACATGTCTATGCGTCTAAACTTGAACTCTCAGGTGTTGACCCCAGATACTATCAGCGCTTTCGATTTAGTGCCGCAGGTATACTGACCACAGTTCCTCGAGAGATCATGGAGGGTTTGCTTGACGGGGGACAAGTGATTCAGCGTCGATCGAGGGAAAGAGATCGTGATAGTAAGGTGGAGTATCTTTGCCGCGACTTGATTACTGGAGACGGGGGCGCTATCTCCGACTTTGGCTTTGAACAGCCCATGGCTCCGATTCGTTTTACTGATTTATCTCTAGGAGGTTGTTCAATTTTTTTGGCAAAAGGCTACTTTGATCCAGAGATTGCTCGTCAGCTGGCCTATGTTTCGTTTTCCTTGCAGTCAGGGCGCAGGGCTGCAAGGATTGATGCTTTTATAACGACCAAGTATCTACGAAAGCGGGGGGATGGAGCATTGTTGCATTGTGCCTTTCTAGAACCACTGACAGATCTACCTCAGCCGCTGGTCGATATGTCGCGCGAGGTTAGGTTTTATCTAGGAGGTATGATTTCAGTTAGTATCGCTGGTATGTTGATTAAGCATGGCGATTCGGCTCGTTTGCCCTTGGGTACACATCGAATTCGCTACATTAGTGATTGGGGTGACGTACGGTACTCGTTTGTGACGATTGGGCCAACGACCGGTAGCGTCATCAAGATTTTTGCTGACCGCATCATCCAAGACTCTGCTTGATACACGATGTTTCTTGATCCTTAAGTGTCTTTAAATCGTTAAAACGCGTCTAGTTCGACGTGTTGCTAGTTGTGCTAATGTTTGCGTTGTGACTGTCGTAGCATTTTTCGACATCATCACGAGTAAAAAACTTCTGTTTACACGTTTTGCAGACGTATTTCGCGCCGTCACGCTTAAATTTTTCGCTAGGCTCTTTGTCATTCTTGGGATTCATATTCATAGCTTGTCATACTCCAAATCACAGAAGAAGGTTCGTTTTATTTAATGATAGTGGGGACTCATGAGACTATGCCACATCGAATTAAATACCGATCCCGTGCACCCATAATGGGCTCCGGGATAGTCCCCAGACCAGTTCCAGCTTGAGTTGAACAAATCGATGTGCGTGTACGGCCCGTGGGCAAATTCCTTGAGGAAATGAGCCGCTACATTCGAGCCACCACCCATGGAAGCGTGTGACGGCATTCGACCCATGTTGGTTAGATCGGCTGCATTGGTTTTGTTTCCATTGAGAAATGGTAAGAATTCATCCCAGAAAGAAAACGCCTCGCCAAACTGATCGCCAGAACTTGTTAGATCTTGTTTGAACTTTGCCGATGAAAAATGTACCGGAGTAAAAAAGTTTGTGAACTGACGTAACGAGGCGGTGGTTAGAGTTGCCACGGAAATGACCTGGCTCGGCGAGAATTTTTCAAAAATGTACGACATAGCGTCAGCCAAAATAAGTCTTCCCTCGGCATCTGTGTGCTCAATAATGACCGATGTGCCCTGGCGTGACTTGATGATCGATCCAGGCTTCATTGATCTGGAGTCGATGGCATTTTCGCATGTTGGTATGGCCAAAACGATAGGTTTATTATAGCCGCTGCGGATTAAACCCATAAATAGTTGGGCCGTCAGGGCTGCTCCACCCATGTCGTTTTTCATACAATTTACAAAAGATTCGTGAGGTTTGAGATTTATCCCCCCGGTGTCAAACGTAATACCTTTGCCGATCAAAACCAGTGGTGATTCCTGTCCCGTAAGGTTTTTACTTAGAATGTGTAAACGAGGCGGAGACTTTTTTGCTCCCTGACCAACGGCAAGCAGCAAGTTCATGGATTCGTCTTGGAGCGCGCTTTCCTCAAGGGTTAAAAAGCCACAGTCATTGCCTCGAGCAAAGCTTTGAAGTCTTTCGCCTATCTCAATAGAGGTCAACACGTCGGGGTTTTCGTTAACCCAGCGCCGATACTCTAACTGGTGCTCAAAGCGTAATCTATAGTGTGGATCACTTTGCGTAAGTTGCTCTGGGTTCGCAGCAAAAACGCGCACACTCTCCCATTTGCTGGACGTGTAGAGTGGACCTGAAAACATTGTTACGAGGTCCTCGGTTCGAACAAGGTCTTCTGTTGTGCAGTCTTGATCGAGAAACACTAGGAGTTTTTTACTAGAATACATGGATTGAAGACTTTTGGCCCAATCGTGAAACACCCAGCGGCGCTCTAGGGTGTTTTGACCGGGTTTAGAAAATATTGGTAGAACCCAGGGCCGGTCGCTTTGCCCGAAAAATCCTGAATGAGCAACAAGATAGTGATGTTTACGCTGCAGTGGCGCAAATGCCTTTGGAATAAGGGTATTCAAAAGAGAAGATTGAGAGCCAGAGGCTGTTAGAATCACACAGAGCTCATCCGCCGCTACTGTTGTCGAAAGGGACGAAGCACTGAGCCGCTCAATCGTAAATGAATTCATAGGTTGAAATCTCCTTTTGAAAAATTCGGCGACCAGTGTCCTCTTTTTTTGAATGCTTTGCAATTACTGGGATCCGCAAAGGGGATTTTCCCGTTTGCCCCTCCCCATTTTATGGGCGGATTTGCCGATATTTGGTCGTGACACAAGGAATTTGAGGTTGTCGTGGTCAATTTAGAGGCGTTCGGTCAACATTTGTCCGTATGGTCTTGGAAGGCTGTGGGGGATGTGTTAAGACAAAGAACTTAGGTCAGTGGTTTGACTTTTAATTTTGTTATTAAATTCGGGCATTTGCGAGATATTCTATGGTGCACTCGTCGGACCCCAACTCCTTGAAAGGCAAAGGCCAGGCTTGGAGTCTTGTTAAGGCTTCAACGATCGCCTACTCGGTGATGGCGGTCGTGGGCTTTGAGATTTGCTGGTGGTATCACAAGAGCGTAAAAACTCTCATGGGTCCATTGACTTATGACCACCGTTCGACGGCCGCAATCATTGTGGCAGCGATCGTATTTTTGATGCTCGTCCAGAAACTTATGGAGGATTTTTTTCCAACATATGGAGCATTCAAGCGTCGAATGTCAGCGATTTTTTCTGGCTTGGGATGGTTTGGTGTTTTTTGGTTGGCTTTGATTTCGTCCTTTGGTGAGGAACTCTTGTTTAGGGGAGCGATTCAGCCATTTCTTGGCCTCTGGTTTACGAGTCTAGTGTTCGGGTTGTTGCACCTCGATCCAGAGGGTGGCGTGTCGGCGTGGACCGTTTGGGCAATGCTGGCTGGAGTTGTGCTTGGAGCTGCGACAGAGGTGACTGGTTCATTATGGCCTGCGGTCGTGATTCATTTTGTCATTAATTTGGTCGGTCTTAGGTCTCTCGCAAAATCAGAACCTAAACCCATGAAGTCGACTCAAGACATAGCTGGAGGTCAGGGCAGATCATGATCAAAGGGCATCCGGAGATCTGTTTGTTCAGGCCTGAAATCCCGCAGAATACAGGCAATATTGGTCGGTTGGTGGCAGCGACGCAAAGTCGACTGCATTTGGTTAGGCCCTTTGGATTTTCGTCTCACGATCGGAATTTACGACGCGCGGGTCTCGACTATTGGCCATTCCTTGATCTTGAAATTCACGACGATCTCGAGGTTCTTATTGACAGATTTGATGGTCGATTTGCTTTTTTTAGTGCTCGTGCAACCACCTGTTATACGGAGTTACCAATAGAGGCCGATCTTCTAATCTTCGGACAAGAAACGAAGGGATTACCGCCTTGGGTCTTTCAGCGCTGGCCTAGCAAGGCATACCGGATCCCCATCTTTCATCAGGGGGTGCGCAGCTTGAATTTAGCCAATGCAGTCAGTATTGTGTTGTATCATCAGTTGATGAAAAAAAGGGGGCACAAGTGAGCGACATTCGAGAGCCGTCTAACGGGTTTTTGGAAAGATTTTTTACACCAGCCTTGTTTAAAGCACGTAGTTACGTGCTGGAGACCCATGACGTTAGAGTAAAGCTTGATCAAAATGAAAGCCCATGGGATTGGCCCGCAGACGTCAAGGATGCGGTGCTGGATCGTTTGAAGGGCATGCCTTGGAATCGTTATCCCTCCGCTTTTGCTGATGATTTGTCAGCCAAAATCGCAGCAAAGTTGGGCGTTTCCTCTAAACATCTGTTATTGGGTCCAGGGTCAAATTATCTGATTGCTTTGATCCTACAAACATTCAGTCGTTCCATTCAAGGCAATGTGATCTTGGCGCGCCCCTCGTTTCCTCTCTACGAAAGCCAATGCCAATATGAAGGGATACCGTATCAAGTTTGGCCCCTTACCAGTGACCTAGAGTATGATGTGAAACTTCTTCCAGAGATGTTGCCTGGTAGTATGGTGGTTTTTGCCTCGCCAAACAATCCCGTAGGTAATGTTTTAAGGCGGGATATTCTTAAAAAGCTATTACAAGACTATCCTGACGTTTTGTTTGTTGGTGACGAAGCCTACTGTGAGTTTGCCGATGAATCTTATACAGATCTGTTGCGGGAGTTTTCCAATTTGATCCTGGTAAGGACTTTTAGCAAAACCCTCGGCGCTGCAGGAGTGCGACTTGGTTATGTATTGGGAGCCGCAAATGTTATTGAGTTGCTGCGTAAACCGCGCGTGCCATTTTTACTCAATCAGTTTACGATCGCTGCCGCAAACGAGGTGATGGATAATCCAGCGATGACACATGTTTTCGAAGGGATTGTTGCCAATGCTATCAGTGAGCGCGACCGAGTTTACAAGTTTCTTTGTCGTGAGTCGTCGCGCCTAAAATTCACGGTTAAGCCTAGCCAAGCAAATTTCCTCTTGTTGCGATGGGCTGATAATAGTGGATCTGGAAATGCGTACCAACATCTGATAAAACATAGTATATTGGTCCGAAATGTATCAGCTGCACCAGGTTTAACTGGGTGTTTACGGGTATCGATTGGTACGGTTGAAGAGAACGATCTGTTGAACAAAGCATTCTCATCCATGATGCCAGTTTAATCGCTATACCAATTAGCGTCTGACTGCGTCTAAGCTAGTTTTTTTTAGTGGCACGTTGCACTAGTATCTTTTCAATGTCGCTCCAGTTGAGGTTGCGATCGGCGAGAAGGACAGTCAGATGATATATCAAGTCTGCGCATTCGCCGAGAAACTCCTGATCGCTGTCGTTCTTGCTAGCAATAACCACCTCAACAGCCTCTTCTCCTAATTTTTTAGAAATCTTGTCTCGACCTTGAGCAAAAAGTTTTGCCGTATAAGAGGCCTGTGGGCTTGCGCTCCGGCGCTGATAAATCGTACGTTCTAGGTCTAAGATAGTTGTAAGTCCGTGGGTGCCGTTAGTTTTAAAACACGTCACAGTTCCTTCGTGGCACACGGGTCCGTTTGTAACTGCTTTAACGAGAACCGTATCTTTATCACAATCAAGCTCTAACGAATCAACGACAAGCGTATGCCCTGAGGTTTCTCCTTTTCTCCAGATTTGATTGCGTGTCCGTGAAAAGAATGTCACGAGTTTTGTGGTTTCGGTCAGGGCAAGTGATTCCTTGTTCATATAGCCCAACATCAGTACGCTGCCGCTACGCGTGTCCTGGACCACTGCCGGTATCAGTCCATTGATCTTATCCCAGTTGACCTGCTCGCTTAGGTTCATAGTCTTATCTCCAATTTTTGGTCTTTCAGGTAGTATTTGAGATCTGAAATTGAAAGCTCACCGCGATGAAAAATTCCAGCCGCAAGAGCCCCGTCAACATCGGTCGTTTGGAACAAACGAGCAAAGTCATCTTTGGATCCGGCTCCGCCAGATGCAATTAAGGGAAGTTGACAGATGTCGCGCGCCATTTTTAACTGCTTAAGATCGTAACCCGCCTTTGATCCATCTACATTCATACAATTTAACACGATTTCCCCAGCTCCCCGTGACTGAACCTCCGCAATCCAATCGGCTGTACGGTGCTTGGTGACTGCGATTGTTTTTTCGGATCCGGTATACTGATAGACCCAATAATCGCCATGTTCGTGACGGGAATCTATGCCGACGACGACACATTGGCTTCCAAAGCGCTGAGCAAGATCAGATATCAAACCTGGGTTACCAATTGCGGGAGAGTTGATTGAGATCTTATCAGCCCCAGCGTTTAAAATTTCCTCAGCATCCGAGACGCTGCGGATGCCTCCTGCAACACAAAACGGTATGTCTAAAACCGCTGCGACCTGCTCAACCCAATTTCGATCTACCGTGCGTCGTTCGGCGCTTGCTGTAATGTCGTAGAATACCAGTTCATCTGCGCCATCGTCGCGATAGCGTTGTGCTAACTGAAGGATATCTCCGAGAATGACGTGATCCTTGAATTGAACACCTTTTACGACTTTTCCGTTATGAACATCCAAGCATGCAATAATACGACGTGTCAGCATGGAGAAACCTCGTAGGTCAGTAGATCTGCCATGGTGAATTGACCCTCGTATAGAGACTTTCCTATTACGCAGCTCTCAATCCCGAGGTCACAAAGATCGGCAATCTCAGTTAGCTGCGCTATTCCGCCCGAGGCTTGAAGATTAAGTTTAGGGTAGCGATCGAGTAGCCGTTTATAGAATGTCTGATTGGAACCCTGGCGTGTACCGTCGCGTTCAATGTCTGTGCAAAGAATTCTTAGGGCCCCTAGATCCCGGTATTGATCAAGTAGATCCCAAATTGCTAGGTCGCTAGACTCTCTCCAGCCCTGATAGCAAACCTTAGGCCTGTCGCTATCACAATCCTTGCAGTCTAGGGCAAGGGTTATGCGATTGGCGCCGAATTCTTTAATGATGTCCACGGTGAGGTCTTTGTCCAGAGCAGCCAGGCTACCGATGATCACGCGATCAACTCCGTTCCGAATGAGGTTTTCAACGCTGTCGATCGATCTTATGCCTCCTCCTACCTGAAGTTTCAAATCTGTTTGGGTACAAATTTCAATGATTGTCGGAAGATTTTTCTGTGTGCCTTGACTAGCTCCATCGAGATCGATGACGTGGAGGTGAGTAGCGCCAGCCTGCCTAAAGTCCAAAGCCACTGCTAGTGGATCTGTTGAATAGGTTTTGGCCGTCTCAAACAATCCTTTTGTCAGACGGACGGCTTGGTTGTTTAAAATGTCCAAGGCAGGATATATTTTCATGGGATCTCCGTCATAGTTAAGAAATTTCTTAGAATGATTTCACCACTATATGAGGATTTTTCTGGGTGAAATTGGCAGCCAAAAAAATTTCTATGTTGAACGACAGCGGGTATTGGCTGTCCATATTTACTCCAAGCCTTGACCCATGGTCCCGATTCTGCTGCAAATGAATGTACGTAATACATGTAAGGATTTTTGGGTAAACCTCTACATAGTTGATAATCTTCATCAAAGTCAACGAGGCTGTTCCATCCCATGTGAGGTATCCGAATTTCTGCTGCCGTGCGCTTCAGCTTGTTAACACTGGCTGGGATAATGTCTAAGCAATCACAGTTGCCCTCTTCGGAACCTCGAAACAGTAGCTGCATTCCCAGGCAGATGCCTAAAACAGGTTGGGTGAGGCTCTTTAGCAGAAGGATCATATTGTCTTGTTTCAACGTCTCCATGGCATGGGATGCAGCACCAACTCCGGGTAGTATGACTTTATCGGCAGCTGCGATAATACGCGGGTCGGACGTAACGTTATAACGTTGTCCGAGGCGTTCTATGGCAAAGCACAGTGAGTTGATGTTCGTTCCACCAGTGTTTTTAATTACGGCAATCATAGGACTCCTTTCGTGGTGGGTAATTGACCCGGAGTAGCGATGGCGACGGCTTGTCGGAGTGCTCGTGCAAAGGCCTTGAAGCTAGCCTCTGCCATGTGATGATTGTTACCCTGGCTGGTGGTGATGTGGAGGCTCATGCCTGCGGATGTCGCAAGGGATTCGAAGAAGTGTGGCACGAGTTCCGTTGCCAAAGTTCCAATTCTATCTGTTGTAAACGGGATTGCGATTTTCGAAAACGAACGACCACTTAGATCAATCAGAGCCTCGGCGCGACACTCGTCCATCGGGAGACAAAAACCAAAGCGTCCTATGCCCACTTTATTGGAGAGGGCTTTGCGCAAAGCACTGCCAAGAGTGATCCCTGCGTCTTCGATGCTATGGTGATCATCGATGTGTTGGTCTCCTTTTATGGAAACGGTTAGATCGATGCCGCTGTGACGTGTAAGCTGTTCTAACATATGGTCGAAGAACCCTATGCCGGTGTTTACGTGGGAAATCCCTGATCCATCGAGGTTTATCTCAACACTGATGACTGTTTCCTTAGTCTGCCTTTTAACGCTTGCGAGGCGAGGCTGATTGATTAAGTCACTGGAAATTTTCTCCCACGTCCAAGGTCCCCCGCCGGTGTTCAAATGATAAGATTTGACGCCCAGAGCGTTTGCAAGTTCAACATCTGACGGTCTGTCTCCAACGACAGCGGAGCGCTCCCAGTCAATGGAAGCATCCCGAAGGTAGGGTATCAGTAGGCCGGTTTTAGGTTTGCGACATGGGCAGTCATCACCTTTAAAGTGAGGGCAAATCAGTATGTCTAAGAATGTCACACCCTGGCTTGTAAACACGTTAAGGATGAAGTCGTGTACCGGTTGAAACATGGCGTATGGGAACGAAGCCGTACCAAGTCCATCTTGGTTGCTAACCATAACCAATAAGTATCCATGGTTTTGCAGCCGAAGGAGGGCTGGTATGACTCCCTCGACGAGTTTGACCTTGTCTAGACGGTCGACTTGAAAATCTTCTGGCTCTTTGACTAGTGTTCCGTCACGATCTATGAATAAAATTTTACGCATACAGCGCCCTTTCCCATGCTTGCCAAGCGCTGAGTAGTATAGAGTTTTCTGCAGCGCTTCCTACAGTGATCCTAATGCAGTCTTCTAGAAGTGGATGACCAGACCAGTCGCGCAACACGATGCCCCGGGATCTAAGATGCGCCAAAATCGATCGTGCGTGTTTAGGTGCCTTCACAAGAAGATAGTTACTATCGCTTTTAAACACTGTGTCGACTGATTCTAAAGTCTTAAGTTGATCCTCGAGCACTGCCCGATTGACAAGGATCTGTTGAACGCGATTTTTCATAGCCGTGACTCCGTCGTCATTAAGTTGCGCTACAATCATGTCGCGTACAGGTACGCTGATAGGGTAGGGCGCCCGAACTTTCTCAAGGACTGCGGAGGCTTCCTGCGAACTAATAGCGACCCCAAATCTTGCTCCAGCCATAGCCCACGCCTTTGAAAATGTTCGTAGGACAACAATGTTGGGATAAATTTTAATGAGGGTGGTAGCGCTTTGTTGTGAAGAAAATTCGATATATGCCTCGTCTATGATCAGAAGACGATTGGGTCCAGCGATCTGGGCGATGACTTCGATGTCTTTCAAGGAGAGGGTCTCGCCAGTTGGATTATTGGGACGGCAAAGGAAAAAGACTTTAACTGAAGAATCATTAAGCTCTAAACGTAGTTGTTCGATATTTAGAGTGAATCCATTCTCATTGAGTCGCATCGGGACATGGCGCTTTAGGGCGCCCTGTAAATCAGTGGCAACATCATACATGCCGTAAGTCGGTGGGCAGCTTAGAACCACATCTTTTGATGGTTCACAAACAATTCTGATCAGGATATCAATCGCCTCATCGGAACCTCGTCCCATAAAAATTTGGTTTGGGTTGACGGCGTAATATTCCGCGAGTAAAGACCTAAGATCTTCGGATTTAGGGTCTGGATATCGATTGATAACCGGTAGTCGCGAAAATTCATCGGGGATCTCGTTCGCATCTAAAAAGATTGATCCAGTGGTCGCGAGGCTGCGAGCGCTACTATAAGCTTTCATCGAAAGGATGTTTTTTCTGAATATTTTATCGACTTCAAATGTCATTTGATTGATCTCGATTGCAGTTTGCTTAAGCGCTGGGAAACAGCATATTTATGTGCATCAAGTCCTTCGATCGCTGCTAAAGTCTCAACGGTGGGGCCAAGATTTCGTAAGCCGTCAGCTGTTAACTCCTGATACGTGATAAACTTCATGAATGATTCAGTGCCAAGGCCAGAAAACGTGCGGCAAAAGCCATTTGTTGGGAGGACGTGGTTTGTTCCACTCGCATAATCACCGACAGACTCTGGAGTCCATGGACCAATAAAGATACTTCCAGCGTTGCGCACACGATTAGAAAACTGCTTGGCGTCTGCATGTAACAAGATAAGATGCTCCGGTGCATAGGAGTTGATGATTTCGAGGGCTTCTAAGTCTCCATCTACAATGATAATTTTGCTCTGATCCAGAGCCTTGCTAGCGATGCTCTTTCGAGTTAGGCGAGTGAGCTGGTCATTTATAGCTGAGAGAATGTCTTCGGCCTTCTTTTTGCTCAAGGACACTAAAATCACCTGCGAGTCAATCCCGTGTTCCGCTTGAGATAATAGATCAGCAGCGGCTGAGTCGGCATCTGACGTATCGTCTGCCACCACAAGGACCTCTGATGGTCCAGCGGGCATGTCAAGTGCGGCTCCCCCTGGATCAAGAGAAACGGCTATTTTAGCGGCGGTTACCCAAGAATTTCCAGGTCCAAAAATCTTGTCAACTTTGGGTATCGACTCAGTTCCGTAAGCCATGGCTGCAATGGCCTGAGCTCCGCCCACAGCGAAAATCGAGCTAACACCACACAGATCAGCCGCTACCAAAATATGAGGGTTAACAGATCCATCTCTCTGCGGTGGAGTGCAAAGTACTCGCATCTCACATCCAGCGATTTTTGCGGGAATAGCTAGCATGAGCACTGTTGATACAAGCGGAGCCGTGCCGCCTGGAATATATAGGCCCACTCTTTCGATAGGCAATGCGCGTTTCCAGCACATGACCCCCGGCGTCGTTTCAATTTGTATTGGTTCAGGTACTTGCCGCGTGTGAAACGTCGTGATCTGACTTGCAGCTCGCTTAATGGCCTCCAATTGGTTGTCAGATACGAATGCGTAAGCTTTGTCGATCTCATCACGAGTGACTTTAACGGTTCGTCTGTGAGCCTTATCAAGGCTCAGAGTGAGATCAAGCAGGGAGCTGTCTCCACCATGCTTGACAGAAGAAATGATAGAGAAGACAGTTTTTTCTTGATCCTGCGACTTGATCAAGTTCGGACGACTCAGGGCAGATTGTCGTTCCTCGGTAGTCAATAATTTCCATTCAAGCGTGTACATCGCGTCATTCCAGTCCTATTCAATGATTTTCTCAATGGGGACCACAAGAATCGATGATGCGCCAATCGCTTTTAAGCGTTCCATCGTTTCCCAAAATATGGACTCCTGAGCAACAGCATGAATAGCGACTTTGCCTTTTGTTGTAAGGGGTACTATGGTAGGTTCCTCCATTCCAGGGAGAATCGTTTTGATCTGTTCTATCTGATCAGACGGTGCGTTCATCATGATATACTTTGCGTTTTGTGCTTTGATGACTCCGTTCATGCGTTGCAGTAGCTGTGAGAGTATGAACTGTTTTTCTGTTGTCGCGCATTGCGTTTTGCCAATCAAAATAGCCTGACTTTGTAGCAGTGTGAAAGTCTCTTTGAGGCCATTTGCACGTAACGTCTCGCCCGTTGAGACTAAATCACAAATGGCGTCAGCTAGGTTGAGGGATGGCGTGATTTCTACGGACCCAGAGACCGTGATAATGTTTGCTTGAACGTCATGACGCTTTAGGTAGCGACTGAGCGTCATGGGGTAGGATGTCGCGATAGATTTGCCTTGAAGATCTTTGACGGTATTTATTTTTTTTGATTCCGTAGCGGCGATGGAAAGACGACAATAACCAAAGTCTAATGCGCGAATTTCTTTTAACGCATTAGACGGGCATTTTTCCTCCATGACATTGCGACCCACGATTCCGATATCACAGACGTCGTTATTTACGTAGTCGGGAATATCATCGTCTCTTACCAGCATGAGCTCAATTGGGAAGTTATAGCTAGGAACAAGTAATCGATTCTTCTTTCTGTCCATATCAACGCCGCACTGTTCTAAAATACTCAAGGATTTCTCGCTAAGTCGCCCTGATTTTTGAATAGCGATGCGCAGTCGGCTAGTGCTTTGTATATCGAAGCTCATCGTTTTTTAGCCTCACCTAGATTATCCAGAAGTTGATTATAGCCGTCGGATCCCGACGACAGGCAGCGAGCCACGCGCGTGATAGTTGCGGTGCTGATGCCCGACATTTCGTTTATTTTACGGTAGGGGATGCCTTGTTTCAGTAGTCTTGCAACATGCCAGCGATCAGCCATCGCTGTCAGCTCTGTTGGTGTGCATAGGTCATCCAAAAAGCGCATCATCGAATTTGGGTCGTCTAGCTGAGAAAGAGCGTTACAGAGTTCCTTAATGCGTTTATCACCGGCCATAGCGATACCTTTCCTGATTTAGTGTGCTAATGTGCTATTGCGTTAGAACAAATTGACAGTAAATGAATTTATTCGGTCTGTCTAGTCAAATTTCAAATCGTCGTGTCTTTCGTTTCTTTCAATGACGCGGGCTCATGGTTGAATCTTTTCGATCTGATTGATGTTTTTCTCTGTGCTCAGGCTGTTTGCATGGAAAACACCAGCCAAGATAAACAGGCCAAGGTCTAAAACATGACCATCCGACTACAGCGTTCACCAAGCGCCAGAATCCTTGGTGCTCGAGATCAAGTTAGTCAGCGACCCGTGTGAGCAGTTGGATCATGGTTTGCAAAAATTGACGAGCACACTTTCGCCGAGGAATTTATAGCCTATTTTTTGATAGATTGAGTTAGACGTTGAATTGTTCAAATCTGTAAAGAGATTGCATCTTTTTCTGCCCTCTTGAAGTAAATTTTTAGAAAGCTGTGCAACGAGCCGACTGGCGTAGCCTTTCCCTCGCTGTTCTTTTGGTGTGTATACCAATGAGATTGTAGCTGCGTGTTTCGACTCCCGACTTTTTGACGCAGTTGAGACAATCTCTCCTTCGCTGTTTTCCCAAAAGTACATTGAGCCATTCTCAAGTCTGCGTTCAACAATCTCCTTGCAACGGGCAACTGGGTCCTTTTCATCGGGAAAGCAGTCATTAAAAAAGCCGAGTATGTACCTTTCGGCAATACCTCGACGGTCAGCTGTTGCGGTCGTTAGTTTACCATTGTCGTAGCTTGGCTCTTTAACGTCAGCTAGCTCGTAGATACCCTGATGCATTACCAATTGGCTCAACATACCCGAAATTTTAGCCCACTCATTAGCAAACCTGAGGCAAGAATTCTTGGGGCCAGTCACTCCGGCAAGTTTAACGTCATCCTTCGCTAAATTCGTGACTAAGCATGCCAAAACCTCGTCAACCATCTCGGTGATGGCTAGGGGTCTGTCAGGGTCTGTCCTGATGGCTTGCCCAACGACGGAATTGTCTTTCAGAAGGGAAACGAACAATGGATCCTTGCAATCTAGAAAGTTCTTCTTGATTGAATCAGATAGCCCTAAAATAAGATTGTTCAGAGATTCGTTCTGAAGAAGATGTTCTTCGTTAAAGCTTAAAAACTGACTCACGTCGACATTTCGAAAAAATTGAATACTCATAGATTCCTAAGTTTGAACCTGCCGCATGTAATGTACAGATTTTACAAATATGTGTAAGCTGGAGATATCAAAAAATAAGTAGGGGTTCAACTGCAATTGGATGGCTTTTTCGTTATTTGGAGATGTTGCCAATTTTTTTTGAAAACAGGAGGACTTGATGAACTTACCGACAGACAACAGATTTTTTCAGAATGCTTGGGTTGTTTCTGATTTGCAAACATCGATCTTAGAGTGGGTCAATAAATTTGGAGTTGGCCCTTTTTATGTGATTCCGCAAATGGAACTTGCTAGTGCTGTCTATCGAGGAAAAGAAACGAGTTTAAAGTTTGGTGTTGCACTTGCTCAAGCGGGATCTGTTCAAATCGAGTTAATTTGCCAGAAGGACGATAATCCTTCAGCATTTAAAGATCTATATGCTGGTGGCAGAGAAGGTTTTCATCACATGGGCGTATTCACACGAGATTATGAAAAGGACGTGCTCTATTACAGAAATCAAGGTTTTTCACTGGCGTCTGAGTGTACGGCGGTTTCCGGTGGAAAGTTCGCATATGTTGATACGAGCTCCCTGTTTGGTGTCATGATTGAAATTGTTGAAGAGTCGGAGCGTCTGAAAGGGCTCTACAAGATTGTTGCAGATGCCGCAGTCGGGTGGTCCGGGAAAGATCCTATTCGAGTCCTTACAAAAAATGGTTACGATGTGCCTATAAAAATCTGAGATAAAATGTCTGGGGTCTTGGGATTTGTGCATCTCAATTAAAGAAGTTGCTTCTTGTTGATGTTAGACCCCAGTCGCCTTAGCAGCGGGAGTCGTAACGCCCTGATCTTAAGTGAAAGGCATGGTGACCAAGGCAATGTCAAAGCGTAACAGAAAGCCTAACGATAGAGCGCTGAGCCCAACGAGGTGATGTATAGACCTTGATGTGTTTTGTGTGTAAGTTCTAAAAATCATGCAGAGTTTATCGGAAGTGGGGCGGCTGTTCTTTAAAGTAAATTTTTTAGTGAATTTGTAGGTTCCTAAGGGTGCGAATGTATTGGTCTTAGATTTCACTGTGGACTGGAAATTGAGACAAATTGGGCCGGTTGGCTGTTCTTAGACGTTGGCAAACTGATCTACAATCGGCGTATTTAGGACGTAGGTGGTGATGGTTCCTTTTTTGGTGAGCAGGGAATGTTGTGTATTCACTCTTTGCCTGTAATGCAGCATTTTTTGTATTTTTTTCCGCTCCCGCAAGGACAAGGGTCGTTACGGCCTACTTTGATTTGATTGATCGGTTTTTCCGTTGAGAGATCTTGCTTTTGGGTTGAAGTGAGCTCTTCACGTTTCTCATAGATCTTTTTGATTGTTTCATGTCGTTTACGAAATCGTTCAAGTACATCTGGATATTCAAGCTTGAGCTGTGCAAAGAGTTCAAGCGGGTCGAGCTTGGCGTGTGGTTCACGATGAGACGTTACGATCTCTCCGGTGTTATAAGATACAGTTACCGTTGAGTCTATCTCGTCATACAGCAGGTCGTCATCTTCGGTTGTAGAAAAAAACTCCAAAGTTATATTATCACAACCACAGTGAGGGTTCGTGCAATAAAGATCAATGACGTCCGCGATAAGCCGTTTGGAAGCGTCTCGAGTCATATTGAAGGGCATAGCATGAGGAAAGAACTCGTTATAGGCGATTACTTTCTTTTGCTCGTGACTTGGAGTCATTTGTTCTATCGGCATACCTTCGATGCTTGGGTCCTCACTGATCTTGTGCTTCATATCATAAAAAGCATCGTTTAACTGGCCCCAATCATTGTTTGTCAAGTTTTTGACAAGAGCTCTCGCAAAGTGATAGCTCTCTGGAGAAGAACCATCGGTTTCAGCGGCCTGTTCTCCGAATATGTCAAGACCAAACTGTAGGGTCTTAGTGCCCTCGTCATCTAACGTGATCTCTGCGCGAATGATCGAGCAATTGCAATAGGGGGCAGGGCAAACAGTGATTGTGCCAACGCAGGGTTTGTTGGAATATTTGCCATGCGGGAGCTGAAAGCTAATGTTTAGCAGGTTATCTCTGCCGTCACTTTGGGTAATCGTCAACATAGTCGCTGGTCCTCATAAAGTGTGTTACGGATGACTTGGTTACAGGTTTCATTGGTTCAATGAGCAGTGAATCATAAATTTTACCTGGAAATATTTGCCGAACTGCTCCCAAATAGCAATGATCAATCCTGATCGGCGCTACGAGGATTTGATCAAGAGGGCGTTGATTCCCATTTTTCGTAGACTGATCGCGGCACTCCAGGCATGTTCTGCGGTCGATGACAGTACAATAACTTGCGTGCAAGTTTTAAGAAATGGCAGCAGAGTTCCAGGGTTTTGCAAATGAAAGAGTCTAGCCGATGGATGCAGGGGATCTGTCTCAAAGGTCACATGAGGCCTCATATCGAGAATCACCGTTCCCTCTTTATTATCAATTGTTTCAAGGTCTGCAGTGGACAGCCAGAGGTCAAGGCTAAGTTCTTTGCATTCATCTATGATGGCAAAGATATCTTGAATCGGCATGCCCGATAGCCTTTCTAGGTCTCCGACGGTCGTTGGAACCTCTTCGCCTGCGCGTCGCAGAAGATCTGGGGGTAGAAGAAAGCGTTCTGTCAACAACACGTCGATAAAGGGTAGTCCAAGGTGTTCGAGTTTTGTTTCAGATCCGCGAGGCTGGATTTGGTTGGGTGACATGTGCTCCTCATTATGGGATGATCAATGTTCGCCATTCTAGCAGATCAGTCGAGCTTGATGCCACACGCAAGATAAAGTCGCGTAAAATGTGATTTGGAGACAAATTGTCCGCGGTTTTTCTGATCTGCAAGACGAGTGAGTCGTTTGGAGTCTATGGGTTTCGGAGGCGTTGTGTTGTCAGAGATTTTGTGCCTAAAAATTTGAATTTATTGATAATTTTTGTTCTTGCGTGTTTTGTCTAGTGACCTTAATTAAGCCTGGTGACAGGATATTGAATCTAGGAGACGATTCGGCTAAGCGGAAGTCCATCGCATTTGGTGCGCAAATTTGGGTTCATGTCCTAAATGTGATGTAGTATCGCCCCCGCCCGGGTGTTTGGTAGTTTTTTGAGGAGTTGACTGTATGATCATTATGCCTAATGCGTCGATTATAAAGTGGTGTGGCTATCAGCCAAAGCTTGGAAGCAATGTTTTTCTCGCGAGCGGAGCAGCTGTTATTGGACAAGTTGAGCTTGGTGATGACGTCAGTGTTTGGTTCAACACAGTCATCCGTGGTGATGTGAATACAATTAGCATTGGGTCTCGCACAAATATTCAAGACAATACAACAGTTCACGTGACCTCAAAATATGGACCCACAAGGATTGGCAGTGATGTAACGATTGGGCACAATGCAGTGATTCATGCGTGTACCATTGAAGATGAGTGTTTGATTGGTATGGGGTCAACGATTCTTGACGGTGCAGTGATTCGCTCCCGGTGCTTCATAGCGGCAGGATCTGTTGTGACTCCGGGTAAAGAGATGCCTTCAGGTATGATGGTCATGGGGTCTCCGGCAAAGCCCGTTAGGCCTTTGACGCCAGATGAGTTGCTATTTTTGAAACGCTCGGCCAAGGATTACGTGGAAACGGCTCAGAGTTACCGTTAACGGTTTTTTGGGGTGCTGGTTGCTGTGGCGAGTTGTAATGCTGCGTGAGATTAAGTTTAGCTGTTGAGGTGTTCCGTTTCTTGGTCAGGAAGAGATCCCCGAGGCTTGGCGCTGGGGATGACTTCGCTATATTTGATTGAACATTGACAGGCTGTGAAAATTTGGTTCGATACCAGATGTCGGTGTGTTTTAAAAAACTTGGCTCTAGTGTATCAAATATTCTTAAAAAATTCGGGGTGCTGTAATGTCTGGCATCATGGTTGAGGTCTCTCAAAATTGCTATTGGCACGATCTTAAAGTCAGAGTGCTTATTCATCCCCAATTGAGTCTATATGGTCCATCAAGACGGCTTCATCAGCGATACGTCCCATCCCACTTTCTTCGCAAAAGGACGCGATCGCATCGAGCTGCTTACTCAAGGACTCTTCGCTTGACGCGAGACTGGTATAGGCGAATGACGTTTCGCCGTCTTCTTGCATCGAGCCATAGGGGAGGACCGTAATCCGAAACCGTGCGCGAAGTTTTTCAACAAACGCTGCCATATCTCTACGGTCGGGGGCGGGTGCTCCGTCCTCACTTTCAAACGTAATTTTTACAACGGCAAAATACAAGAGATCCTCCAGAGGTGGGTTGGGCCCCCATCATTCTATCCCTGCTGGCTTATTTTAAGCAAGGAAACTCGCATGTTGGTTGAGAAACGGTGGTCTGATGATAACGCTGATAATCTGTAAAGGGTTTCGTCTTCATCAGGCCATCATCCAGTTGAGTGATGAGTTGACTCAGCTACCCGATCTGATTACGTCCTGGAGCGGCGCTTGAGGGTCATCGTAAAATCATTTGTTCAGGCATCGGGACTTGAAATGTAAACAGCCCGGCTGCTACGGGGCAGTGTCCCGTAACTTTAAACCACCGAGACATCGGGAGGTTGGCGCCGCTAGGGGGATGGTCTGCATCGCACGGTGTCCAATGCCCAAAACTCCTCGCCGACACGGTTACCGTACAACCGCTCTCCTTAGCCGAGGGGCAGCGTTCCTGACTCCCGGCAATCTGCCACCGAAGGTCGGTCACTTGATGTAGAATAGTTCTTGTGACGACTTGTACCTCTATGGCGGCGATACATAGAAGTCCATTGATGATCACGCTGAGCAAGTGGTTCATGGATCAGAATCCCAGGAAACGTCAAACTCACCGGCATCACTCCCCACTTTACTGGCCATTTTCTCGACCTGATCTTTGACGACTTTGCCTATCCACGTGACCGCAGATATGCTGACCAAGAGTGCAAATGTACTCACAATGATGTACTCCATCGTCACGCTCCCTTCTGATGAATTTTTATGCAGAAGGCTTTCTTTTTTGGGACCAAGCAACCCCGCTGTCCAAAGTTTCATGACTAAACTCCTGAGTAAAACTTGAGGGCAACATGCCCTTAACGTGTTGTCAGAGTAGGCTTCTGAAGTGACTCTGACCATAGCAAAGCCGTCGTCATTTTGATTTAACTGTGACGGACATTCCTACCCGTTTCAGGGTGTAAGGATCTTCGTACACCCGGCAACAAAGTGTGGTATCCAGCGCAGACGGGGGCTATAATGATGAAAGCTTTAAGGGATGATTTATATAATCGGTTAGTGCGCTAAAATGTAATGTTTTTTTTGAAACTCATAGGTTCAAAAGGATGTGACGGAATGAGTCAAACACTTGATCATGGCGGGATGGAAAACGGTGCTGGTGGAGAGATGACGCTACAGTCTGCCGCCGACGTGACGGCAAAGCTGAGGTCGGACATTTCGTCATTGATCTTCGGTCAAGATGATTTGATCACTGAGACATTGACGTGTTTGATTGCCGGTGGGCACGTGTTGCTCACAGGTGCGCCTGGTTTGGCTAAGACAACTTTGGTACGTGTGTTTGCGCGCAGTCTTGGTTTGGAATTCGGTCGTGTGCAATTTACTCCCGATCTTTTGCCATCCGATATTTTGGGTAGCGAGATCCTCAACATCGACCCTGAAACTTCAAAAAGAAGTTTCGAGTTTTCCCGTGGGCCGGTCTTTACAAATCTTTTGCTGGCTGACGAAATCAATCGCGCATCGCCAAGGACACAGTCGGCTTTGCTAGAGGCCATGCAAGAACGCTCCATCACTGTTGCAGGTAAGCGACATGTGCTGCCGCAGCCATTTTTAGTTTTTGCAACACAAAATCCATTTGAATCAGAGGGTACATTTCCTCTCCCCGAAGCGCAGATGGACAGGTTTCTAATGCATACTTTGGTGAGTTACCCGGGCAGAGATGCTGAGCAGCAAATGTTAGCGTCTCACGCCCGTGGAGAGCTTGTTGGTGAAAAGGTCAATTGGTTGGCCAGTAACGACCGGCTTTCACCGCAAACCCTGACAAGTGTGATGAATCGGGCAAGACAGATTCGCGTTGATGATGCGCTGATTTCGATAGTCACCGATCTTGTCAGATCGTCGCGTCCGGAGGACGAATTATGTCCTAAACAGATTAAAGACGCCCTCTGGTATGGCGCGGGCCCTCGAGCTGGAATTAGTTTGATTTCTGCAAGTCGAGCTTTTGCTCTTTTAAATCAGAGTGAGGTTGTGCGCTGGCATCATATTAAGCGCATGGCCAAGCCTGTATTGCGGCATCGAATCAGACTTGCTGCTCATGCGGCAAGGGAGGGTATTACGGAAGATCAAGTTGTGGATCAATTACTAGAGCGCATTCAGGCAGATCGTGGGAATCAGGCTTTAGGCATCGATTAATGAGTGGATGTGATTGATTCATGGAAAGTCATCTCAGTCGAAAGTATACGCTTGCGGAGCTAGAGCCTGGTTGGCCTGAGAACCTTGCCTCAACGCGCGTAAAGTCATCTCCACGGATGCATGGCTCTTTAATCATGTCATTACGCAGGGTCTCGCGAAGTCCTGAAAATTCTCGTTTGTATATTCATGGTGATCCTATTAGTTTGATTGACTGGAAGGCCTATGCTCGAACAGACGAGTTGATTGTACGCGAGCACCGCGATGAGGCCGCGGCAAAAATTTCAATCGTCATCGATCAATCTGACACGCTAGCTTGGCCTAAGAATGACGCGATCGGGGAGCATGGTGGACTTGGTCGTCTACCAGAAAAAATTGAGATTGCTTGTCGCGTGGCAATTTATTTGGCGCACGCACATTTGACCATGGGTGACGTGGTTTCTATTAGTTTTCTTGATAGTGACAATCAGGTTACGAGGGCTTGGTCGCCCAGGAGTCCAGCCGACCTTTCGGCCATGTATGAACTGTGTTTGAAGCAAGGATTTGTCCCCGCGTTAGAGTCTTTAATGGGGGTTAAACAATGGAATCCATCAACGTTTGATTGCGTATGGTGGCTTAGTGACTTTTTAAGTCAGGAGCATCTGCCTGCGGTTTGGATGGACATAAAGCGAGTTGCAGTTTTACATGTCTTTAGTCAGCTTGAACGTACGACGGATTGGATGGACGAAGCCGTTGGCTATAGAGATGAGGGACGGGGGCCGAGGATTTATCTGGGAGACCAGTTAAAGTCAGGCTCTTATTTGATGGAAGCTGTTCAGGCCTGGTCAGATCGCGTGAAGTCAGCTGCAACGAGGCGCGGTGGGGTTTATTTAGCGATTACTGATGCGACTAATGTCGGTGATTTTTTTCATTGGTTAACCTCGGAGGCCCTTGATTAATGGTCGTATCGGCACTCCAATCTTTATTTTCTCTTTCAGCAACGACTGCCGTGACGGCAATGTCTTTGCTGGGTGCTGGTCTGATTTGGTGGATCATTCGCAAACGGCTCAAGGATTTTTGGTTTCCAATTGTTAGGATTTTGGAGATCCCTGTAAGTCGTTTACCGCGTATCATCATAAAAAAACCACCGATGATTCCTTTTTTCATGTTTCTTCTGTGTGGATTGGGATTTTTGCTTTGGACGACCAAACCGAGCTTGAAAATTTTTTCTGATTTTGAGCCTGGCGTTTCTCAAGTCCATGTTTATGTGGATATGAGTCCCTCGGTATCAGCCCAAGTTACGGTTAGTGAATTGGGTCAAAAGCTTGTTGCAATTTTGGAACAGCTGGGATCTCGGGCGCGGGTGACTTTTGGAACTAGTCATGGTCCTGATGTTTACGAGCTAACTGGAGCCTCCAGTGCTGCCGATTTGATTGCAGGACTGGGATTTCATCGAGGCGGCGGGAAAATTGGTTCTGGCGTTCGCGCGCAGATAACCAGAATTGGTGAAATTGATCAGCTGTTTGTTGTGTCGGATCGCGATCAGCATAGCTGGAGTGGGTTTCAATGGCAGTATTTACTTGTTGACTCAGATATTCGGCACGTGGATGTTGACGGTGGATCTGTGCGTCCGCGTCTGCCCAATGTGTTTATTCAGGATGCTCGCTTCACAAGTGCACCAGGTTCATTAACGATGGATTGGGAGGTTGAAATCGCAGAAGGAGCTTTTGTTCGTCCCTCATCTGGGACGATTACGGCCTCCCTTGGCGGGAGCGTACTGGCAACCGAAAACTGGGATATCCCAGAAGGTCGTCGCAGTGCACTCGTTACCGCGTCCTGGCCAGCCACGCTTGTGTCTCGAGACTCGATAGGTGAGCCTATTGAGTGGTCGTTGGAAGTTTCCGGTGGCGATGCGATGACGATGGATAATAAGTTTCGATCGCCTGTTTTAGGGCGGCGTGATCGTGTGGTTGTGATTGGAGAGCCATCTGGAGAGCTCCGGCTTGAGGATGCTTTGATGCCGCTGGAAACAGCACTTCAGGTTTCAGGATTTGAGGTGGAGCGATTTGATCGGTGGCCATCTAAGATTAAAGGCGATATTCCTGAAGTGGTATCGTCAGCTCGCTTCATCGCAGTATTGACAGGTGATCAAGAATCTTTAGATATGTGGTGTCCGGCAACAGGTGAGTCTATGGTGCCAGTGTGGTTTGTTCCTACGGGTGAGCCCACATCATTTTCAGCGATGTGTCGTTGTCTATCGAACTTTGCTGTCGGCATCACGGCAGATATGTGTGATGGTGGCTTGTCACGAGAACAGTGGATTGCGACACTGGTGGATGTTGGTGCTGCTCAAATTGGTGGAGACATTGGTTTTGCAAACCAAGCAGTAGCTTTGAGACTAGCCAAGAGTGACAGAAATCTTGATTTTACACTACTTACGATTCCACTACGGCCAATGCGACAAACTGGTTTGACCTGGGGAGTTTTCCCGGTGCTTGTGCGTCAGCTTGCAGCATTCGCTTCAGGGGGCGGGATGGGTGGTCTGACTGCAGAGGATGGGGTGCGTGGAATTTGGCCTCGGATTTCTGATGTTATGTCAATTATAAGTATGGAAACTGACCCGTCTTCCGGAAAGACACAGCTTCTCCGTGAGACAAACGTTCCTGTTGGAGAAAGCATGCTTGCAAATACTCTGGCAAGTGATCTGCCACCTTCTTTAAATACTTCAGGCGTTGCAGGTCGGATGAGGGCGCCATCGAAACGAGACAGCGACGATCCACAGCCTTGGATTCGAATGCTATTGGCGTGTGTGTTGATCGCGATCTGTATTGAACTTGTATGGTTGTGGCGACGACGAAAAATAAATCAGATGGGTATTCGTTTGTTGATCGTACTTTCCTTTGGTGTGCCCTTCAGATATGAAGTCGTATTTGCACAGGTTAGGATTGAGTGGCTAGGGGTAAAGCCATCAGGTGAGTTCCAGTTCCAAAATTTGTCGCGTGAAGTTTCATCGCGCACGAGTTTGGATTTTGCGGGCCAGCCGTCATTGTTTGCCAGTTTCGATGTAAAAACAGAGCAGCTTCCTTGGATCTGGACTGCGAACCCTGGATTACTTGCGGATAAAACGGGTCGTATTTCAGGCCCAAGCGGCCTTTGGCTTAAACGAGGTGGCATCTTGATTGTCGATCATAGCCAGTCCGAATCGGCTCTTGAGTCGATGTTACAGCCTCTGATGCAACGGACTGTTCGCCCGACGGGATGGACTGCCATCGCCCCGGATCATGAATTTATGCGGAGTTTTTATCTGTTAAACTCGCTGCCAACCTGTCGGGGTCGACCTTGGAAAATTTTTTCGTTTGATGGGCGCGTTGTTGCAATCGCTTCGCCTTATTCTTTATTAGCTGCGCTGTCGGATCAGCCCGCAAAGTGGACGTGTGAGGCGAACGTTGATTACGAGCAACAGGTGCGAATCTTTGTCAATCTCCTCATGATGGCCTTTACCACGGATTATAAGCGTGACCAGATTCATTTACCTGAGATTTTGAAGCGACTGAGGGTTCCCTGATGCTGCTAGTGATTTTGAGCTGGGCAGTACTATGCGGGGGGTTGGGTTGGCTGTGGCGCCGCGACATTGGTGTAGTGCGTGCAGCTGTTGCGGCTTTGTGTAGATTTGCATGGACGCTTCCCATGGTGCTTAGTCTGTTTCCTGTGACGATCACAAAGCGGATTCCTGGAACTGTGGCGCTGCAGCCCGTACACGTTTTGGTCGATGACTCGAAGAGTATGGATAGCCAGGAAGTCAGTGGCACGTCAGGGTCGGTTGCAGCCAAGACGTTGCTGAAACGAATTGATGACGTTTGTTTGCAGTTTGGTTGTCTCCCGCGCGTTACCATGTTGTCTGAACTTGGTTCCCAGGCTGATGAGGGTTACACGCCTTTGAGTCGAGTGCTCGAGCCGTGGCTTTATAAAACCGGCGGTGAACCGTGGATTCTTCTGAGTGATGGCGGTGATTACAGACCGGCGATGTCATGGGATACTCGGCTTAGGGGGCGTGGTCTTAGTCCGGGTGGTGGTCACAGCCAGACCGGTGATGACAGTCGGTCGTTCAGTAAAACATCAGGGTTGATCGCCGCGTTTGGTGCGCCTAGGTTTCCTGGGGTGAGTGTAGAATCAGTTGTTGTTGCTCCCTTGGCCTTCGAAGGTAAGAGTGTTCAGGTATCAGCATCAATCGAACGCGTGATTATAGATCCGAAGGATGGACAGAAAAAAGCAGACCCTCAGCGCGTTCAAGTCCAAGCTTTGCTCGATGGTCGCATTGTGGCAACCACGGAGGCATCATTTGGCTCAGGGGCTGAGGCAGCGGATGTAGAATTGTCGTTTCCTGCACCAAAGAGAGGGCCACACAATCTAAGTATTCGGGCGCTCGCCATTGAAGGAGAGCTTGATACGTGGGATAACACTCAAGCTCGTGCGCTCGATGTACTGCCTAATACTGTGGGAGTCTTGCATTTGCTCGGTTCTCCTGCTTGGGACGGGCGCTTTATGCGTCGATTTTTGAAGGCGGAGCCGAAATTTGATGTTATCAGTTTTTTTATATTAAGAGATCCTTGGGATAGTCAACAAGTTAGCGAAAGAGATATGAGTTTGATTCCGTTCCCTGTGGAGCGGTTGTTTAAGGAAGAGTTGGTTAACTTTCGGGTGATTGTCATGCAAAACTTCACATTGATGCGTTTTTTGCAGCCAGAGTATCAGGAAAATCTTGCAAAGTTCGTCAAAGATGGGGGCGGCCTGTTGTTTATAGGCGGACCTCGTGCCTTAACGGAAATGGACACCACTGGTTCGTCTCTGGCGGGACTTCTTCCGTTTGCAGTTGAGGCATCAGCGGCAACTATGTCTTCGCCCTCTAGCGCAGTTGGAGTTGATGATGGTTTTGGGGGAATGGGATCTTCATGGGATCCTGAAGCGTCCTTTAAGATCGAGATGGCCTCTCCCGGTGCATCCCAACGATCTTTGGCTAATGTTTATGAGAATTGGCTTGCTCTCGGGCCTCGGCTAGGCGCTGTGCAGAATATGAAGGGTCTGCACCGTATGGAAAGCATTAAATTTAACGACAAAGAGATTACGCCTCTATTGAATGCGCGGCTAGCCAACGGGCGCACAGTCCCATTGGCGGTGGCATCGTATCCGGGACGTGGAAGAGCTCTGTGGTTGTTTAGTGATTCAATCTGGCGCCTTGCTATGTCGTCAAATCCCATGAATGCGCGCTCTGATTATCATGCATTTCTTGACGGTGCGTTGACGTGGCTGACCCGCGGTGACGTGAAGGGATCTCTGACGGTTCGGGATTTCAACGTAAACCATGTGACCGGCGACGGGAGTAAAGTTAAGTGGCATGCTTCATTTTACGGACCAGCTGCCAAATATATAAAGGGGGCCTCACCACTTCGTGTAAGCGTTTGTGGAGTGACCGCGCCCTCTGACAAAGCGCTGTTTGGAACTCCGTCAGGAGAGTCTGTTGAGGCAGAGGGTGAAGTACTAGCTAGTATTGTGGAGGGTTCACTGTGTCAATTGCGACTTGAGGCAGATCATCCTTCCTTTGGTAGTTTGAATATCAGTGGTTGGACGATTATTCCAGAGACACTACCCGATGCGAAAACTGGACCATCGGCGATCAAGCTCAGACAGTTGTCCAAGATTACGGGCGCCACGTTTGTGAATGCTGATTTGGAGCGTAGTCGTTTGATTGAGCAATGGCTACAGGCTTGGGGATCCGAGGATGGTAAGTCGTTACCAGACAAGATGAAGTCAACGAGGGATTTTTACTGGCCGCTCGGCTATTCAGTCATTTGGTTTTTGTTGCTCGCTCTTCCCCTAGAAGTGCTGTTTCGGCGCTGGCATCTGATTTACGGGGGATCGGGGGTGTTGCGAACAAAAAAGTCGGATGGTGATCATGGATAACCTTGGTATAAAGGGCTTTATCTTTGATTTTGATGGGACCATCATTTTGTCAGAAGACGTTCATATCCGAGCCTGGCAAGATCTTTCTAAGGATGTCGGTCTCAAACTGCCAGATGGATTTGTAGAGGACAGTGTAGGTCGATCTGATCACGATTTGAAGATGATCTTATCTCACGCGTGGCGGGGCCAGCTGTCACCATGTGAAGTATTAAGGATGAAAAGACAGTTTTATATGATGCGTGTTCCAGATGAGTGCCATCCTGTGGCAGGCGTCGTTGCTGTCATTGACAAGATTAAGGAAAATCATTTTCCGCTAGCAGTCGCAACCAGTTCATCGAGAGAGGAAGTAGAGCCAGTTTTACGTAGCCTCGGAATTTACGATCACTTTGATACGATCCTCACTGTGGATGATGTTGTTCGGCCTAAGCCCGACCCTGAAATTTATCTTAAAACAGCATCAGAACTTGGTTTAACTGCCGAACGATGTTTGGCCTTCGAAGATTCAAGAGCCGGGGTTGCGAGCGCTCGAGCTGCAGGTTGTGCTCTTGTTACTGTCGAAACATTGTATGATCGAGACACCCTCGGACCAGCACTGTTATCGATCCGCGATTTTAAGGATCGACAACTAGAGGATTTGTTGGAAGCAATTGTCAGATAGTGAGTTCCTTAAAATTTTCTAGATTATGGCGACAGGATGATGTCTCAACTCATAATCGTTTTACAAAACTCTATAACTTGCTGACGCTCAAGCCGCTTGTAGATAGGCAACTTTACTGGCGGTAGTGGATATTTTACAGTTTTGTTAAAGAACCGTGGGATACCTTCCGATACAAGTTGGCGGAGGGAATAAATGATTCCACGGCTGTTAATCTTTACCATTGCATTGGGGCTTGCGGCCTGCGAAAAGGGCGCACGCAAACTTGAATTCCAAAATCCCTGCGCTGAAACCAAAGATGCGCCGTCAAAAAACTGTAACAAGCCCCCCTTAGGGTCTGATTCCGAGCAAGATCAGTCATCCGATGGTGGCTGGGACGGTGGTCGACCTGGCGGGCCAACAGACTCAGGTGGTGGTGACTTAGGTTCTGAATCACAGGACGGTCCATCAGATCAAGGTCCTGGTCCTGGTCCCGGTCCTGGTCCTGGTCCTGGTCCTGGTCCTGGTCCCGGTCCCGGTCCCGGTCCTGGTCCTGGTCCTGGTCCTGGTCCTGGTCCTTCACCTATCCCAGACCATGGTGGTGGGGATCTCGGCTCAGATACAGGTGGACCTGATGGCGGAGGTAATGGGGATGGTGACGAAGTTCCTTCGCCTTCTCCAAGCCCTGGACCTTCACCGAGTCCCGGTCCGCGTCCTAGTCCGGACTCCACATCAGGTCCGAAACCAGATTCCGAGCCAGGTCCAAGGCCATCGCCCGAACCAGATGGTCCGTCGATACCATCGCCTGATCCGTCTCCTGGGCCTTCGCCGATCCCCGAACCTATAACACCACCGAGGGAGCCTGATACGGGAGGTTTGCCGCAGGATAGTTCCTCCCAGAACTCCGATCCCCTGAGGTCAGATCCGCTGCCGGCTGGGGTCGACTTGACGCAACGGATTCCTATAGGTGCTGTGATTTCAAAGCAGGGTGCACCGGTTGTTACGTTCGGTCCAGGGGTAAAGGCAAAACTGAGTGACATGAGCTACGAACTCGACGATCTGACATTTAGTCTGCCCAAATCCCTCCTCCTTGAGCAGGGAAAGGTTCACAAACTAGGTGAGCTCAGACTGAAGTTAACGTTAACGTTCAAATACGAGACAAAGTCCTGTACCGGAGTGGCAACGTTGAAACTTGAAAAGCCTGCACGTGTGATCGTGCGGTGTAGGTAAGGAGCTCATTTATGGTCGCAAAAGTAGCGTTTGTCATGATGGTTCCATGGCTTTTGTGGTCGTGCCTTCCGCCGAAAGGCGGAGTATCGCGGTTAAGAAGCGGGGTTACGGTCTCACAATCTGTCACGATCACGCCTGATTCCGCAAGCTCGACGGTTATTGGCTTGGCACACAATTCCAGTGAGGGGAGACTTGAGCAATATAAAATGTCTTCGCTTGATGTTTCAGTACCAAAATCTAATGGGGTGATTGATCTGGAGGGTGATAGTAATACGGTTCGGCTCGCCCCCGTAAAGTTTAAAGTCTCCATGACAGCGGTAGATTCCGTAAGCTCGGCAAAGCTTGAGTGTTTGTCCCAAAAAGCAGACTTTGGGAAGTCATCGATTCAATGCAGTAAACTAGGCGGAGTTAACTCTGGTGGCGATCCAAACATTTTGGTCGCAAATTTGATTATCCAAAAGAAGATTGGAATTTCTGCTGCGCTTGCTCAGTTAAAGGCAAATCATATGAAGGATAAAAATCCTTCACAAACCTTTGAGCAACAGTGGAAGTCCCTTGAGCGGAGTGTCATGCCTGGTGGCAAGCTTTATGGCAAGAAAGATGCGATTTTGTCCGAGATACTTGCGTTTAAATCCCCTATTAAGGAAGCCCTAGCTCAACGCCTCGCTGCTGCCATCATTGATGTTTACCGCAGGGGTAATCAGACAGGCCAGCCACCCCAGTCGGGTCCTCTTAGTCAGGTGGATCATGAGATCGCTAAATACGTGCTGGAACAGCCAGGCGCGACCGTCACTGAGGCCTTATATTTTGTTGGAACTAATATCGTGAGGATTCCAAACTCAAGCGCAGCTCGTTGGACCAAGCTTGAGACAACAGCCACCACGTCCCGTGGAGACGTGTATCTCTTGCGAGACCAGATTAATGCCTGGGGAGTTAATTTAGGCTATAGCCCAATGGTTGTAGCTGAGAAGGTAGCTAAAAACACCAGGTGATAATTTAGTTTAGTCTTATGATAGTTTAGTGGGAGGCGCATCATGCTATTTTACAGAGATGGAGATCGAAGTGGGTTCTCCGCCCCGTAGCAGCTCCACCTCAATTGAGGATGTGTCTTTCAAGGACTTAAGTGTAGAAATGGCTCCAGCCACACTGTTAAGTTTTAATCCATTGAGTGACGTAATGATGTCGTCGTCTCTTAGGCCGCCCTTTGTGAAAATGCTGTCTTCATCGATTTGATACAATCTAAAGCCTACAATTAGACCAGACTGCACCACAGGCTCAGCTGTGGCTTGCATGAGAATTTTTGAGAGGTCGTGGTTGGCGATTTTGTCGCGGTAAGTACTAGTCATTGTGACTTTACCATTTGAACGCTCAAAGCCATCTTCTTTGTAATTGCCGTTAGGGTTGACCGCTGGGCCACGCTGATCACTTGGCGATGATCGGAATTCGCCAGCAAATTTTTCCAAGTATACAAGATAGTGTTTGGCGTCTCGGGTGATGACGCGGATGTATTTCTCGGATACGTCAGTGACTTTATATTTTGTATCTATTATATGATTGATCTTAACCGCTGTTACCTGTCCGCTCGACAGAACCTTTACAAGAGCAACGTTGTTGTCGGGAGTTTTCTGAGCGATTGTGCCCATAATCAAAAACCCGAGTGTGTTGCCATCCACGGGCTTTGCTTTTTGTAGCAAGACTTGGCCGTTCAGTGGTAACGCCAAGGCGGCGAATACCAGCTGAATTGACCATCGCTTTGTGTGTCTAATCAAAGTATGTAACCCTCTATGTCTTAAGGTCCTTTAGGGATATCGGCTGCGGAAGGAAGGAGTTAAGTGACCACACATTGCCCATAATCGCTAACGCATTGACTTTTATAGGTAAAGGGTTGAAAATGGGAGGAAATCTAACTTACAAAAGGGCCCTGTCATGGTTGAGCGCAAGAAAATCCGGAAGCTTCTCAGCAATAAAGTCCAACAACTCAACGAAGTGATTGCTGACATTGACAATATTTTAACTGAGATGGAGACAGAGTTCTACCGAGTTTGTATTTTTGGTTCTGCTCGGATCGGTGTTGACAGTCCTTTCTATCAGCAGGCTTACGAACTCGCCAAGGAGCTGGCGCGTCGCGGTGTTGATATCGTGACCGGCGGTGGCCCAGGATTGATGGAAGCTGCAAATCGCGGTGCTAAGGATGGCAGTAATTTGAGTCGATCAATTGGGCTGCCCATCGAGTTACCGTTTGAAACAGACGCCAATGCGCATTTAGATGTGAAGCATCATCATCGGAGATTTTCGTCCAGGCTTGATGAATTTATGCGGATTAGTCATGCAGTTGTGATCACTCCGGGAGGGATTGGAACACTCCTTGAAATGTTTTATACGTGGCAGCTGATGCAGGTTAACCACATCAAACCTCGTCCATTTATCCTTCTTGGCCATAGTATGTTTGATCCGTTGATAAAGTATCTGGAGGACGGCCCTGTTTCCTTGAATTTAATGAGCCGTGACGACATGCGCATGGTTCAGGTCGTGGATACGGTGGACGAGGTTGTTAAGTGCCTAGAACCTCATATTGAGCATTTTCGAAGACTTCACAGCGATACGCAAACTAAACCAGGACCAAAGAGACGATGATCAAGATTCTGAAGGTTTGTCGCGGAAGTTTGGTCATGTTGGCGATCTGCGCTATTTTGGTTCCGATCAACATGTTCCAATTACTGACGTTAGCTGTATTGCCTTTTGATCGAAAAGCGTTTATGCGCATCAATATGTCAGTTAAGCAGTTCTTCGGCGGCTTCGTCGTAGCTGGCGCGAGGCTGTGTGGAAATACGTTAGTCGTAACCGGTGAGCCTCCTAAGGCGGAAAACTCGCTTGTCTTTGCAAACCACCAGTCAATGAGTGATATCATTTTGATTTGGAGCTGGGCACATCATGTTGGGACGATTGGTTGGATTAAATGGTTTGCAAAAGATGTGCTGAAGTACATCCCAGGACTGGGGTGGGGCATGATGTTTTTAAATACATTGTTCGTAAAACGAGATTGGGCAAAAGACGCTGATTCTATTCGCGCAACATTTGCCAAGTTGCGTGATGGACAGCTGCCAACCTGGCTTGTGATCTTCCCTGAGGGAACTCGGATGAAACCGGCCAAATTTGCAACCAGTCGTGCCTATGCTCAGCGCAAGGGACTGCCTGTTTTAGATCATGTATTGATTCCCCGAGGTCGAGGAATTCATGCGTGTCTACAAGGGATGTCTGGTCATCTTCAAACGGTGTATGATGTCACGATTCAATATGAGGGTGGTGCACCGCAACTTCTTGCCTTTTTTTTGAAGGGTGGCTACAAGGCGCGACTTCACGCAACACGGTATGACCCAGGAACCCTTCCTGAGCGTGAGAGGGATTTGAATCAGTGGATTTTGGAAGTGTTTATGAAAAAAGATCAATTGTTGGCTCATGGTTTGGAGCGTTTGAGCCCACCTCCTCAATAATTAGGTTTAGTCGTCCAAGGCATTGATGCACTACATATAATGCCTTGGTGGTCATGTTCAGTACATTTTGTGAATGAGATCTTCGTTGACGTGCACCGGTTTGGAGGCGTTATTTGTTTTAACAGTTAAGCGGCATGAGTTACCCCAAAAGCCGAGCTAGATGCAAGGTGTTCATATACTCCTTTACATGAATAAAAACTCCATTTTTGATCTTGATGAGGAAATGGTACTTGTTTTGGTATCGCTTGCCGTTAGTATGAAGCCCGTCTGATTCGACTTCGGCAGCAACGGTATCTCCTTCGGCGATCATGCTTTTTACGGTCAACTTAAATCCGTCAGGGAAACCGCGCTGGATGTTTTGGACGATATTCATGTAAGCGCGCTTGTCCTTAAGTCCAGAAAATGGCAACTCCTCGGGAACCCACCATATTACATCATCAGATACCAGTTTGAAGGCGTCCTCGATCCGTCCATTTGAGACATTTGAAAAAAACTGATCTACAATTTCCTTAGGTTGCAACATTTTATTAATCCTCATTATACAGGTGACGTTGGTTAGCCGAATCATAGATCTTCTTGTGACGTGTGTCTTTGATCTAGATCAATTTCCCGGGGGTTTTGTGAGAGAACACTTAAATAATTTAGCGGACTGGTTTATTGCGGTTGGCCGGATGGAGCCTAAATATGTTTCCGAAATATTTGATAATTTTAGACCTGTCGAGTTAAAGGCAGGACAATATTTCGTGAGGGCAGGTGATTTGAATCCTGGCTTAGCATACATACAAAAGGGTTTGTTTAAGAGTAGCTTCGATACCCCAGATGGTAAAGAAGTGATTCAGGCCTTATTTGGAGAACGTGAGATAATGTGTCCCTATGCAGAGGTGGTTGGAGGCTATGAGGCCATGGCGCATATGATTGCAGTCGAGGATAGTTTGATCTACGTTATGGAAGCTCAGCGTTTTCGGCGGCTGTTAGAGACGCAACCATTTTTAGATCGTGCAGCACGGTTGCTTGCAGAGAAGTATTTGGTAGCGCGCGTCATGCGGGAAAGAATATTATTGATTGGTGATGCTAGGTCGCGATTGCAATTTTTCCGTGAAAATTTCGGAAAGTTTGAATCCAGGTTGAAGCGATCAGAGATAGCAGCCTTTGTCGGGGTCGATCCGGCAACGTTGAGTCGTATCGATAAGAGGCGTGATTAGACTGGCGCTTTTAATTGTCATATCGCCATCAGCTCTAAGATGGGTCCTTTCTTTTTCCTATCTTAAAATGTTAGTATTGCTTAACTTAACTTGTAGCATTCACAGGTTTTGACTTTGTAGAAGCGTAGTTTAAGGAAGCCAGCACGTGCAAATTTGGATCGATAATGACGGATGCCCAGGCCGGATGAGAGATATTGTTTTCAAGGCTTCCATGCGCCTTTCGGTCCCTGTGATCGTCGTTGGCAATAGCTACATGCATGCACCTGCAGGTGGACTTATCAAAATGGTGGTGGTCCCCGGAGGTTTTGATGCTGCTGATCAATATATTATTGAGCACGTGGCTCCGGGTCATTTAGTTATAACGTCCGATATACCTTTGGCATCGGCCATCGTTGCCAAGGGGGCGTTTGGCCTCAGTAGTCGGGGCGAAGAGTTTAATAAAGAGAATGTTCAGGAACGTTTAGCCATTCGCAATCTTTCTGCGGAAATCCGCTCAACAGGAGCCTTGCCTGGCGGACCATCGGCCTTGGGTGCTCGTGATATTAGTAAATTTGCATCGGCGTTTGATCGTCTGATAACTAGACTTTGTAAATCATCATAAAACAATGACAGGTGATAATCTCTGATCTTACCGTCTGAGCCAGGTGTTACGAGCCAAATTTGATCCCGCATATTGTATATTCTATTGGCCCTTTGGGTGTGTGGGCTTCGGCAAAGTCGCCAACCTCTTTATTCATCAAAGCACGACCAAGTGGTGATAGCCAACTTATCCGCGAGGTTGACGGGTCTGCTTCATCTTCTCCCACAATAGACCAGGTTTTTTGCCGACCATCCTCATCGCTGATTGTTACGGTAGCGCCAAAAGATACTTTGTTTCCGCTTTGGAGTTTGGGATCGATGACTTTGGCTTTCTCGAGCCTCCCCTTCAAAAAATTGATGCGCCGATCAATTTCTCTAAGACGTCGTCTGCCGTAGATGTATTCTGCATTTTCACTGCGGTCACCTTGGGCTGCCGCTGCAGCTATCTCATCCAATAATTTTGGTCGTTCCTGATCGGCTAGATGGCGCAGTTCGGCAAACAGGCGATCATATCCAGACGGCGTGATGAGGTTTTGCTTTTTTGGATTCTCAGCTGGCATTATGACTCGTTATTAAATGAAAAGTTGGACTATGAACAAGACGGCAGCCGCAAAGGCCCCAGCAATAATATCGTCAAAGAAAGTACCCCACGCACCAGGCGCATGCTCATCCACATAGCCGATCGGACCTGGCTTCCAGATGTCAAATAAGCGAAACAATAAAAATCCACCAACAATGTGTAACGTATCGAATGGAAACCATGCAAGCGTAACAAACATTCCAGCAAACTCGTCGATGACGATTCGAGGATCGTCATGAGTGTTCCAAACCCTCTCGGTTATGGCTGTGGCCCAAAGTCCAACGACAGATACGAGCCCTATGAGTAAACCAGTTTGCAGGTGAGTCCACTGATACTGGTGAAAGAGCCAGATAAACGGCACTGCAGCAGCAGAGCCGAAAGTCCCGGGAGCTTTAGGTGCGAGACCAGATCCAAATCCTGTGGCTATGGCAATTGCAAATCGATCGAAAAGAGATTTCATAAAGGCCACTGGAACTATTTGAATTTAATAAGTTCGGCGCCTGTCGATACGGTTTCGGCCTCTTTAGCCTTGATTGTATCGATGACACCGGCTGTGTGTGATACCACTCTATTTTCCATTTTCATGGCTTCGATAATCATCAGTGTATCGCCAGATTTAACTTCGTCACCCGGTTTGACAAATACCTTCAATACCTTCCCCGTAATCTGGCTTCGAATCACTGCGGGTTTCTTTTTGGTGTTGTTTTCCCCTGATCCCAAGCCTGGGACATAAAGACTGACCGTAGCTTCAAGATTCGCAGGATGTCTAGCTCCTGACGCCGAAAATTCCGCGCTGACCGCCAGCTCACCGTCTCCGGCGAATCTTGTAACTGTTCTTGTTCTGAGGTTTAGGGGCGTCCAGCCCGCGTTGTCATCGGGCATCAAAACAAACAATGTGCGGGTTTGCCGCTGCCATCGCAGCTTGACTGGCTTGCCGTCGATTGAGGCGTCAAATTCCGTGTTGTCTACGATGGTATCAGGGAGTTGAATCAGATGAGGTTTATCTGCCATTGTTACAGACCAATGCATTTACAGACCTCCTTTTGTTATGGCGCTGACTCGTCCGCGGGCTCGCCATAGGCTCCCTGTCGCTTCAGATGTTTTGCCGGACGTTTGCGCTGAGGAACCCGCGCTCCCACGGGCTTGATCCTCGCTGGCTAAAACCGCAGCTAACAAGGCCGCCCTGGCGTTTAGGTCGCGATCATTGAGCGAGAAGGCATCTTTGAAATAGGCGGCTTCCTTTTCAAGGAATCCTGTGTTGTGAGATCCCTCCAGGAAGGTCGGATGGCGGAGTACCGCTTCATGAAACTTTGCTGTGGTCGGTACACCGTCGATTTCAAATTCGGCTAAGGCACGTTTCATTCGTTCAATGGCAATCTCGCGGCTGGGGCCCCAGACAATAAGCTTTGCGACCATAGAGTCGTAAAACTGGGGTATCTCATAGCCTGAGTAAAGATGGGAGTCGATGCGGACTCCTGGACCAGCAGGAAAACGAACCTGATTGACCCTTCCAGGTCCGGGCAGGAATCCCTTTGCTGGATCTTCAGCATTGATGCGTGCCTCGATAGCCCATCCGCGAAGCTTTATGTCTTCTTGTTTGAAGGGTAATTTTTCCCCGCAGGCAATCAAGATCTGCCAACGCACCAGATCCACGTCAGAGATCTCTTCACTAACGGTGTGCTCAACTTGAATGCGTGTATTCATCTCCATGAAGTAGACCTTCTCTGGGGATTCGCAGATAAACTCAATTGTGCCAGCAGACGCGTACCCGGAAGCCTTCGCGGCAACGACCGCTCGTCGCCCAATTTCAGCTCTCTGTTCTGGGTTCAAAAAAAGACTGGGTGCTTCTTCGATTAGTTTTTGGTGTCTGCGTTGGATTGAACAATCGCGTTCAAACAGGTGAATTCCATTTCCGTGCTCGTCAAAGAGTACTTGAACCTCAATGTGCCTTGGGTTTTCGATATAGCGTTCGCAAAAAACCGCCGGGTTACCAAAGTAGCTCTGTGCCTCTCTCGTGCACGCCGCAAATGCCTCATCCAGCTCCTTCATGGTTCGAACCACTCGCATGCCTCGTCCACCGCCTCCAGCTGCGGCTTTTAAGATCATTGGAAAACCAATGCTTTTTGCATGTTGCTGTAAATCTTCGACATCACGCAATGGGTTTTCAGATCCTGGAACACAAGGAACTTTGTGCTCCTTCATGAGGTGCTTTGCTGCGATCTTGTCGCCCATAAGGCGCATGGCCTTTGCCGACGGTCCTACAAACTTTGCCCCAGCATTTGTCACGGCGTCAGCAAAATCAGCATTCTCCGAGAGAAATCCATAGCCTGGATGAACCGCATCAGCTTTGGACGACTTCACAGCTGCGACGATGACCGGTATATTTAGGTAGGTCTCCGCAGGTGTGTTTCCTGGAAGACGCACGGCGTAGTCGGCTAGTTTTACATGCAGGGAAAACTGGTCTGCATCGCTATAAAGCGCCACTGTTTCGATTCCAAGATCTTGCGCTGCACGAATGATGCGTACAGCGATTTCACCACGATTCGCGATTAGAAGCCGTTTGATTGGTTTCTTCAATACTTTAGTGTCAATGGCCATAGTTGAAAATCCCTACCTTTAAAGAGGAATGTTGCCATGTTTACGTTTAGGTCCCTCTTCGCGTTTGGTGGAAGAGGCGCGTAGGCCCTTGATTAGATAGTCCCGAGTTTCCTCGGGAAGAATGACTGCGTCGATATAGCCTTTTTGGGCTGCGATGTAGGGGTTAGCAAACTTTTCAGAGTACTGTGCAATCACTTCGCTGCGCCGAGTATCCTGGTCGTTGGCTGCTTGAATCTCGTTACGGAAAATGATGTTGCAGGCCCCCGCAGCGCCCATGACAGCAATTTCTGCATTAGGCCAGGCAAGGTTTAGGTCTGCACCTATATGCTTGCTATTCATAACGTCATAAGCTCCGCCGTATGCTTTCCGCGTGATTACGGTTAGCTTAGGAACGGTCGCTTCGCAATAGGCATAGAGAAGTTTTGCTCCGTGCCGGATGATTCCGCCCTTTTCCTGAGCGGTTCCGGGTAGAAATCCTGGAACATCAACAAATGTAATAAGTGGTATGTTGAATGCATCGCAAAATCTTACAAATCGCGCAGCTTTCACGCTGCTATTGATGTCTAGTACGCCGGCAAGGTGATTTGGATTATTGCCAACCACACCAACTGATTGTCCAGCAAGCCGCGCAAACCCTGTGATGATATGGGGCGCAAATTCAGGTTTGGTTTCAAAAAAACTTCCTGGATCAACAACGCAACGAATCACCTCAGCCATGTCATATGGAAGATTGGGATTTGCGGGGACTATTTTATTAATTTTTTGTTTCGCCGTTTCAAGTTCACCCGAAAGGCTGGTATCAGTTGCAGGATCATTGGTCATAATCGCATCGTCAAGATTATTTGAGGGAATGTAACTTAACAACGCTTTTACCGCGATTAGCATATCCTGCTCAGATGCAAAGCGATTATCGGCCACGCCGCTGATCGCAGTGTGCGTGTGAGATCCGCCGAGATCATCAAACGTAACTTCTTCCCCTGTGACTGCTTTAATGACATCTGGACCTGTTATGAACATGTGGCTGGTGTTGTCGACCATGAATGTAAAATCGGTCATCGCTGGAGAATAAACGGCGCCACCTGCACACGGCCCGCAGATCAAAGAAATTTGCGGGATAACTCCTGAGCTCTTTACGTTACGATAGAAGATATCTGCATATCCGCCGAGGCTAGCAACTCCCTCTTGAATGCGAGCTCCGCCAGAATCATTGATTCCGATGATTGGGGCTCCGTTTTTAACGGCAAGATCCATGACCTTGCATATTTTCTTTGCCATGGTTAGCGACAGGGATCCGCCAAAAACAGTGAAGTCTTGCGAAAAAATATAGACGAGTCGGCCATCAATACGACCGAACCCGGTCACTACACCGTCACCAATAAATTTTTTATCCGACATCCCAAAATCAGTGCATTCGTGGGTGACAAATGCATCTAGCTCAACGAACGAGCCGGCATCTAACAGAAGATGAATGCGTTCACGCGCGGTCAGCTTGCCGCGTTTGTGCTGCTGAGCTTGTCTTTCTTTGCCTCCACCATCAAGAGCCTTGGCCCTCATGTCGAGGAGTTTCGTTTTTGCTAACTCATTATCGAACATGTGATCACCCTTAGTTACTTTATGCAGTATTTCATCGGTATACCTGGCGACCCGGGAATTCAATCCAAATCGCATCTGTCAATAAACGTCGCTTTAAATCTTCAATTGGAGGCGCCTTCATTTCACCTCGCGGCACGGAGTTCGCGAGGGCCTTGTATACGACCTCAGCCTTACGGCCACCACTCCAAAGAAGTGAACCGTCATTGGTATCAACGAGTAAAATGACGATTGAACCGCTACGGACCGAGTTAAGGATGCCACGATCATCTTCAATCCTGGTATTCATCGAGACGAGGATGGGAATCATGAGCGCGTCGGCACCCTTGGTTGCCTTTGAAAAGTTAGCGAGCCAAATTTGCCATGGACGCCGATCTTGAATACTTTTCACATAAAAGTCTGGAACTGTTTTACAATCTTGACAATCCGTCGCCAGTCCCTTCCATTCGGTGGCAAGGGATCCTTCAATCGGTAACGACAGGCCTGAGCTGGTGTACAACTTTTCAGTGAGCTTGGGACTTAGGCCGCGCATGTAGGGCTGGTTGTCAAACCCATCGGCAACATATTTATCGAAGTCGTCACACATGGTTGTGATTTCTGCTTCGGGCCTGTTTATAGGTTGATGATTCCTTATTCTGGTCGCAACATCGGGCCATCTTATACAGGACAGAAGAGCAATTCTTGCGGGAACGAAACCCTTGCGTGCAGGATTGATTCCAAAACGCACCTCCGGCTGGCTGGTGTGTAGGCAGGATGACAGTAAGGCAACAATGACCAGTAGACGTAGCACGCATGATCCTCAAAGGAGAAGTCAACGAAGCGAGACGTTACCAGATCAACGGGGGTCTGTGGAATGCGAAAAGCTGTAGACCAGTCTATAAATTGAGCATTTGTCGATTTTCTCAGTGCAGTGAGTGGATAACATTTGTGCTTGTGAACATTTAACATTGATTCTTTAGTGACGCATAGAGGCAGCGCATTGGGCGAACGTCGCGTATCAGAGGGCCAGCCATGAAGTCGATTCCTTGTTAAGTTATAGGTAGTTAAAGCTAGATCTGCCTCGTTTACTGCTCTCACAGCAGCGAGGTCACGGTCTTGAATGAATCCACTTGTGGTCAGAGTGAACGAGGCAGATCTGACCCGGTAGAAATGACCGACTTCCATTTGGGTCCGATTGCAATAAAATGAAAGCAGTAAGATACACGTCCTTAGGAGTCTTAAGAAATGATCTCACAAAGTCGTTATTATTGTCAGCTGAAGCTCATTTGTGTTTTGTTTGCGCTGGTCTCCTGTAAGACGCGGACGGAGGTTAGCAATGCGCCGCAGCCTGGGCAGTCAGAGCCATTTAAGACTGAAGATTATAATGCAGATATCACCAAGAAAGAGGATTCTGCAGATGATATCGAATTTCAGGCCGCTTCGACCAATGGAGTGGCTCAACCGTGCTGCTTTAAACTAACGGCGACTGATGTGCGGTTTAATCTTTCATGGGGTCGCGTTACTGGGGTCTCCGGTTACAAGATCTTTAGGGGGACGAATGCTATAGCCATGGCAGAGGTGGCTAGCACGACTTCGACGAGCTGGCGTGATACGACGGTTGGACCAGGCGAAACCCGGTTCTATTACGTGCAGGCTTGGAATGCCAGTGGACTAGGGACGCCGACCGCAACTCTTTCGGCTTCGAATCGGGCCAATTCTCCCACCAATGTGCGGGCTATATCAGTGCAACAGCGGATCCGTTTGGACTGGGACTTGATGCCGGTGGCTGCGAATTACCGCATTTATCGGGGGACCTCGGCAACCCGCCTTTCCCACGTCGCTTCTGTTGGCTCTGGAACGAATACATGGGTCGATGGAGCGCTTGACACGAAAAAAACCTACTACTATCAGGTAACGTCTTTAAACGCGGCGGGAGAAAGCCCTAGGTCACCAGTCGTCCAGGTCAGGCCGGGATCTATTACTTTAGTTAACCTTATGGCGACTGTCGATGTGCAAACGGTAAAAATTTCTTGGCCACCTAGGGATAATGTAACGGGATACCGCGTGTACAGGCGGCAAGGAAGCGGTAAGGCAGCACGTCAGGGAGATACGACGGGCCTTGAATATATTCAATCTCAGCTCCCACCGCAAACAGATTACACTTACTATGTGAATGCGTTGATAAACGGAGTGGAGATTCCACATTCAAATTCAACACCAGTCAAGACTGGGGGTTCTCTGCCTCCTGAACGAATTAAGTTGTCGCTTAACGTTGGCGTAGATCGCGTCACACTCTCCTATAACAGAATCACCGATGCGCAAGGTTACCGGATCGAGCGCCGGGGAGATGTTGGTGAATTTAAAGAGATAGCTACGAGTTCAGTGCTAAGTTGGACTGATACTGGTGTTACACCAGGTTTGCGTTATTTTTATCGCGTCACTGGGTATCGCCTTGATGGTCAGTTTAGCGTTTCAAATGAAGCGAGTGGAGTTCCTGGATCCGTCGCGGCCTCGGATGTGCGGTTTTACCGTGGTAAATCGTGTTCTGGGGAGTCTTTTGCTTTCGCCAATACCCAGACCAGCTGTGAGATCTTGGCATCATCAGTTGCTGGAAATGTTGAATCGATCAAGACAGGGTCTCGCTGTTTGAACACGGGCACAGTTTCGTTTTTGTCGGCATGTAATCTGTTCAAAGCAGGGTCTGATAACAACGCTGCTGAGCTTTACTCCAAGACTGATTGTTCGGCTTCTGCAGTCCTAGGATTTGTTAATCAGACAACGAACTGCCAGGCCCTGGGACAAGTGGTAAGCGGAAATCCTTTGGTTCTTTCCGTGTCCTACATCGATAGTTCAACCTGTAAGCCGGTGACAAGTCAGTCGTTTGTCAATGCATGCTCAAACTATCGCTTGCGTCCTCCCGTCCTGACCGCAAGTAACTTTGGTGACTCCATCGGATTGACGTGGAGCACTACAATCGATGCTCAGAGCTACTCGCTTTATCGTCGCGCTGAAGACGAAGTTGCGTGGACTCGCGTCACGGAGACTTCCAACAACTCTTGGGTGGAGAGATCCCTAAGACGTGGGGTGTCATATTCGTGGTACGTCAATGTGCAGGCCCGAAATGGCGGCTATGTTTCCTCAAATATTGTATCAGAACGCTTAGTGGTGCCAGATGAACCTGGTTCTGGGACGCCTCGGGAGGTCGCGCTCTTTCGCTCAGATAGTTGCACTGGTTCAGCGTTAGCATTTATATCGCAGGGTACAAACTGTGAACAGCTTGTACGGCAGATTGGAAATGATGCTGTATGGGGTGTCAGAGTGGGAGGCGTTTGCAAAAATATTCAAGATACGAGTCTTCTGAGTGGTTGCGAGCGATTTAAGGGTGCGGTTACTTCGAATTCTGTAGCTCTTAAAACAAGCTCTAACTGTGGTGGCGAACCCATTGCATATGTTTCTTCACAAACAGAGTGTTCAAATCTCTCGGGGCTATATACCGGAAGTATCTATAGTGGAACGAATGAACTTACAGGGCAGTGTACCACGATTAGTTCAAGTGGTATCGTCCAGGCCTGTAACCAGTTAAAGCCAACGTTATCTGGAGCAAGTTTAGCGTTGCACTCATCGTCCAATTGTTCTGGTAATCCTCTAGCACTTTTTGATGAAACAGCTAATTGTGATGAAATTGGTTCCAGAGTCACGAGTACAGTTTACGGCGTGTCGGTTCGCGGGCAATGCCGAAGTATTTCGGGTAGCAGCGCCGCGTCAGCTTGTCAGCGATTTAAGGCAGCATCTAATTCCAACGCCGTGGCCTTGTTTCAGTCGAGCTCGTGCGGCTCCTCGTACGCTCTTGGCTATGTCTCGCCTGTTTCCAATTGTTCGATGTTTGGATCATTAGTTGACAGTACAGTCTATGGCATTGACTCGGGGAGTGGATGCCGTTCTATTGACAGAACGTCATCACAGAACGCTTGTGATCTTTATAAAAATTCAGGATCCCAAGCTAGACGAGTGGAGCTTTATTCGGATTCATCTTGTTCGAACAGATTTCTGGGTGCAATTGATGAGCGGACGGACTGCTCTCGGATTTCGTCGACGATTACAGCATACGTTTACGGAGTGAAGAGAGATAATAAATGCTATTCGATCTCAAAGAATTCTCGCGAGGCATGCCAGGCATTTAAAGGCGGAGCAAATTTTGATGCCACATCCTTGTTCCAAAGCTATACGTGCAGTCAAAGCGAGTTGAGTGCGTTTGTTAGCAGTAACTCCAACTGTGAATCGGTTCAAGCGGGAAGTCCTAATGATTACGTCTACGCGATTCAAAATAGTGGATCATGCACTAGGGTCGACTCCACAAACGTTTTGCAAGCCTGTAATCTTTACCGATTTCGTGGGGGTTCGAATCAAGTAGAGCTCTATCGCTCGGACACATGTGCAAGCTCGCTAGTGGGGACCGTTCGCGAGAACACTGATTGCGAGCAGTTTGGGGCAACTAATTCATCGAACGTGTATGCAGTACGAATAGGCTCCCGCTGTGTGGATATTGCTGATACGACCTCAAAAAGTGCTTGCTATCGATTCCGCGACGGTTACAAAGACGATGCAACTATAGTTTATAGGTCAGATACCTGTAATGGGAATGCGCAAGCAGTGATTGCGCCAACGACCAACTGTAGCTATTTGTCTCAATTTGTATCTGGCAACTCATGGGCCGTTGGAGGTAGTAGTCGCTGTGAAGATATTTATGACATGGACTTTAAACAGGCTTGTGAACGCTATAAAAATACGATGAACGGAGTCGGTTTGTACGAGTCTGATACATGTTCATACTCCTATGTCGGCGCGGTTGCTCTTTCCACAGATTGTCAGTCCTTTGGCTCTAACACAGCCTTCAGACTAGGAGCTGTGAAACGGCGTGGCGAAAGCTGTCTTGATGTGGATGATCGAAGTCTACTAAATGGCTGCGTGTCCTTCAAAGCGGGCGAAGAGCCTTTACCATACAGTTTTTATACATCGGATAACTGTTCTGGAAACACCCTCCAAGCATATGCTAACAATAGTACGGATTGTCAGGCACTTCAAAATGCTGTTTCGAGCCGATACACTGAGTCTGTGAAGCGTGGAAACCAGTGTTATAACATTTCGGGAAAATCTCTTGGTCAAGCGTGCTCTAACATTAAGGTTGGCGTCGTTCAGTAATGATGAAGACCAAGTCGGCGTTTAATCTATCAAGTGAGTAGACCTCTTAGGGTAACCTAAGAGGTCTACTCACTTGTTTAATCTATCGGCCCGTGAACTTTTGCGGGATGTTAACTTCGACGGTGAAATGATCCGTCGCAGGACTTCTAACTTGCTGTAATAATGGCGGCCGTTAAAGCAATAAACTCAATAGCAGCAAAGACTTTTTTAGAACGCACAGGTGCGCTCGTCATAGCTTGATTAGGCTCTACTCGAGCAGTCTTGGGTGGAATGTGTAACAAAGGAGCCACCTCTGGCGCATGCTGCCAATCAACTACTGACCAACAGCTGATTGGCGATCCCCGTTTACCGGACATGTTGCGTGGTTTTATCACAGTTATTCTACAGTGATACTTTTATCCAGATTTCTTGGACGATCGATATTGCGACCTAGTGTCTTTGCAAATTCATAAGCAAAAAGTTGCAGTGGTATGGTTGCAAGGTTCGGCGTAAACTCCTCTAAGGTGGTGGGAATCTGGATTGCCACATCACACAAAGATGCAGTTTCAACATCACAGTCGGAAACGATCCCAATAATTCTTGCGCCTCTGGATTTTGCTTCGTGTATGTTGCCAATCATCTTGCTTGAGCCTTTGCCCTTGGGGGCGACCGCTATGACTGGATAGCCAGGCTCAATGAGAGCCAAGGTTCCATGCTTTAACTCTCCGCCACCATACCCTTCGGCGTTTCTATAGGATAGCTCTCGCAGCTTTAGGGCGCCTTCGCATGCGGTTGGATAAAAAACTCCCCTGCCGATGAAGGCTAGGGATCATCCCGATTCCTTGTCTTTTGAGCAATATGTTTACAAACGCTTAGTGGTTGATGGTTTTTTGTGCCATTCAGTCGCCATCTTTGCAACGTGAGCAATGAATGCGGCGCGATTCTTGGCGTCCTTTGTGGATGTCTTGATGAAAACTGCCACCGCGAGCTGCTGTCCGCTTGGGCCGCGAAGGATGCCCACATCGTTGATCGCGGAGCTCATGCCGTTCAGGCTGATGCCTGTTCCAGTTTTGTGACCAATCGTCCAGTCTTTAGGGGTGCCTGCTCGCAGTCGGTCTTGGCCTGTTCGTGTTTCGCTCATGATATCCATGAGCTGGGTGGTTTGCTGTTTGGAAAGGAGTTCTCCTTTGGCCAGTTTCTTTAAAAATAGAGCCATAGCCATGGGCGTGGCTGTATCTCTGGGGTCGTCTAAATAGGCTGAAAAAGCTTTTTTGCGTAAGGCTGCTGGTAGGTTTTGAATCGCGCTCTCAAATTTATCTAAATCGGAGTACTCTGGTTTCCAACGAAGTCCCGAAGATTCCGATTGTAATTGACGTTCGTCTCTGTCGATCGATATCCCGCGGATGTCGTTGCGGTTGAGAAATTTATTTATGCTTGAGATGCCCCCTAAATGTTGAATCAGTAGGTCAACAGAAGTGCTGTCGCTGTCAATGATTGAGTGGCGTATTAGGTCGATAAGGCGAACTTTCATTTGACCTTGTTGTTTGACAAGATTTGAAAATTCCCGTGGGCCAGGGCTTGTATCCTGGGGGCGCACAATAATTGTATCGTTTAAAGACATGGTGTTGCGATCTGCGGCATCCATGATTGCAGCTCCCACAATAAGCTTCATGACGCTTTGAAGTGGAAACAGGGATCCTCCGTTTACACAAGACGCAGTCGAGGAGTTGATATCTAAAACACAAGCACCCACCGGACCATCGGCAGTCTTAGCTAGACCTTGAAGTTGTTGCTCAAGTGTTTGGTTTTGCGAGAGGCCTGTTGGCGCGAATGATCCTAGTGCGATGGGTATGATAGTTAGAAATTTCATAAAAATGATCCTCCAGGCCGTGAATCCTAGCATAGCCTTTTAGTATCGAGCAAGTAGCCTGGCCTAGACGACGTTTCGCTGGACCTGTCTCAAGGGGGATTCGTTTAGATTAAACGTGTTCACGCCTGTGCTATGGTAGGGCGTGACAAGAGATCAAACAACTGTTAATAAAACAGAGCTAGCGTTTGTTTGATGGTTTGCGCTTTCTTGGCTGTTTGAGTTCATACATCGAGGATGTTTCGTTGTGGATAAGTTTTACGCACTGCGCGTGATCGCGTCGGAGAGTCTCAATGAATATGATCGATAGAGTTTATGATCCTGAGTTAGTGCTTCAGATGGGTGAACAGCTGGCGTCTTGTCTGTCGGATTATTACAAATCCTGTCAGAGGATGGATGGTCCGACTGTTCCTTCGTTGGATCCGACTCGGTTTGTGGAAATGGCATCGCAGGCCTTAGACGGTAAACAAAACGCCTTTGATAGTTTGATTGCTATGGTCATGGCTGGCGCTCATCGGTTGCACGATCCGCGGTATATGGGCCATCAGGTGCCACCGGTTGTACCGGCATCTGCATTTTTTGATCTTCTAGGAAGAGCGTCAAATCAAGGGGCTGCCGTGTTTGAAATGGCTCCGTTTGGGACGGCTGCTGAAAAGGCTATTGTTCGTGCGTTGGGGCGTATGGTGGGGTGGGCTGATAGGGATTTTGCGGGGATTGGGACTCATGGTGGAACCCTAGCAAATGTCACGGCTTTACTGGCAGCCCGTAATATTCGCTATGAAACATTTTGGCGAAACGGCGTTGATCCTGATGTTCGTCTGCGGCCAGCTGTAATGACGAGTGCTGATAGTCATTATTGTATCGCCCGAGCTTGTGGAATTCTTGGCATCGGCACGTCACAGCTGTTGAAAGTGCCCGTTGATCAGTATCGTCGTATGAATTTACAGGCCGCGCGTCAGATGTTGAAGGATGCACGGCATAATGGTTTGGATGTTTTTGCGATCGTTGGCTCCGCATGCACGACGCCCACTGGTTCGTTTGATGATCTTAAGGGCATTGCTGAGCTTGCTGAGGAATATGGACTTTGGTTTCATGTGGATGGTGCACACGGAGCAAGCTTTCTCTTCTCTGATCGGCATCGCAGCTTGTTGTCCGGTATTGAGTTTGCCGATTCTATTGCCTGGGATGCGCATAAAATGCTCTACGTCCCTGCTCTTTGCACCTATCTTTTATATAAAAATGCGCGGTATAGCTGGGATGCCTTTTCCCAAGATGCTCCATATCTGTTTGATTCAAAGGATCCTCAAGGAATGGCCGAATATGATGGAGGTCTTCGTACATTTGAGTGCACAAAGGGCGCGATCTCCCTAGGGCTTTGGGGTGTATGGAGTTTGTATGGGAAGGGCTTCTTTGCAACTCTTCTTGATAAAGCGATCGAAAATACAAGAATCTTGTATAACCTTGTATGCGAGGCGAAAGACTTTGAGGCCGCCCATGATCCTCAGTGCAACATTTTATGCTTTCGCTATGTGCCTACTGATGGAACGTCATTAACAGCTTCGGATTTATCTGCCTTGCAGCAAAGCATAAGGCGTCAACTGATTGAGAACGGTCAAGGCTATATCACGGGTACGCGGATTGACGGTGACTATTGGCTGCGTGTTACCGTGATCAACCCACAAACCGATCACGCTCACATAACTTCGATGTTGAATGACATTAGATCCGCAGGTCTAAAGATGCTAGCAAGCGATCCAAAGTGAGATTCATCATTTGCTCGAAGTGATTGAGTATTGATTGAAATCAGAAAGATAGGCCGAGTTAGGTCGCCTTTTGGGGCCTTGCGGCTCTAACCTGGTGCTAGCACGCCAAAGCCTAATTGAATCTTTAACAAATTGAAATTATTGAAATAATTAAAATATAATGAGATTCCATGCCGTAGTCATGGAAAATCATCAATTAGACGATACTTTGATCGGGTTTAGTCTTCCTGGGTTTGTCAAAACAAAAAAGCGTAAAGCTACGTCGCGAGCAAAACATTATTTTTTTGATATTGGTGTCGTGAATTCTCTGTGCAACAGGGGTGTGATTGCTGAAAAGTCTGAGCTATTTGGGAACGCGTTTGAACACTTTATAGTGTTGGAGGTTCGTGCTTACTTGAGTTATGCAAGAACGAGACTTGAGATGAATTATTGGCGATCGACTTCGAAGTTTGAAGTTGATCTAGTTATTGGAAATGGCGCTGCCATAGAAGTCAAGGCGACAGCCCTTGTTCAAGATAAGCATTTTAAAGGCCTTCGCGCCCTCAAAGAAGAGGGGCTTCTGAAGCGGTATATCTAAGCCGCAAAGTGTTGTTGCTAATGTGCTTGGCTGTATTGCTTGACGTGATTAAGTCGAGCCAGATATAGGGCAGAGGCACAAACAAGCAAGATCATATAGCGCACCTCACTATCTTGAATAGCGTTTTGTGTAAGTCCACCCAGGGCGATGACGATCGGAGTTGTCAACATGGCCAGGCGATACCATGATTCCCCCGTTAGATTGACTTTAACCTGTATAAACCACCAGATGAAAAACGCGCATAGGGCAACCACCGAGATTAAGCCACCTTCGACGGAGGCTTGTAAAAACATATTGTGTCCTTCATACATGCGTTTGATGTGTCCTAATCCTATCTTTTCATAGAATGGTCGTCTCTCCGTAGCGGTTAATCCGGTGCCATGACCTAGGATAGGAGACTCTTTAAACATCTCCCAATGGGCATGCCAAAATGCTATGCGATCGTCCGCGTACGGTGTTTCTCTATCGCTCCGCTCTCCGGACAGTACCATGGTAAACTTTGACTCGATGGGGTTAGGTGTATTTAAAATGATTGTGGTAGTCCCTAGGGCTACGATGGAAGCTAGCAGGAGCTGGCGTTTTGGTAGAAGCTTAATCATTAAGAACAATATCGTGAATGCGCTAATGGTGATCACAGTGACCGATTGGGAGGCTAGGATCGTGATTCCTGTTCCTATACCAATGATTAAACTGCGCCAATCTTTGAGATGTGCCAACATTCGAGAGAAACTCCACGGCATGATGGCAAGACAGACGTAGGCAAGAGTCAGGGGGTGACTATAAAACCCTTGCGCTCTTTTTATCTGACTTTGGATCTCTGATCCTTGAAATTTCCATCCGAAAATCACCTGAGACACTGCAACGACTGCTAAGACGGCTACAAGGAAGGTCGCAACATTTAGAAGAAAGGAGTGTTTAATATGGCTAGGGCGAATGAGTAATCCCATGACAATAATCACGCTGCAGAGTAAATGACCTGCTAGAAAACTCAAAGCGTCATCAGATGCGCCCCTGGCAATCGTCGCAGACGTAATTGGTATAATCATCATGAGCCAAATGGTTAGAAACTGCCAAAGACTTGGTGGGATAGCGTCATTCAGACGACGATTTTTATGATTTCTCATTAGCGAGATCATAAAAACCAAAAGACCTAGGCCTAGGCCAATGTTTTGTCCGGCGACGCCAAGGGGGGCAACTAACAACGTGAAGAATGCGGCCGCTGTGTCGAGGGCATCATGCTTCGTTGGCTTTGGGATTGTCATAAACGACTAACTCCGTGTGTGGTGATCTTGTCGAAGTCGAGGTAACTGCTGAGACCATGATGTAATTTGGCGACAAATCCACTTGTTTAGCAGTTTTTCTTGTTCTGCTTTGCTAAGTAGAAATTGGGATGGCGGTAGCAGCTTTCGAGCTCTAGTCGTCAGATTGTGGAGGGTTATGGCAGCGCAAACACTGATGTTGAGGCTTTCCACAATTCCAAACATCGGTATGGTAAAGCACATGTCAGCTTGGTTGCGCCACGCAAGGTCTAAGCCCTCATGTTCATTACCAAAGGCGACAGCGATGGGCTTATCGACTGGGAGTTGATCTAGAGTGATGGCATTACCATGAGGGAATGCGGCTGCGACTAGATAGCCGCTTTGATGTAGTGATTTGATACACTCATCAACGCTTGCGTGTTTGGTGATGTCAATCCACTCGTCGACGCCCTTGGCTACACTCGAGGCGTTGAATTTATGAGTGAGCGAAACGACGTCGACATTTTGAATGCCAAAGGCTTCGGCCGATCTTATGCAGGCACTGACGTTGTGCGGTTGATGCACGTCTTGGACAATGAGCCGGATGTGGCTCGTTCTCTGAGCTGCTGTGGTTGACATGCGCTGTCGCCGATTTTCAGTTAACTGAGGTGAAAGCAGCTGCCAAGCATCTTGAGGATAGTCTTGGCTAATCAAGATTCCGCCGTTAACTCGTGAGATTTTGGTTCAACGGCAAGGTCGACTTGGTCTTCGCCATCGACAAGTCTTCCTCCGATTCTCTCTAGGGCTTCACCGACGATTGGCCCAATAGAAGATTGAAGTAGGTGGCGATCTTCAGGTTGCGCGAGATGGCTAGAGGTTAGAATCCAGCTTGAAAGTTTACGTAATGCAACCTCCCAATTTTGATTTCGCTCGTCAGCCATATCTCTAAGACTCTTCATGCTATGATAAAGTTGATCACTATGGACTAGGCGGCGGCGAAGGGTGTCAAGCTCTTTAGGATCGATAACCACCGCTTGGGATCGTTTTTTTAGATCTTCTTCAAGTTCATTGATGCGTGCTTTGAGACGATTCAGGTCCTCTTGGCTTGCGGCGTGAGCTTTTCGTTGTGTAGCACTAAGTTCAGACTTGAGGCGATCACATTCGACCTCCAGGGTCTTTATAAGTTGCTCTTGATCTGCTTTTTCTGCCAAGAGAGTTTCTCGCTGACGGCTAAGTGTTTCATACTGGGCAAGGATTTGATCACGTTGAGCTTCAGTGTTGGTAAGTTTTCGCTCAATGAGGGACTGAGTATTGATAAGTTCGCCCATGATCTTCGCGGTTTTTCCGCCTTCGCTTTCATGATTTTTTTTCAACAGTTTGATCTGACGCTCTAGGTCGGATGTTGCTTCTGAAGCTGATGTTAATCGTTTTTTTGCCATGCACAGTTCTTCGTACTGGAGTTCAAATTTCCGAGCTCCTTCCGCGAGAATTAATTGTAATTGATTGCTCTTTTTATAGTTTAAAAATGCCAGCAACGCGAAAATTACGATAAGTGATGCGGAGATAAAAAGCAGCATAGGATGACTCCCCTGGTTTGAGCCTATTGACGTCGAAGCTGGTGTATCAGCGCCCCGTAGAATACCTGACTTGATCTATCATTTAAAGCTGATGTTCCAAAGCGGCTGTTGAATCCTCACGCCAGTTGGGGTTTGCGGCAGCTGACGGGTGGGTGTCTGTCGTGACAGGTAAAACATGTATGATGGCCATTTTCATTAGGAAGTCTGTGGGGTTGCGTATATCTGATTTGATCTCGAATTGAAGGTTGGCTGTGAGCAGAAACTCCCAATCACCGTGCGGTTCTGGGCAAAATTGTGACGTGGCAAGCCAGAGCGTTCGGCTGTTACACTTACAAAGAGGGTGGTTAGGTAAAGCTTGTTTTTCGATGACGGAGCCGTGATGGAGCGGGTGAAGGGATTCGAACCCTCGACCTTCGCGATGGCAACGCGACGCTCTAGCCAACTGAGCTACACCCGCATGCTCCTCACAGTACCTGAAAACAGGAACCAAGGTTGTAAGCTAGGAGCAGCCAGCCGTCAAGAAAATTATACGGGTCCCTGGTTGTGGCTCGAGACTTCGTTTGGGAGGGTAATATGGATGTCATAAAACGGATTAACCATGCATGGAAGGCCGTCAATCCTTTTCGTAAAAACGGGGGGTTAGGGGATCAGGCGAGGACAGGTGAGGAAAGCCTGCGAGGGCGCAACCTGCTGAATTCGCATCGCACTCCCACCATTGACCGCTACCGGGTCATGGCTAACGACTCGAGTCTTGGAGATGTGTTTGAGCGTGTAGTGGG
>JBIKKO010000169.1:0-7381 GCA_044360315.1 Oligoflexales bacterium
AACGAATGGAGACCGCTGGCTTTCTGCATCGCACCAGAGATCATCGTGATGAACGTGTTGTGATCATTCATCTAACGGAGCAAGGACACAGATTGAAAAACCGTGCGACCAAGATCCCCGAGCAGCTTGCTTGTCATCTTGGCTTCGACACAGCTGATCCTGACACGGTTAAAGCCATCAGCCAACTTAAGGCGCTACTGGCCCGCTTCTAGCTGTATTTTCTCGAGAGCAGACCGACCAACAATCGGATTCATTTTAATGGCTGAGGCAAATCAATACGAGACATCGTTTCTATTCGACACAAAAAATGGGGAGTACGGTCGTTGCTCCCCATTTAATTTATGTTCGCTGAGCTAAACACTCAGCCATGCATTCTTAGCCAACTTTAGCGGGCTCATCTGGCAGCGGCCCCCGGTGCGCAGGAGACAGCTTCAGGATATCCCCCGCATCAATCGGAGTTTGCGCCCAAAAACCTTGACGCGCAGAAGAGAGCTGGGCCAGGTCAAAATCTCGCTTAGCGCGCCCCTGCCCCCTAGGTTTGCCCAGGGCCTTCCTATCTTTGACTCTACTCATCTGGCGAGCCAACTTCTGAATCAGGTCATCGATCATGGAAAACTCACTTTGTCCTCGGACTATCGCTTCAATATCTCGTCCATCGGTTGTGATCAGGGTGGCCCTCATCTTCTTGAATGGACCGTCTTGGTCCAATGTAATATTTATGTGATCGGGGTGTGGTCTAAATTTTCGGGAGAGATTTCCCAACTTAGACTCCATGACCTCTACCAATCGTTTTGATGCATCTTTAAGTTTTACTGTGAATCGAACTCTCATAAATTCCTCCTCTTAATCGAGACTGATCATTACGAAACGGCTCAACAAAACAAAACCTAAACCAACTTACTGCAAACCTCCTAAGAACAACATAAGTCGAAATCACCCAAGGTCAACCCTCGAAAGAACACATTCACTCATCTTAAATTTCAATCCATCAGCAAACGCCCCAAAGACCCATGATCGCAGCCTTTTCCCGGATTCGAGACCTTCTCCAGAGCAGGCCAAAACGACAACTTTTGGTTATGGTAAGAATAATATCCTGTGGGAGATCCTCGGGGGGCGCAAATGATCAATGCCTCGGGTGTGAAGCTTAGGACGCATGACAAACAACAAAACAAAAAGCAAAGCAAAACAACGCTTATGACTTTGCTAACCACCACAAGAAAATATCGATTTTTTGACCATGGACTATCAGAGCCGGGCCAATCAAAGTCCCGGCTCTTCTTGCCTTCAGAACAAATCGAGCAAAGAGGTCTTTAAATCATAGCGCTCAAGGTTAGACCTAGTTTCATGCAATGAGGGTTCTTCAGTAATTGTAACGTTTTATCTCGTCCCATAAATCAATGCTCAACGGTGGTATGAGCCTTGTCGGCCTAATGAAAATTCTGGGTCATAACGATCATCGCATGACCCTGCGATACTCAACAAAAACTACAGAAACAGTGAGGGACGAGTATATGTCGGCTCTAAGGAAGATCGCTGATCGCTACCAGGGTATTGTCGCGGATGAATGAAGGAGCCCTCACGACCGCCTCTAATCGATCAGGGACATCGCAAAGCAACTTCAGCTGCACTCGTCAAAAGACACTACAATCGAAAAGAAAAAGTCGGCAATTGTTAAAAGACTTAAGCGAATAGAAGAGGATCTCAAAATCCTGTTATCGACTTGCAAAATTGAGCTCTAGGCCGCAGTTTTTCGGAAATATTAGCCAGTTAATGGCCATCGCGTATGGAACCAAGCCAATTTTCATGTACGGTTCTTTACAAACATCGCCTGCACTAATGAACTTTTAAAACCATATGTATTTCATCCGAGAATCCGTCCATATACTTGAGCGCTCGCGGTTCAACTCCCCACGTTGTAAAGCCAAACTTCTCATAGAGTTTAATTGCCTCTACGTTGTCTTTCACTACCGTGAGTTGGACCTGAATTATAGCGCCAGACGACTTAGCCAATTCAATAATCTTCTCAACTAACTTCGAACCTATTCCTTGACCGCGGTGGCTAGGCTCAATGTACATCCCCCACAGAAATGCCTTGTGGGCCATTTTCGTGGGCTCTTGTCTCACTATTCCCGCCATTCCAACAGGACAGGCATCATCAAACACCACAAATGTAGCGCTATGAGGATCTGCATAAGTCTTGCTTAGGCCATCAAGATGAGTTTTGTCATCTCGCTGCAAGAAGGATTCGAGAGTTTGCCCAAACGCTTCAGAACTATTTTTCAAAGCAGATGCTCTTACGGCCTTATAACTGGCCAAGTCTTCAGGTCCGATTTGTCTGACTACGATCATAAAGTACCCACGAAAGCCAGTTTTTTGCTTCGCCAAAAAATTTACAAAGAAGTGCCATTATACCTTAAAACACCGCTGCTTAGAACAGATCCCCGACGACTCACTTCGTTTGTCTGGGGATGACTTCGCCAGGTGACGCGCCTGCGGCACTGGCGAGACTTCGAACAGATCCCATACGCTCGTTAAGCTGCGCTTAACTCACTTGGGATGACGCGGCAAAAGTGCCATACTAAGCGGCATACCGAATAATCTCAACTTCCGTTCCCGAATTAACCGCGACAGACGCGCGATCCATAAGTTTTTTAGAAACACTGGAGTCAAGGTAATATTCTCCGCAGTTCGGGCATACTTGTGCGGGAACATCTTTGAAAACAACCACCGTTTTTCCACGTGTGAGCGTAACAGATACTTTTCCAGTATCTGTTGAGCCATGTTTGCAAATTACACACTTCATTTTATTTTCCTCTTTCGAAATTCTGAATCCCACAACGTTAGATTTGGTTCATAGGCCGTAACCACTATGAATTCTTGGTCTTGAAGATTCTCCGCGACCACCGCATGAATCGGACGATTGCCTAGTTTGTAAAACATGAGCCGACTCGGGTAGGGCTTGTCGTCTGAATACGCTTCAATGATCTCACCATCAGTAATGGTTTTCTCAATATCTTCGACAGATATTCCTCGTTCAAACATCTGGCTTACTGCGTGTCGACTAAAAATGACTTTGAACATCCCAAACCCTATCGTCATAACCGTTAACTAGAGAATAACATGCCATTTTTTGCAAAATTTGACGAGATTTATGTGCAAAGTCCAAGACATCCCAACTCCTTAATATTACATATTAACTCACGTTATCGCAAAGTGTTTTCAAGGCCCGTTTAGCGCCATCGTGCAGTCGCCGCGCTGCCTTTTTTCGCCGAACTCCTGAGATTGAGCACAAAGTGCCCAAATCCACGGTTTGGCTGGATACATTATGCTCAAAATTCCCGCGTTTGACTCCCCGCTACTTGCCTGAAAATTGGCGCCAAAAAAAATCTTTCGAAGCAGTGTTAGCGACTTAGCTTCGATTTCGAACACGTCTTCAAAAGTTGGCACGCTTTGACCCCCATGACTTATTGAGGGCTAAAAATCCTCACACGCCAATGTTGGCGCCATGAGTATGGGGACAAAAGTCATGCCAAGAAAAAGATGCGCCATCAATCTGCCAGTGGATGCGGTAACAACATGCCCGTCATGGCGCAGCTCGAACGACCTGCGCGAAATGTCGTTCGATGTGTACTGCCACGGTTGTGGTTGGGATTGCTCGTCAGCATTAATGGAAGCTGGTGGTCTTGATGCTCTGATCTACGAGTTCGAAATGGATCTGGAACACCAAAAAGAACTGCCGAAGATTGCGCCGCGTCGGCACGCAAGAAAACAAAAACAAGAAATCATGCGTTGCGCGGTTTAGCAAACGCACCTCAGGAGGAATGAAGAATATTGGATTAGGTCATGTTGCAACACCTACCGGGATCAATCTACAGCGATCGCATTTACCGTTGCAAAAGTTGCGGCCAAGGGCCTGTGATGGCTGGTGATGGGTGTTTTTATGAACCGCTGTTTGAATTGTAGACGCTACCAGCACGCAACCGATCTTGGACGGTGTGACCTAAGTTGGGCGCGTAAGCAAGTTTCTGGAGCTTTGCAGCGAATCAAACGCTGCTTCGCGTCCGGAACAGACCCAAAAGTTGATAATGCCAGCGGATTGAACCTTGTAAAACGTCTAAAATGATGGAGCGAAAGTAGAATTCCGACGAGAAAATGATTAGAGGGGCGGTTTTCGGCCTGCAAATCACTAGCAGTGGGAGAGGATTGATTCAGCTTGCAAGCTTGGTAGAATAGAAAACTGAATCGCTTTAATACTTAGCTACTTTCCATTTCAATCGATCGTCGCAACTCCTGACAGAGCATTGTCAAAAGCGCGTTTCAAGAGTCGATCATAAGTCACCGGCTGATTTGGATCAACCACCATCACAGCGGCACATGCTTTATCGCGGGGCTCTTGCCAACCATCGTGGAGATCAAGAGTAAACTCATCAGTATTTGGATGGGGCGATCCCTCTATCTTAGATACCTTGTAAGGGAATCGAGCAGTCAGGTTTTCGGAGTAAACCCACTGTTGCCTAAGGCCTTGGAATTGGTTCCCGAGACTCCCATCGGCACGAGTCCGATACAAAGAACTTGACAGAAAGACTCCACATTTAAAAACCGCCGGTAGGTGAACAATATCACCAACTTTGTCGTAAGTTTCCCCTTGCATTACCAATTCCCCCAGGATATACCTTCGCTCCGATACCCTTTTCTCTGCATAACATTCTCTTCGATTACTACAACCAACCTGCCTAACAATGAACCCCTCAACCTTGAATTGAAGTGTAGCAATATCTGGGTTAGCTCGTAAAAATTCATTGAACTTTAAAGATACTTCAACTGATGGTTGATACGCCACCAGAGAACTTTTTAAGACTTCGCGGTATCTTTTCGTGTCTTCATCCCAGCCGTTCTCAACAAAATCGCGATTTATAATTAGATTGTCTTTCGCAGGATCTACGCGCCCCTTAACCGAAGAGTCATCCTTCCGCGCCTTACAGGACAACGCCAAAGAAGAGGTAAGTAGTAAGACCACCAGCTTTGAAGTAAATGAATCCACCAGTTCTAACTCCCTTTTACAGACTCACAATTTAAACCAGAAAATAAAATGTCTCTTGATAAAACGGTATCGAAGGAGCTGCGGAATGTCAACCCTGCCAAAATGTCTACGCCAGGGGTGTCTCATCTAAATAGTTAATGATTTCGATTGCCCATCTTTCCGGATATTTTTTTAGGCATTCCACGAACATCATAAACTGGCCCCCTTCATTGTGCAAAACCACGAAACTCCTGTAAATGTTTAGACGTTTAGCGAACCTGCCAATCCTAGAAGAGATCAGCCACTTCAGTGGCTTAAGGATTTTTGCACAATTAAGTAGGGCAGTTTGTGATTTTCAAAGCGCGGAGCCCTAAACTGATGGTTCGCCCACCACTGAAGGAAGCGACAAACGTAGGCCAGCCTGCGCCGTCGGGCACGACTCGCGCGGCGCAGGCGCTACTCAAAACGAATAAAATAATGGGCGTAACCTCATGATTGAGGTTAGGGACGCTTCATTTTTCTTTTGCTACGTCAGCCTCACACTCAGCTTTACCGAGGGGACCGTAGGTTTTTATAACCTCTTGACCTAGCTTTTTGCCATCAGGATTAACAGTGACAACCACATGCCCCCAACCCTTCATCATAGGATCAGACTCGTGTGTGATACCGTTCTTACAGATATGCATCTGCCGATTTTTGGGAGCAGCAGGATCTGTTTTACCATTCTCACCACTTTTCACGGAGCAAACCTGCTGACTGCCAACAACAATGCAGTGCCCAGGCTGTAACCAAATGGTTCGATCTTCAGAGGACGCCTCGAGAATGCTCGGCAAACCCAATGACACAACGCAAACGCCCAAACGAATAACAGTCGCAAGTTTCATGATCACTCCTCATTTAAATGACAAACATCATTGCCCTGTTGAACACGATAAGTTAGCAGCCAACCATTTGGCCGCCTCCTCAACACTAATTTTTTTACGTCGCGCATAATCTTCCAATTGATCCTGACAAATTTCCCCCACGCGAAAATATTTGGATTGAGGATGCGCAAAATAAAAACCACTCACAGAACTTCCCGGAGACATGGCGAAGCTCTCAGTGAGTTTTACACCGGATCTTGCCTCCGCATCTAGTAATTTCCATATCTTTGACTTTTCTGAATGATCAGGACAAGCCGGATACCCAGGTGCAGGGCGAATACCTCTATATTTCTCATTGATTAAGTCCTTCAGTGAACGCTTTTCAGTCTTTCTTTCGTAACCCCAAATCTGCCGCACCTCTTCGTGCATGAGTTCGGCAAGGGCCTCTGCAATGCGGTCGCCCAACGCCTTTGCCAAAATACTAGAATAATCATCATGATCTGCCTCAAACGCTAATGCAATCTGATCAATCTCTGAACCAGCCGTTACCACAAAGGCACCCAGCCAATCTCTTCGACCGTTCCCTCGGGGAGCGACAAAGTCGGCCAAACAAGAATATGGCTCCTCGTCAGTTTTTTGCCGCTGCTGCCTCAAGAAACAAAATCGTTCAAGAATTTTCTCTCGCGCATCGTCGTCGTAAACGACAATATCATCGCCGGTCGACTCCGCCGGCCACAAGCCGATAACCGCTTTGGGCTTCAATCGTTTCACGTCTACCCAATCAGCCAACATATTATTAGCGTCTGAAAATAGCTTTTGAGCCTCTTTGCCGTACTTCGGACTATCAAAAATTTTGGGATAAACACCTTGAATACCCCAGGTCCAAAAAAATGGAGACCAGTCAATGTAGGGTATAATCCGTTCAAGAGGCAGGTCCGAATATTCAATCACACCCCGCCGACGCGGCACTGGAATATCGATGTGCGACCATTCCGTTGAAAAATGACGCTGCTTCGCTTCTTCATACGTCAGATACACAGCCTTTGCCTGAGTCTCCTCCCACCTTCGCCGAAGTGACTCTTGGACCTCGCGAAGCTGCTGAAGATAGGCACCTTTGGTCTGTGGATTGAGTAAAGCCGAACAAACTCCTATCACCAACGACGCATCACTCACATGAATCACAGGTCCACGATAGTGCGGAGCTATTTTAATCGACGTGTGCGCTTTGCTTGTTGTTGCACCGCCAATAAGGAGGGGAATGTCAAAACCCAATCGATCCATCTCCCGCGCGACATGAATCATCTCATCAAGTGATGGAGTGATCAAACCAGACAAACCAATCATATCGGCATCGATGTCTTTCGCCTTTGGAAGAATGTCCTCACACCGCACCATCACCCCTAAATCATAAACGTCGTAGTTGTTACAAGCCAAAACAACACCGACAATATTTTTCCCAATATCGTGGACATCGCCCTTAACGGTAGCGATAAGAAAT
>JBIKKO010000170.1:0-7380 GCA_044360315.1 Oligoflexales bacterium
CATAAAGCTTTCTATCCGCCGACTCTAAAAACGATTCAACTGTTTGCATATCGGGCGTCAACTGCGACACCCCCATGCTCATGGTCTGACGGTGATCGTATGATTTGCCTTCGACTTGAATTTTAAATATTCGATTCTGCACCGCCACACGAAGACGTTCCGCGAGCTCGGCTGCGACTTTTTGATCCGTATCTGGCAACACGATTACGAATTCCTCGCCACCATATCTGCCGAGAATATCGTTTTTCCGAATGGCCGCCTTACAAATTGCAGCCGTTTCACGCAGCACGATATCTCCTCCGTTATGCCCGAGGGTATCATTAACCTTCTTAAAATGATCTAGATCATAGTAAATGATTGCCAGTGGTCGTTTGTACTGGCGGGCAAACTTGATCTCGCTTTCCAAGCTGTCAAGAAGATACTTCTTATTAAAAACATCCGTACCAGCATCAATCGTGGCCATGCGGTAAATCTTATCCGCTAAAATTGATTCGGCATTATCAGACTCAAAAAATCGGAACAGTATCGTCCCAAGACGCAGCATATCGCCGTCACGAAGGAGTGTTTTTGCCGACACTTTCACATCATTTACGTAGGTTCCGTTTGAACTGCCTAGATCTTCGATCTCAAACCCTGCCAAAGTGTACGAAATCGCCGCATGCTGGCGAGAGACGCTGACCTCAAGAACAAAAATATGGCACTCTGGGGTTCGACCAACAACCGTTCGTTGCTCGGACAGTTGAATCCGCCGTCCAAGATTTGATCCATTGTACTGAATTAATGATGCTGTCTTGCGTTTCGGCGGCTGGAAGACGGTACTTCCAGGATCCGCGATAATGGTTTTATCGTCTCTATCATCTGACATCATGCACCTGGCCAAGACAAAAATGAACAATAAATTAAGACGTTTAATCCATCTATATTTTACCCTGTGCTGCAAATGATCGCAAAGTTACGGGCAGGTCAGTACTATGTTGCGGTCAAGCCCCCCTTTGCGATACTCTGACAAAATCACAAAACCTTCTTAAAGTTCGGAGGATTAGGGATGCGAATCGCAGTGATCGGATCAGGTTATGTGGGACTGGTTACGGGGACGTGCTTAGCTGAAGTGGGCCACTTGGTCACATGCGTAGACCTTAATGCCGCGAAGGTTCAAATGTTACGAGAGGCGCGTTCGCCAATATTTGAACCAGGTCTAGAGCCACTCATCAAACAAAACATCGAGCATGAGCGGTTATTCTTTACTACCGACCTCGAGCAAGCTCTGCGCGGCGTAGAAGTAGCGTTCATCGCCGTAGGAACCCCTGAAGGCGAGGATGGAAGCGCCGACCTTTCCTATGTGAAGGCCGTAGCCAAAGGCATTGGAGAATCCTGCTCTGGCAACCTCCTGGTTATGGTCAAGTCTACAGTTCCCGTTGGCACTTGCGACATGGTAGACCGTATGATTCAAGACTGCTTAAACCGCAGAGGCGTATCCCACCAAGTCAGCGTTGGATCAAACCCAGAATTTTTAAAAGAAGGTGCTGCGATCAGTGATTTTATGCACCCGGACCGGATTATTGTGGGAGTATCCAGCGAACAAGATGCCAACACTCTTCGGGATCTCTACACCGTATTTGTCATCGATGACCCAAACAAATTGTTTATCGTGGATCGCAGATCCTCAGAGCTGATTAAATATGGCAGCAATGCCATGTTGGCGACGCGGATCAGCTTTATGAACGAACTCTCACGACTGTGCGAAAAGGTAGGAGCTGATATCGATTACGTCAGACGCGGCATGGGTTCAGACCCACGTATAGGTCGGAAGTTTTTATGGGCCGGACCAGGCTATGGTGGCAGCTGTTTTCCAAAGGACGTGGCCGCTCTGATTCGCACCGCGGATGAATACGGCGTCCCGATGGAAATCTTAAAAAGTGTAACCAACGCCAATGAGGCTCAAAAACTCCATGGTGCAGCCAAGGTCCTAAGGCATTTTGGCGAAAACATGAAGGGTAAAACCATAACAGTTTGGGGACTTGCTTTTAAACCAGGTACAGATGATGTCAGGGAGGCGCCAGCACTTACCCTTATTACTGCGCTACTCAAGGCTGGAGCCTCGGTGATTGGTCATGACCCCAAAGCCACCGAAAACTTCAGTCGAGAGATTGGGCCCCAAACAAAATTATCCTATGTCGATGACGCCTACGACGCAGTAAAACAGTCCGATGCTTTGCTGCTTGTCACGGAATGGCCTGAGTATAAACGCCCCAATTTTGAAAAAATTGGGGCGCTCATGAAAACAAAGACGATTTTTGATCTACGTAACCAATGGAACTTTAAGCATCTGCGATCCATTGGATTTCATTACGAATGTATCGGCCGCCCTGATGCGGCATCTGTAAAACTCTGAAAATAAAAATTCAGCGGAGATCCAATTATGCCTCAAGTCAACCCAATTAAAAAAGCCCTTGAAGATGCTCAGTCCGGTCTGACTGCACTGCTCAATGACGAGGAGATGCTGCATAGAATTCAATTGGGATCGCAGTTAATGTCTAGCGCCATTCGCCAAAAAGGCCGTATATTTTCATGCGGCAATGGTGGGAGCATGTGTGATGCCATGCATTTTGCTGAAGAGCTTTCTGGTCGTTACCGCCTTGACAGACCTGGTTACGCGGCCCTTGCTATATCAGATCCAAGTCATTTATCCTGCGTGGCAAATGACTACGGGTATGAGTTTGTGTTTAGTCGCTACCTCGAAGCACATGGATCCGCCAATGACGCACTTCTTGCCATTTCAACGAGTGGAACAAGCAAAAACGTACTTAAAGCCGCACAGACGGCTAAAACTATGGGCATAAAAGTGATTGCCCTCACAGGTAAGTACAATTGCGCTCTCGGTGACATCGCCGACGTCCACATAGCGACCCCTGCAGGACAATTCGCTGACCGAGTGCAGGAATTACACATAAAAGTCATTCACATTTTCATTGAATTGCTTGAACGCTCTTTAGCACCCCAAAATTATGCATCTTCCAACAACTAAAGCCCCATCGACAAACAACCAAAATCTTTAAGGAGTCCCTCATGAATCAACAAGATCAGTCACCAACCCAAGGTCAACCTCAAACGCAACCCCCCACCGGCCAGGTGGAGATTAGTATTGCTCGGATCTACGTTAAGGATTTGTCATATGAGCTGCCAAGAGCTCCACAGATTTTCCAACAACAGTACCAACCTGAAATGAAAGTCGAGGTAAATGTTACACCTAAAAAAATGGGAAATCAGTTCTACGAAGTCTCGCTCAATGTTTTGTTGGACGCCAAAGTAGGAAATGAATCGATTTTCTTGATTGAAATCGAGCAAGCCGGTATTTTTGAGATCAAGAATGCGACCCCCCAACAGCTTGATCATATCCTTTTAGTATTTTGCCCCCAAACGCTATTCCCCTACGCCAGAACGCACATTGATCACGCCATGAACATGGGATCCCTGCCTCCGATCATGTTAGCTCCAATAAATTTTGAGGCCATGCGTGCGCAGCGTGAAGCTGCCCCACCACAAGGCGGAGTAAACTGAGATTGATCACTGATCGGCGAGACCGATGGGGCCAAGACCTTGTTCAGGCATCATGTGAATAAACCGTTCCGGGAGACTGCTCACGTCTCAAATGGCCTTTGGGCCTTGATTTTGGAGGATCGCAATCATGCGCAAACTACCCTCAAGTGTTGGTGATGACTTACTAAGAATGCAAAACACACATGTCTTCATCCTGGGAGACATCATCCTTGATACGTATGTTAGCGGATCCGTGAACCGGATATCTCCTGAGGCTCCAGTGCCCGTTGTGCTTGAGCAAAAACAGTGGGCCGTGCTAGGTGGTGCAGCAAACGTTGCTGCCAATGTTGCTGATTTTGGTGGCAAGGTGACAATCGCTGGACGTATAGGCGAAGACAGTGACGGCGCTCGTTTGCAGCAGCTATGCCGCGAACTTGGTATAGACACCTCAGCTCTCCTCAAAAGTCACGAGCATCCAACCACCCGTAAACTACGAGTCATGGCTGGATATCAGCAGGTTGTACGCATTGACCACGAGACAAACGTCGCAATTCTTCTAGAAGATGAAGACTTCTTCATCAAGAAGCTCCAAGCATTTCTTTCCACCAAAGGATCTAAAGCCTTTGTCATTAGTGACTATGGTAAAGGGGTCTGTACCCCTAGCCTACTGCAACGGACCATCATGCTCGCCAATCAGCATCAAGTACCAGTCATCACAGATCCCAAATCTCTTGACATGAAACGCTATCAAGGCACCACTTTGATAAAACCAAATCTATCTGAGGGACGTGAGATCCTAAAAGTGTCAAGACCTGCCGTTCGTTTCGCAACATTTTCCGAAGAAATTGACGCCCTATGCATGGCAATACTTGCATCAAGTGAGGCGCGGAATGTCGTACTTTCCTTAAGCGATAAAGGCGTGACATTAAGGGGGGTCGACGTGGAATCACCAGTGCACTTTGAGTCTACCGCTCTTCAAGTTGCTGATGTAAGTGGTGCAGGTGATACAATGGTGGCCTTCTTAGCTATGGGCATGGGAGCTAATGTCGGTGCCGCGCGAAGCGTGCAGCTTGCTAATATCGCAGCTGGCATTGTCTGTGGCAAACTCGGAACGGCGACTTTAACCGCTGCAGAGTTTCTCGATGCATTTAAGTCGGAAACTGGCGAGACTGCGCCGGAGAAAGTTCTACCGCGTGGTGAGTTAGCTGCCATCCTGACACTTGCTAGGGATGAAGGCAAAAAGGTCGTATTCACCAATGGATGTTTTGACCTTCTGCATGCTGGTCACATCGAATCCCTCCAGAGGGCAAAGTCGTTTGGCGATTTATTGATCGTTGCTTTAAACAGTGATGACAGCGTTCGCAAGCTAAAGGGCCCGTCTCGCCCCCTACAAACCGAGGATGACCGCGCCCGGATCATGGCTGCACTGGCTTGTGTGGACTACGTAACCGTCTTTGACGAAGACACGCCCCAAGCCTTGATTTTAGAATTACGACCCCATGTACTGGTTAAGGGAGGAGACTACAACATCGACACCATCGTAGGAGCCAAGGACGTTCTCTCCTGGGGAGGGCGGGTAGAGGTGATTCCCCTGGTTGATGGGCGCAGCACGACGTCCCTTGTCACTCGCGCCAAACATTGATATGCCGACTGCCGCACAAGCTCGGAGACACGGCTACCGCATCTAAATTAACATGCTTTTGAGAGGGTACTGGTACTGCCACGTTTTGCTGGTGGAGCTCCTCTTAAAATATTCATGGCAAAATGTCTTAATACCGCGAAATTTTCAGGTGCATTGTCTTTTCGTACCCGACTCTTATCTTGGTCAAACGTTACGTCCAGGACATAGTGAAGCCCATTCTCTACTCTCTAACGACTGCGAACTGCCTGCCCAGATCGTTTAATATCAGAGTTTGTGAAGCTTTGTTCTATCAACGCGATGATCCTCAACGTTTTCAAAGCATTTGATGAGCGAAAGGCCAGTTCCATCCATGGGAACACATCCCCCCAAATTAATTTTTGAGGAAATTTTACCCGAAAAAACTATACGAAATCATTATGTTTTAGATGCGCTAGCCCTGCAATACTCTAGTACGCCCTTGCCTTCGCTCGTCACATCTGGTATCCCCGGACCGGTCGGGTACTCATTGAACGACAGGAATCAGACCATGACTCTTCTTAACATCATAAATCGCCCCACCATGTTCTGCTCTGCCTCGATATTAATTCATATCGCCCACGGCTCGGCGTTCGCTGGCGCCGAAACCATAAACCACCACAAGATCATATCTGTAGCAAGCCCACTGCGAGCAGCCCTTACATCCCCGTTCGACAATAATCCACCTGGAATCCCTTTACAGGAAGGTCAGGAAGTGCTGATCGATGGCATTAAAGCCATCTTTTACGGCTGCCGTTCGACCAGCAGCGAATGTCGGTATTCTTGCGTTGACCGCCGCTACATTTGGATCCGCGATGGCAGGCTGTGCCCTACATGGGACGAAACTCACATTGCTTGTTTTTGTCAGCCCGCAGGAATCCACTAACTTTCGTCTCGATCAAGAGATTTTACAAACGACTCTGAAGCCATCACTGACTTTGTGATTTCCATCTGCAGCCCGTTGATATCCTTCTCGATCGCATCAGCTTCTGCCTTGAACACACCCATGGATGCAGCGTTTAGGTTATGCTTTACAAATAAAACCTGATCCTCGAGCTTTTTCAGGACTGGGGCAATGCGTTTTTCTGCCGCATGCAGCGAGGCCACAAGCCCCGAAAACCGCTGTTTTGTCGCACGAAGCTTCTCTTGACTGCTACGCCGATAGGCTTGATTGCTAATCTTTTCCACTTCCCTCGACCACTCGTCAAACAAATCCTTGCCCAAACGCTCGATGCGTTTAATTCTCTTCGATAAGTCATCGGACCTGTCTCTCGCGTCTTCGTAATCAGTCTTCATCTGACGGTAAACAGACTCAAGCTTATCCCCACGAACGTTGTAAGTACGTTTGATGTTCGCCAGTGCATCAGAAAATTTTTCCTGCACCTCCTTCTGTTCATCGCGAGCACTCTCCACGTTGGATTTTAGAAGGTCCCGCTTTTCCCGCCCTAGCGTCTCCCATACAGAGTAATACATGGTCGTACACGAGGTCGCCCAGCAAAGCCAAGGTAGACAAAAAACAAGAAAAGCGGATTGGCGACTCATTCAATTTACCTTAAAGAACAGGCTAGGCGAACTGTTTCAGCTGCTTCTGGTAGTTTTGAAGCGTGTAATGAAATGGCGCCAGTCCCGACAAGACTTTGTGTTGAGCTGGTAAAAACAACGGGAGCGCCACCAGCTGAGACGGTCTGAGTCATGGTCAACTCGATTTGATCTACACCTAATTGTCTGACTGTCATCGCCAAGCTGTTGCCGGGAAGCTCGTAGACTCGTTCTAGCTTGTTTTCTAACTGTCGAGAGGCATCGCTGCTTTCAACGTTAAAAACAAGTGACTCATAAGAGCTTTGCTGAACAACAAAAGCACACTGATAGCTAACTGTACCCGCTGTCACAGATGCACTTGCAAAGAGCCCCATGCCCATACCGACCAAACCCAAAACCGATTGAATTCTCATAAGATATTCTCCACAAAATAGTTTGAAGTCAAAAAAACACCCCCCAGTGTATATAAGCCTTGGCCAAAGAAATCAAAACCTTCCTTCACAAGACTCCCCTTTTTCACACAGACCGAAGGAGCCTAATTTTAACGCGCATTTAGACCATAGTGGCTGAAGCCTATGTTCAGAAAACTCCTAAACCACCAGAAACACTGCGCCAATTGAGCATATTGAGATGAACTAAATTTTCTG
>JBIKKO010000171.1:0-7301 GCA_044360315.1 Oligoflexales bacterium
GTGAAAGTGCTTCTGGAGATCGCAGTGTTTTAGTTTTGGATGAAAATGTTGTGGTCACTCAAGATGACATTAGACTGGAAGCCGACAAGGCCACCATCTATCTGGAACAAGGCAGCAAAGAGGTCAAAGAAGTTCACGCCGTAGGCTCAGTCAAGTTTTCACGAAAGGACCCGGAAACAGGAGATCCCATTCGGGCGGAAGGTCGTGAAGCTGTATTTAATAATAAAAAACGAGTCGTCGTCATGAAGGGTGAGCCCGTACTTTATCGCGGTAAAGACGTTGTGCGCGGCAAAGTTATTTACTATGACCTCAAAAACGGTTGGGTTAAGGCCGATCGCGTTGAGGGTGTTGTGCAGCCTGCTCAAAGTAAGGCTGGTGAAAAATGACCACTCAAGCATCAGAGGTTTCGGTAAACCGTGCGGAACTTGTGGCCGAGCAAATCAGCAAATCATTTAAGTCAAGGCAGGTGGTTAAGGGTGTAAGTTTTCGCGTGCGTATGGGCGAGGTGGTCGGCCTGCTTGGGCCAAATGGTGCCGGTAAGACCACGAGCTTTTATATGGTGGTCGGCCTTTTGCGTCCACAATCTGGTCGGATATTGATGAATGACGCGGAGATCACAGATCTGCCGATGCACATGCGTGCTCATCGCGGGATATCCTATTTACCTCAGAATATGAGTATTTTTCGGCGTATGACGGTTGCTGATAACCTGCTCGCAGTCATGGAAGTTTGCGGCGTTCCCCGTGCACAAAGAGCAGATCGATTGGAAGAGCTACTCACCAAATTTCAAGTGTCACACATCGCAAAATCCATGGGAGCCGCCCTTTCCGGCGGCGAGCGACGGCGGGTGGAGATCGCTAGAGCCCTGATCATTCAGCCAAAGTTTCTTCTTTTAGACGAGCCCTTTGCCGGCATTGACCCGGTGACCGTTCATGAAATCCAGCAGATCATATTATCTCTAAAAAATGACGGCCTTGGTGTTTTGATTACTGATCATAACGTTCGTGAGACTTTAGGTAGTTGCGACAGAGCCTACATTTTGGCTGGGGGTCAGATTATCGCTCATGGTCTTCCTGACGAAGTGGCAAACAATAAGGCCGTACGAGAGAGCTACCTTGGTGAAAACTTCAAGTTTTAGCGTCATATGTTACAGCTGGAATTTGCCTTTTATCCAACTAGCGGCCCCTACCCTAGCCAAATCTTGACGTTGACCGCCGAAGTCGATTTGAGTTGCTCATTTGTAGTGATATAATAAAGAAGGTCCTCTTTCGGCGGCGAACTTTGTCGGAGCTTTTATGGCAATCAAAATTGGTCAATCTCTCGGCCTTGGTCAGTCTCTGACCATGACGCCGCAACTGCAACAGGCGATTAAGCTTTTGCAGTTGTCTCGCCTGGAACTTGAACAGTTTGTGGAAACACAGATGGCTGAAAATCCTGTTTTAGAAGAGGTCTCTTCTGATCCGGTGGATGATTATGCATCGATGGAGCGAGAGGTAACGGAATCAGAGGCCGTCACTGGGCGGCTTGAAGAGGCGTCGTCGATCGTAGATCAGGTGGATAAGTCAAAAGATAGCGAAGTCGACTGGGAGAGGTTGTCTAATTACGAAGAGTCAAGGTTCCAGGCTTCGAGTGGAGGGTCAAAAAATAATCTAGATGATGAAACACCAAACTATGAGAACATCGTCACGAAAGCAGCCACCCTTCAAGAGTACGTTTTAGACCAGTCTCGAGAGATTGATTTTTCTGATATAGAGCGAGGCATTGCCGAACAGCTTGCAGGCAACATTGACGACCGTGGGTATTTGTCGATTGCGCTGGAGGATCTAGCAGCAAAAGAAGGTTTTGACTTGGAAACCGCGGAGGGTGTCTTGGATACCATCCAGCATTTTGACCCACCTGGTGTTGGAGCAAGAGACCTGCGCGAATGCCTGTTGATTCAGATTCGTCACTTCAAGCTGCGTAATGGCATTGTCGAGCGCATCGTAGGGTCTCACCTTCATGATTTGGAAAACAGGAACTATTCGGCCGTAGCGAAGGCCATCGGCGTGCCTTTAGATCAGGTTTACACAAATGTGGCAACGATCGCAGGATTAGATCCGATCCCCGGACGGCAGTTTGGGCCGGACGCCCCACACTACATTATACCGGATGTCTATGTGTTTAAAGTGGGTGGCGAGTGGGTCGTTAGTATGAATGAAGATGGTTTGCCGCGACTTAAGGTTAGCCCATTTTATAAAGACATGTTGAAAGAGCAAAAGGCGCTACCGGCTAAGACCAGCGAAGGCAAAGAGTATCTTGATGATAAGATCAAGAGTGCTCGTTGGATCATAAAGAGCATGGAGCAGCGCCAACGAACCATTCACCGGGTGATGGAAAAAATATTGGAGCGTCAAAAGGATTTTTTTGAATATGGCATCCAATACCTTAAGCCGATGGTCTTGCGTGACATCGCAGATTCTCTGGAATTGCATGAGTCAACCATTAGTCGTGTTACAACAAATAAGTACGTGCACACGCCACGTGGAATTTTTGAGTTGAAGTTTTTCTTTAATAGCGCCATTGGCCGCAGTGATGGCGAAAGTGTGGCTAATGAGGCGGTTAAGAGTCGTATTCATGAAATTGTAAAGGCCGAGGACCAAAATCGGCCCCTGTCTGATCAGCAGATTATGGAGATGTTGGGTCGGGAAAATATCGACATCAGTCGACGTACGATTGCTAAGTATAGAGAGCAGCTTGGGATTTTGCCAAGCAGTAAGCGACGAAAGCCTTTTTAAATGGCGAAACCTAAAGTTGTCATTGTTACGGGACTATCAGGCGCTGGTTTATCGACGGCCATTCACACGCTGCAAGATAATGGATTTTATTGTATCGATAACCTTCCTATTGAGCTTTTGTGGGACACCGTCGCTTTGATTGATGGCTCAGAAATTTTGGCCGAACGCGGCTACGCCTTTGGCATGGATATTCGTAATCGTCAGTTTGCCGAGCGCTTTCCCAAGATTAAGCAAGAGCTCTCAGATCGCGTGGATCTCGATGTTGTGTTCATTAGGGCAGATGCCGCGATCTTGGAGGGGCGTTACGGAACCGCCAGACGCAGGCATCCGTTGTCACGTTTGGCGTCGTCTTTACATAGTCAAATCCTTCAAGAGATGGCGCTTCTTGCTCCCGTGGAACAGGCTGCCGACTGTATTGTCGACACCTCGCACCTAAAGCCGCAGCAGTTGAGACAGGTCATTGAACAACGATTTAGTCGTGATGGCGAACCTCTTCGGACTCTTCAGCTGGTTTTGGTAAGCTTTGGTTTTAAAAACGAGCCCTTGTGGCCTATTGAGGGCCTTCATGATCTGCGTTTCCTAAAAAACCCCTACTTTGAGCCAAAGTTAAAAGAAAAAACAGGTCTTGATCGAGACGTTCAAGACTACGTGATGCAATCACCAGAGGCGGTGGAAACATTTAATAAAATTAGGGATTTGTATCGATTTAGCCTTCCACGGTATTTGGCCGAAGGCCGCCACTTTTTGCGCATCGGCATCGGCTGTACAGGGGGCCAACATCGCAGTGTGACCTTTGTAGAAAAACTAAGCCTTGATCTAAAGGAGAACCCCCTGGCAGGGGTCGTGGTCTCGGTTGTACACAGGGATGTCTCAAGATAATTTTTAGCCTGAAAAAACCAGCAAAAAACGCTAAAATTTGGTTCCACTATCTTTGTTGGGAGCCAAATGATGAGCGACACCCTTTCCAGGTTTAAACGTGCTAGAAAATTTTCTGACCGCCATTTAGGTCCAACAGCGCAAGAAGAACGCGACATGCTCACAGCACTCGGCTTTGGAAGTTTGCAAGATTTGTCGCAAAAGGCTGTGCCAAAAGCCATTAGGCTTTCCAAGGCTCTCGACTTGCCAAATGCCGCAACCGAGCAAGAGGCTCTTACACACTTAAAGTCTATTGCTAAGAACAACCAGATTTGGCGTAGTTACATTGGCTGCGGTTACCACGGAACGATTGTGCCACCAGTTATTCAGCGGAATATTCTCGAAAACCCAGGTTGGTATACTCAGTATACGCCCTATCAAGCAGAGATCAGTCAAGGGCGGCTTGAGGCCTTGTTAAATTTCCAGACGATGATTGCAGAGCTTACGGGACTACCGATTTCAAATGCGAGTCTTCTTGACGAGGCGACGGCCGCTGCTGAAGCCATGATGATGAGTTTTGCTGCTAGAGAAAAGCAAGAGGCAGTAAAATATTTTGTTGCCGACAGTTGTCACCCTCAAGTCATCGAGTTGATTCGCACACGGGCAGAGCCGGTGGGTGTGGATGTTGTGGTTGGGAAAACTGCAGCTTTAGCGTTAGACGATGGTCTTTTTGGCGCACTTTTTCAGTATCCTTGCACCAGCGGTCAGTTTGTGGACTACAAGGGGTTGATTGCTGAGTGTAAGAAAAAAGCTCTTTTCGTGACATTATCATGCGACATACTTGGCCTTGTGTTGTTAGAAACTCCCGGTGCTTTAGGAGCTGATATAGCCGTTGGTAGTTCCCAAAGATTTGGTGTGCCCATGGGCTATGGCGGACCTCATGCAGGATTCATGGCGACCACGGAAGAGCATAAGCGTCGTCTTCCAGGACGACTCGTGGGTGTGTCCAAGGATAAGGAAGGGCGTAACGCGATTCGTTTGGCTCTTCAAACGAGAGAGCAGCATATTAGGAGGGAAAAGGCGACGAGTAACATCTGTACCGCTCAAGTTCTCCTTGCGATCATGTCAAGTATGTATGCTTGTTATCACGGTCCTGATGGGTTAACGGAAATCGCGGAGCGAGTCCATGCAGCAGCTGGAATTTTTGCAACGGGCTTGAAAAAATCTGGTTATAAGCTCGTAAGTGATGAGTTTTTTGATACGGTGGCTGTAGTCCTTGACGAAGCAAAGAAAGAGGCCCTGATTAAGACAGCTCGTGATCGCCAAATCAATTTTCGAGTTGATCTTCAAGGTTTGCTAGTCGTCTCTTTTGATGAAACGGTGACCCATGGGGATATCCAAGATCTTCTATCGATTTTTGGTGTGAAGGAATCTATCGAGTCATTAGCTCAGCAGACCGTGCGACGGATTCCGGCTAATCTGGCCAGAACTTCAAAACCACTAGCGCATCCAATTTTTGCAAAACACAAAAGTGAAACTGACTTAATGCGCTACATCCGAGGTCTTGAGTCTCGTGATTTATCATTGACGTCCAGCATGATTCCACTTGGATCGTGTACCATGAAACTAAATGCAGCAGCAGAGCTGTATCCGGTAACTTGGCCTGAATTTGGAAGCCTACATCCGTTTGCTCCGACAAATCAGGCTGAGGGCTATGGGGAGATGTTTAAGTTACTAGAGGCTTGGCTGTGTGAAATCACAGGGTTTAAAGCCATTAGCCTTCAGCCTAATAGTGGAAGTCAAGGCGAGTATGCAGGCCTACTTACGATAAGAGCATATCTAAAGTCAAAGGGCGAAGGACATCGCAAGACATGCCTGATTCCCCAATCCGCCCACGGTACAAACCCAGCCAGTGCGGCCCTCGCAGGCATGAAAATTGTCATTATTGGCTGTGACAATGATGGCAATATCGACATCGCGGATTTGCAAAAAAAAGCTGAAGAACATGCGAAAGATCTTGCTGCCTTAATGGTAACCTATCCGTCAACTCATGGAGTGTTTGAAGAAGGTATTCGCGAGGTCTGTGACATCATTCACAGGTATGGCGGCCAAGTGTACATGGACGGCGCCAATATGAATGCTCAAGTGGGCCTTTGTCGTCCCGGTGATTTTGGCCCCGACGTTTGTCACCTAAACCTTCACAAGACGTTTTGCATTCCACATGGTGGTGGCGGTCCTGGCATGGGGCCAATTGGCGTGGCCGAGCATCTCGTTCCTTTTTTACCGGGACATCCTTTGATTAAAGTGGGTGGTGATCAAGCGTCGCTGGCCGTATCAGCGGCGCCGTGGGGAAGCGCAAGTATTTTGCCCATATCGTGGATGTATATTCGCATGATGGGTGAAGAGGGTCTCAGACGGGCAACGGAGACCGCTATTTTGAACGCCAATTACGTGGCGAAAAGGCTCGATCCATATTTCCCTGTCCTCTATAAAGGCCAGACGGGACTCGTGGCCCACGAGTGCATTATCGATATAAGGGGATTTAAAGCAAAAGCAGGAGTCGAGGTGGAGGACATCGCCAAAAGACTGATGGATTATGGGTTCCACGCACCAACCGTGTCGTTTCCAGTTGCGGGAACTTTGATGATCGAGCCCACAGAAAGTGAGAGTAAGGCGGAGTTAGACCGCTTTTGCGAAGCCATGATCTCTATCAGAAATGAGATCGATAAGATCACAAATGGTGTTTGGGATAAAACAAATAACCCATTAAAACACGCGCCCCACACGGCCTCGACTGTAACGGCAGATACCTGGGATCGACCCTACTCGCGGGAGGAGGCGGCCTTTCCCGCGGCCTGGACGAAGGATCGAAAATTTTGGCCAGCAGTCGCAAGGATTGATAACGCCTACGGTGATCGCAACTTGGTTTGCACGTGCCCCGACATTTCAACTTACAGCTAGGGCCGTAATGGTGACCATTACCGCCGCAGCGGAGTGCAGCCGATTGACGCAGTGCATCGGCTATAGTGAGAGTTTACCGCCGCAGCGGAGTGAGCTTCGTCGATGTGGTTTCCGCGGGTGCCTTGTTAAATGTTAGGATTTGTTTTGGCTTGATCGCCCGCAGACATCGCTCCCGTCAGGCGTTACCGCCGCAGCGGAGTGAGTCTGCTCGACACGGCGATCGGCTTTCTTGAGACTTCACCGCCGCAGCGGAGTCGCCCGGTCAAGTCGATTGTCTGCCACCAAATATGTTTTTTCGAATTTCTTGCAAAGTCCCAACGAGGCGTTTGTCGAGTCTTCCTAGTTTTGGTGGAACTTTACCGCCGCAGCGGAGTGAGTCTGCTCGACACGGCGATCCGCCCTCTTGAGACATTACCGCCGCAGCGGAGTAGCGCGGTCAAGTCGATTGTCTGCCACCAAAAATATCTTTTCGAATTTCTTGGAAAGTCCTGACGAGGCCATTTGTCGAGTCGCCATAGTTTTGGTGGGACGTCACCGCCGCAGCGGAGTGAGCCTGCTCGACACGGCGATCCGCTTTCTTGAGACTTCACCGCCGCAGCGGAGTAGCGCGGACTAGTCGATTGTCTGCCACCAGATATGTTTTTTCGAATTTCTTGCAAAGTCCCAACGAGGCGTTTGTCGAGTCTTCCTAGTTTTGGTGGGTCTTCACCG
>JBIKKO010000038.1:0-21908 GCA_044360315.1 Oligoflexales bacterium
GTAGTTCGGACCAAAATCGACGGTTTCCTTTTCGATGTCACTCAGAAGAAGCTCTGCGACCTCCTCAAGGCGACATTCGGTATAACGCATGGCCGCAGCTGAGTCGCCATCAATAGATCCAAAGTTACCTTGTCCATCAATGAGCGTGTAGCGCATTGCAAAGTTTTGAGCCAGACGGACTAAAGCTTCATAAACGGGACTATCACCATGAGGATGAAGTCGACCAATAACTTCTCCGACAACACGGGCACTTTTTAAATATGGCCGATTGTGAAAGTTCTTTAGGCCGTGCATCGCGTAGAGAATTCGGCGATGCACAGGCTTTAAACCATCACGAACATCTGGCAATGCGCGTGACACAATGACAGACATTGAATAATCAAGAAACGCTGTGCGCATTTCTTCTTCTATCTTAATTGGAATGACGCTGTTGGTTTGTTCCATGATTTTTTTGTCCTTTAAGCCTAATGGCGCTTATCAAATATCAAGATTTCTTACGTTTAGAGCATTTTGCTGAATAAACTCGCGCCTTGGATCTACGTCGTCACCCATTAACGTTGAAAATAGTGAATCCGCTTCCATAGCATCCTCAATTTCAACCTGCAAAAGTGTGCGATGTTCATGCTTCATCGTCGTGTCAGCCAACTGATCTGGGTTCATCTCACCTAGACCTTTATAACGTTGTACGTATGCTCCTTTACGTCCCTCTTGAACAATAAACTCCTTCAAATTTGCCAGTGTTCGTAACACGGTTGGTGTTGTTGATGATGAGTCGGTATCGCCAGCTTCTTCTGATTCGTCTTTTTTAGACTTCTTTAAGCTGACCCAGGTAAAGGGAGCTTGTGCAATTTCATCCATTTGTTTCCGTAAACGCTTTAACTCAACAATTTCGCCACTTGCAAAAAATCCTGCGTCAATTTGGCTCGTTTGTGGAATATCTCGTTCTCTAGTCTCCAAAACAAGACGATAGCGACTATATTCTTGGTCGAAAATAACCTGCGTCTGCAAATAGGCTTTAGGATTATGTGATCTTAGCTCATCACAGATTCGTTGACCGAGAGCTAAAGCGGACTCTTCACTGGAAAGACTTTGTGGACCAATATCATCATGCTGGATGATATAATCGACAACCCCGCGAGCACGGCGGCGGCAAGCCATATCCATCAATTGTAGATAACGCTGCAATTTTGACATCAATGACTTCATCACATTGCGATCAATAACACGGCCTTGGGCGTCCTTCACGTCAACATTGCTAATCCCAGCATCACTTAAAAAATCCAAGAGCGCTGTGTCATCTTTGAGGTATCTTTCAACCTTGCCTTTTTTATATTTGTACAATGGTGGCTGAGCTATATAGAGATAGCCACGTTCGATAATCTGTGGCATCTGCCTAAAGAAAAACGTCAACAAGAGAGTACGGATATGGGCGCCGTCAACATCGGCATCGGTCATCAGGATGACTTTGTTATATCGTAGTTTTGTGATATCAAAATCGTCTTTACCAATCCCAGTTCCTAAGGCCTGGATCAATAATTTGATCTCTTGACTGGACAGCATTTTATCGTATCTAGCTTTTTCAACATTAAGAATTTTACCGCGAAGTGGTAAGACGGCCTGTGTTTTACGGTCGCGTCCTTGTTTTGCCGAACCGCCCGCCGAATCACCCTCGACCAAAAACAGTTCACACAAGGCGGGATCTTTTTCCTGACAGTCAGCCATCTTTCCGGGTAAGCCTGCAAAGTCTAAGGCGCCTTTTCGTCTGGTTAGCTCTCTAGCCTTCTTTGCCGCTAGCCGAGCACGTGCTGCGTCGATGATTTTTCCTACAATACGTTTTCCGACTTCAGGATTTTCATCAAAGTAGGTGGTCAATTTTTCAGTCAATAACTGCTCGACCCAAGGTCGAACCTCGGTGTTTCCAAGTTTGGTTTTCGTCTGGCCTTGAAACTCCGGATTTTTTACACGGACAGCGATGACGCCACATAGGCCTTCGCGAATATCATCGCCGGTAATACCTTCTTTAAATTGTTTTAAGGCGCCGATTTTTTCCGCAAAATTATTGATAACTCTCGTCAAGGCAGCTCGAAGACCTGTTACGTGGCTACCGCCTTCGACTGTATTGATGTTGTTAACGTAGGAAAAAAAGCTTTCCGTGTAAGCGTCAGTCCACTGGAGGGCGCAATCTAAAATAAATACAACCTTTTCACCGTCTTTTTGTTGGCCCCTAATCGACATTGGTTTGGAATGTAGGGGGTTTTTTCCTTTGACCAGATATTCACAAAAAGACGTTAAGCCGCCCTCGTACAAAAACTGTGATTTTTGGTCGGTTCTTTCATCAGTAAGATTTATCTCTAAACCTTGGTTTAGAAATGCCAATTCTCGAAGTCTCTTTGCTAGCGTGTCAAAATGAAAGTTTGTGTCAGGGAAAATTTCGCCATCTGGCTTAAATTTCGTCATGGTGCCGCGAGACTCTGTCGTACCAATGACATCAATCTGCCCATCAGGCACGCCACGCTTGTAGCTTTGCATGTGGACTTTGCCGGTTTGTCGAACCTCAACACGGCACCATTCCGACAAAGCGTTGACGACCGAGGCGCCCACACCGTGGAGACCACCAGAGAAGGCGAAAGCTTTATCATCAAATTTTCCACCGGCATGGAGAACCGTCATGACGATTTCAAGGGCGCTTTTATTGTCTTTCTTATGGATTTCAACCGGAATACCACGTCCGTTATCTCGAACCGATACACTATTATCCAAATGAATCGTCACATCGATTTTTGAGCAGTGGCCGCCCATGGCCTCGTCAATTGAGTTATCGACAATCTCATAGACAAGATGGTGCAAACCATCAACCGATGTTGAACCGATGTACATACCAGGACGCTTACGAACAGCCTCTAAGCCTTCAAGTACCTGAATATTATCGGCGGAATAAGTGGACGTTCCTTGTGTGTTCTCAGAGTTTTCGACATCAGCCATTTTTTGTCCCCTTCAATACCGTTTCAACCATAGTTTTAAAACATTCCTACAACTTAATCGTCTTTGGACGATGGCTCAGTAAGCTCATGCCCGAACTTAAAATTCTCTGACCCCGGCTTTGTGCCGTCTTAAGAACCGCCAGCGATAGGGACAAGAATATGTTTCGTTGCGCAACCACTTGGCTCGCCATAGGGAGTCAAAACGATTGGCTCTTCTGCGTCTTTAAACTGCAAAGACATTTTTTCAGCCCCGGTGACATTCATTATATCGGTTAAGTACTTCCCACTAACGGCAATGTCACACTTCGATCCATGATAGCCCTCAAGACCGATTCGTTCTTTACCCTCGGAGTTCGAAGTATTCTTTGACTTAAGGGTAAGGGATGAATCAGAAAAGCTCAACATTAAAACCCGACTTTTGTCGGCAGCAAGAAGGATTCGTTTGGCGACACTTTTCATCAGGTTTGTGCTTACTAAAACGCCATGTTGTCTGCTTGTGGGTATGACTGAAGAATAGTTTGGATACTTTATCGCCGAAAGACGGACAAATATTAAATAATCAGGCACCTCTGCTACTAGGGTTGTAAGATCATCGGAAATACTAAGTTTTACATGATCAAAACCCTCGCTGGCAAGGCGTCCAAGTTCTGATAGAGCGCGTTTTGTTAGGCTAATGCCTGCTTTTAAAAACTCATCGGGCATATCAAGTCTTATATCGCAAAGAGAAAGTCTAAAAGAATCTGTTCCAACAAGCCTTAGAGTTGCTTTGTCCGCCGTCGGACGGTGCAAAAACGCGACCGCTCCATAGTTTCGTGGAGAATCGGGAACAACGCAGTTTCCGACTTGCTCAATCATGTAGGATAGCTTTGATACGGGCAACGAAGCTGTATTTTCATAGGCTACAGATGGGGGATCGCGCCAGGCGATGTCCTCGATCAAGGGAAGTCTCATAACAAATTCGTTGGCCGCTCCAGCTGCCACAAGTAGGTTTGGTCCCTCTTTGGTCAACGAAACTATACCTTCAGGCAACTCTCGGGTTAACTCCGAGAAGATCTTAGCCGGTACAAAGATGACCCCTTCGTCTATGACGTCGCATGGGAAATCATTGAATACGGCCAACGCTTGATCAGCAGCTGTGACGTAGATGCGACCGTTTTTGGCGTTGAGTCCAATGTGGGCCAAGCTACGTTCAGCAATGGCTCCCTGTACGCGGCTTATGGCGAGGCTAAGTAAGTTGCGGTCGATTTTTAGTTTCAGACTCATAGGTGTGGTTCCTTGGGTTTGGTCTTAATGATTAAAGAGATTCATTATATGTTTTATATATGATCTAGTATGTCAGTGTAGGCGTTGGGGATATCTCTATAAGCACTTAGAATATTGAGATATTTTTGAGTTTTGGGTGTGAAGTCTTTGGGGAGAGAGCGGTGACCAGCGTTGGATTGGTGTGTGAAACGTTTTTGATTAAAAAATCTATCCATGGGTCCCTCACAGTTTTGTCAATACATACCACAAAGCTTATACACACGTTATCCACAGCGCGGAGGTTCAAGTGAGATGCTCTAAGTTTCGTTGGATTGAATCCACCACTGCTTTGAGATCTAGGTCAGACACAATGGCTGATTCAATTTTTTTAACGTTATGAAGGACCGTCGTATGGTCTTTGCCTCCGAATTTTTGTCCGAGTTCTGGCAATGAGGCAGGCGTCAATTTGCGAGCGAGGAACATGGCGATCTGGCGTGGGTGCGCGATGGCGGTGTGTTTCTTTTTCGACTTCAAATCTGAAACTTTGATCTTAAAGTGATCAGCCACAGTCTTTTGGATATCTTCAACGGATAGTTTTTTTGGTGATTCGGCAACAAAGAAGTCTTGAAATATGGTTTGGGCTAAGGTGAGGGTGATAGGCACCTTGTCGAATTCACTGAACGCTCGTAGCCGCAAGACGGCTCCTTCCAGCTCTCTGATGTCCTTTTTCTTGTGTTTAGCAATATACTCGGCCACATCGTTTTCAAGCCTGATGCCGAGTGCTTCTGCTTTTTTGTTGAGGATGGCGATACGGTGGTCAATATCGGGTGGCTGAATGTCAGCAATAAGCCCCCACTGGAAGCGATTGCGTAGACGGTCTTCTATGTCGGGGATGGCTTGGGGCAAAACGTCAGAAGTCATGACGATCTGTTTTTTAGCCCCGTAGAGGCTATTAAATGTATGGAAAAATTCCTCTTGTGTGGCTTTTTTACCACCTGAAATAAACTGGACGTCGTCAATTAAAAGAACGTCGCAAGAGCGGTATTTTTGACGAAACTCCATTGTTTTACCGAATCTAATGCAATAGATCATCTCATTCATAAATCGCTCAGAGGTGATATAAGCTACGTTTGATTCTGGATTTTGCCGCAGGACTTCGTTGCCAACGGCATGCAGCAAATGCGTTTTACCGAGACCAGAACTACCGCAGATGAAAAGAGGGTTGTAGGATTGGCCCGGTTTATTGGCTACAGCAAGACAGGTTGATAGGGCGAATTGATTGCTAGATCCTTTGACGAAGTTTTGGAAGGTGTAGTTGGGATTTAAATGACTCTCGGGAGAGATTTTGCGACTGACGGAGGTAACCTCTGTTGGTGTAGATTCTGATTGAGGTTCAATCTCTAGGGGTTCATCTTGAGGTTGATCAGCCCTAGGTGTTAAGGTGTCGAATTGGATTAGATATTGGTCTAGGCCCAATTCGGTTTTGATTTTTTCAATTAGCGGTAAGTATGAATCATGAATGCGCTGATAAAAGAGAATATTTGGTGCTTTTATAAGAAGGTTGTTTCCAGAAATGCTGACGCACTCAAGAGGGGCAACCCAAGTTGTGTATTCTTGATTTGGGACAAGTGCTTTGATCGCTTGTTTGATATTGTCCCAAGGTGTAAAGACTGAACTGGAATGCATGCGAGTGTTACCTATGTCTGCTCTGCCACGAGGGGCATATGCTGGTTGCGATTTGGTTTTAGTGAGGCCAAAGGTAGCAAAGAGACGAATCTTGGGCAAGTGTCTATTTGTAGTTTTTTTTAGAGTGATATTAGATAGTTATATTATGACATACATTGTAATTCTTTAGAGTTATCCACAGATTATGAATAGATTTTTTATGGGCTTTAGTTATCTTATATTTTTAAATTTTGAGCTCGCTTTTTTCTTAATTGGAGCGGTTCACTTGGCAAAATATCTGAACGTGGAGTACAAGCGTACGTTTGACTGGATTAACGTAACAGTGCCATTTTCGTTGCTGTTGTGTTGTTATGCAGTTTATCGTTTTTTGGTATTTGTAATAAAAAATGACAGAAAAAAAGCGTAGCATGATTAAAAAATTAGCAGACCGTGGGTTGTGGCGCACAGCAAGCGTCTATTATGGGGTAGTTGGGTGGTTTTTGTTTTTAGTGAGCTGGTTGGTGTTTGAAGAAGCCGTCAGCCTAGGTTTTGGCTGTGGTCTTTTGGCCTTTGGGCTTGCATTTTTAGGTTTAGAGATGATTTTGCGTCGGATGTTGCTGGCTGGCGAGGTGCGGCGGGGGATTGTTCAAAGTATGGGGTGGGTTGGGATCAAGTTTTTAGGGCCAATTTTAGTCTTATACCTAGGTTTGACTGCTGGTTATTCGGTAATGGCGTCGTTTGTTGGGATGTCTTGTGGTGTTTTGACTGTGGCGTTGATTTTATTTTTTAGACCAGATTCTCAATGAAAAATCGTTGAGACAATTTAGTGGTTGCGCTACATGTGTGATTGCGGATTTTTTGTAGGAATTTGGTTAGGTGAAGTAGGGGACTAGCTCATGAGTCGAATGGCTGGAATGTTTGCAATTTTATTTTTGGCCACGCCTGCACTGGCTGGCGGTGGAGTTGTTAATTGGTACTCAGAAATACACTATCTGCTCGGCGGAGGCGACGCTCACAGTCAGGAGCGGTTTGTTGTGATCGCTGGCGGTGTGTTTGTTTTGCTGGTCACAACGGTGGTTGGCTTGTTGTATAAAAAGTCTGTGGTAGCAGCCAGTGGCGATATAGTCCCTGAAGAGCGCTTTAGTCTTAGATCAATGATAGATATGGCTATGGACCTGTGTGTGGGGATGGCTCGGGACAATTTGGGTAAAGAGTGGAAAACATACATTACCCTGTTAGCCGGACTCTTTATGTTTATAGCCATCAGCAATTTAGGTGGGCTGGTACCAGGTTTTATCCCTGCCACGGAGAATTTTTCCAACAATCTGGCAATGGGGCTTATAGTTTTTTTAATATATAATTTCGCTGGCTTACGCGAGCACGGGATCCATTATCTGAAGCAATTTACAGGTCCAATGTTGTTTTTAGCGCCGCTGATGCTCATTATTGAGGTGGTGGGGCATTTATTTCGTCCTGTTAGTTTGACCCTTCGCTTGATGGGGAATATTTTTGCAGACCACCTACTGGTTGGTATTTTCACTTCAAGTCCCCCGTACGTATTGTTGCCCTCGGCATTGATGTTTTTTGGACTGCTTGTAGCCTTGGTTCAAAGTTTCGTGTTCACGTTGTTGACAACCGTTTATATTTCTATGGCCGTTTCGCACGACCACTAAGTTTGGTTTTGCGCGGGATATATTTTTTTTAATTTGTGAGGTGATTTGTGAAGATGGTGAAGTTTGTATCTGTGGTGTCGTTGTTTTTTGTCGGTGGCGCAGCGTTTGCTCAAGGTTCTGAATCTGGCATCGCTGGCAGTATTGGTCTAGTTGCTATTGGTTCGGCTCTTGCTATGGGGCTTGGTGCCTTGGCAGCAGCTGGCGGTCAAGGTCGCGCTGCTGGTCAAGCTTTAGAAGGGCTTGCTCGTAACCCTGGAAGCAAGGACGCTGTGTTTGTTCCATTATTGCTATCGTTGGCATTTATGGAATTCCCAGCACTTCTATCCTTCTTGATCGCTTACCTGTGGTTGGGAAAGTAATTGTAGACGGGTCTTCTGCAAAGAGGGTCGGCTTAAAGCCGGCCTTTTTTTATGTGTAAGGATGGTGTGCTTGCGACAGGTTTTTACAGTATTGGTGGTCGTTGTTTCACGTGGAACAGCGAGATTGCCTGGAACTGGGGAAATGGTCCGGTTGTTTCACGTGAAACATAGTGAACTATAGTGAACCAAGATCGAAAAAATTGTTCCACGTGAAACAATGGAGTCAGTGTCGTTTAACGAATTGTTTCACGTGAAACATCTTACGGGGTATCATGTCCCGTTGTTCCACGTGGAACAATCCTGCCTGATCAGCCAAAGGTCAAAACCTAACACCGACAAACCGTCTTCTCTTTGCCTCAGAATCAACGCTTCTAGAGGCCCGTCCCAACAAAAAAATTAAATTATCTAACAAAACCCTAAAAACAAACTAGCGCCACACGCTATGTTTGCTATACTCCGCTACGAATCATTCAAACATGGAGGAACGATGGCTCGTATCATCGCCGTCTCGAATCAGAAGGGTGGGGTGGGAAAAACAACCACTTCAGTAAACATAGCCGCCTCCCTGGCTGCCGCGGAAAAAAGGGTTTTGCTCGTTGATTTAGATCCTCAGGCGAACGCCGGCAGTGGCCTCGGTATAGCTTCGGAAAACGTCCAAACAAGCATGTACCATGTCTTGGTTGATGAGGTTCAGATCAAATCAGCGATTTTACACACGGAACTAAAGTGTTTGAATTTAGCCGCCGCCAATCAAGATCTCATCGGTGCAGAAATAGAATTAGTCACGGCAATTGGTCGAGAGGTGCGTCTAAAAGACGCTCTGGCTCAGGTCGACTCCATTTACGATTATATCATTATCGACTGCCCCCCAGCGTTAGGAATCCTGACGGTCAACGCCTTAACGGCAGCCCATTCAGTTTTAATCCCCATGCAGTGCGAGTACTACGCAATGGAAGGTTTAAGCCAGCTTTTGAAAACAATTGGACTGATTAAGCGTCGCCTAAACCCAGCCTTAGAGCGGGAAGGGATTCTTTTAACGATGTATGACCGACGCAACAACCTCTGTCATCAAGTGGAACAGGATATCAGAACCCATTTCCAAGGAGAGGTCTTTGGTACCGTTATACCCCGAAATGTTAGGCTGTCGGAGGCCCCATCCCATGGCAAGCCAGTGATCTTGTATGATATCAATTCAACAGGCTCGATAGCATACATGGAGGTGGCTCGAGAGTTGATTAAGCGCCAGGTATCCAGGAAAGCCGAGCCAAAAACAGACACACCACTGAAATCATCACAAACGAGCCGTCAAGAGGGGATAGAACTATGACCCAAAAAATAGATCCAAAAGCAAAACGCTCCTCCCTTGGAAAAGGAATCACGTCTCTTCTTGGAGAGTTCGATGGTGACGACTCTGTTCCAGGAGTGAAACTTCAAGCATCAGACCCCAGTCGACAGGGCGCAGAAAAGGGGGGGGCAGCCGCTCAAGTTGCAAAAGCAACCGTGATCGAGCTGTCACAGGAGGCCATTGAAGTCAATCCACACCAACCTCGCCGGATTTTCAAAGAAGACGAGCTAAAGGCCTTAGCCGCGAGTATCAAGGTTGATGGCATTATTCAGCCAATCACAGTGACGAGAACCTCGACTCCAGGCCGCTACATGCTTATAGCCGGAGAGCGCCGCCTTCGGGCAAGTCGCCTTGCAGGCTTAACCAAAGTCCCTGCAATTGTCCGTGATCCCATGACAGAGCAAGAGCAGCTTCGTGTTGCCCTGATTGAAAATATTCAACGTCAGGATTTAAATGTCCTTGAAGAGGCCGAGGCCTATCAATCCCTTATTCAAGATTTCGGTTTAACACAAGAGCAGTGTGCTGAAAAAGTGGGCAAAGAGCGCTCAACCGTAGCCAACATCCTGCGCATCCTTCATTTACCCAAGGAAGTTCAAGATGATTTAGTCGAAGGCCGTTTGACTATGGGTCACGGAAGAGCCTTACTTTCTATTGAAGATCGTAAGCTTATCTTAAGAGCTCGAGATATAATCATTAAAAAGTCCTTAAATGTTCGACAAACCGAGCAACTCGTCAAAAACTACAAAGGCAACCAAAACCTGACGGGTGGTCGCACCGGTAGAGACACCGCAGATTTAGAGTATCTCGCCGATTCGCTCCGCGGGACGCTCAAAACCAAAGTCAAAATCTCTGGTCATGCTGCTAAAGGCAAGATTGAAATATCCTATTTTTCTTCCTCTGAACTGGAGCGCCTTATTGCCATATTTGGCCACAAAATGAGCTAATTCGTCTAATCTTGAGCAACTTGCATTTTCCTGGAAAACACTGTTGCCGTCGTCGAAAATCTGAGCTATCACTGCCGCTTGTCGATTTAAGTGATAGCTCCTTTTTTTCTACGTAGGTCGAGACGTATGGCCCAATTAAATCTTACTCCGGATCCGGTTGTTATTGGCGCGCAGGCTGCGATATTCATCGCCAACATGCTCGTTATTAAAAAACTTATTTTAGAACCATACCTTTCAGTTAGAAGTCGCAGAGAAGCTTCAACTGGTGGTAGCCAAAATGAGGCCCAAGCTCTGTTAAAAGAGACGGATCGTCTTGGTGACATGATCACACAAAGAATGCGACAAGCTCACAAGGATGCCGCGATGGTGCGCGATAGAATCAAGAGCGAAGCCTTGTCACAACGAGCCACTATTATTGCTCAGGCTGATCAAGAGGCCAAGAAAGAGCAGGCAAAGGTCCTCAGTGAGGTCGAAGCAAATCTTCGTGAAGAGCGACTAAGAAAAGATGCGTCGATCAAAGACATCGCTCAAAGTTTTTTTGTGCAGGTTACGCAGTAAGCTGAATTTAACTAAACACACAGAATCCAAAACAAACGAACAGAATCCCTCGGAGTTATACTTTGGAACATCACCTAGATCTAACCAGCGCAGTTCTTATTCCGTACTTTAATTTTATCGTTTTTGCTGTAGCCGCCTTCTTTATTTTCAGAAAACCCTTGGCGGCCATGGCAAAAAGCAAAAGAGAAAATTATTTAAAGGCGTCCAAAGAAGCAGCCATGGCGTTGGAAGACGCAAAAAAAGCATACGAAGAGACCAAAGCTCAGCACGAGGCTCTTGATGCTGAGCTAAAGGCCTTTGCTGCACAAAGCGAAAGAGCAGCAAAAGATGAAGCTCAACGACTCGTTGAAGACGCGGAAAAATTTGCCCGTCAATTGAAAGACGAAACGTCGCGCCTTGCAAACGAGGCCATCGAACGAGCAAAGCGAGAGCTTCGTCAAGAAATCATTGAAGCAGCCAAACGACGTGCAGAAGAAAAAATTCAGGATGATCTTGATATAGCGACGAAAGAAAAGATTATAAAATCGAAAATTTCGGAAACATCAAAATTTTCATTACCACAGTAACCAGTAACGTTTCATTTTCCGGAGAACTTTATGGGTTCGAGTTTTATAGCAAATCGGTATGCGAAGGCTCTTTTGAGTATCAGCGAAAAGGATACGAATAGTGCCGATAAGGCCATTACTTTTCTTGATCTTTGCGACCAGTTGTTCGAAGTCGAAGAGACGCGAAAAGTTCTAAAAAGCCCTGTTATGCCCCCAGACCTGAAGAAAAGTATTTTGGCCTATGCTGCTAATGTGGCGAGGGCGCCTGATGAGTTTGTCAATTTTACAAATCAAGTTGTGGATGCTGGACGAACAGCCTACATTCCTCAAATCTCGAAGGCCTACCGCGAAATGCTAGCATCGAAACGAGGTTATGCCACGGCGACAGCGATTTCAGCAGAACCAATGACAGAGGCGGTCAAAGTTGAGTTAAAGAGAGCATTAGAAGGTATCTTTAGTAAAAAGATCACTTTAAGTAATGAAGTTGACCGAAACGTATTGGGAGGGTTTGTCGTTAAGATCGGGAATTACACCATTGATCTAAGTTTAAAAAACCGTTTGAATTCTGTCGCCGAATTTGCGCAGCGTTAAGAAAGGACACTAGAAGTTTATGGATAAGATTAGAGTTGAAGAAGTCAGTCGAATTATTAGTGACCGTATCAAAAATTTCGGCCAAAAAGCTGAGCTGATTGAGACCGGAACCGTCTTAACGGTTGGTGACGGTATTGCGCGGGTTTATGGCCTTGAAGGCGTAAAGTCTGGCGAGCTTGTCGAATTTCAAAACGGCGTTCGTGGCGTCGTATTAAACCTTGAAGAAGACAATGTCGGTGTTGCCGTTCTTGGTAAAACGGATGAGATTCAAGAAGGACACAGTGTAAAGCGTCTCAATGAGATCAATGCTGTGCCCGTGGGCCGCGGCCTTTTGGGACGAGTGGTCGACGCTTTGGGTAATCCAATCGATGGCCAAGGGCCACTAAATTCAGATGAACGAGGCAAGGTAGAGGTCAAAGCCCCGGGCATTATTGCTCGTAAGTCAGTGCATGAGCCTCTGCAGACAGGTATCAAAGCCATTGACGCCATGGTTCCTATTGGACGGGGCCAACGCGAGCTCATTATCGGTGACCGTCAAACAGGTAAAACAGCCGTTGCGATTGACACCATCATTAACCAAAAGGGTAAAGGCGTTGTTTGCGTTTACGTCGCGATTGGTCAAAAGGCCTCAACTGTCGCTCAGGTTGTAGACAAACTCAAGAAAGCCGGTGCAATGGACTACACGATTGTCGTTGCGGCTACAGCTCTTGACCCAGCTCCGATGCAGTTTTTAGCTCCATACTCTGGTTGTCGAATGGCTGAGTACTTTCGTGACAAGGGTGAACATGCGGTGATTTTCTATGACGACCTTTCAAAGCAGGCCGCCGCTTACCGCGAACTTTCATTGTTGTTAAGGCGCCCCCCAGGACGCGAAGCCTATCCTGGTGACGTGTTTTATCTCCATAGCCGCCTTCTTGAGCGCGCTTGTAAGCTCAATGACGATCTTGGTGGGGGGTCCATTACGGCCTTCCCGATTATCGAGACTCAGGCAGGGGATATTTCTGCTTATATTCCAACAAACGTGATTTCGATTACTGACGGACAAATCTTCCTTGAAGCCGATTTGTTCTTTTCGGGAGTTAGACCTGCGATTAACGCCGGCCTTTCCGTAAGTCGGGTTGGTGGTTCGGCACAGGTTCCTGCGATGAAGTCGGTTGCCGGAAGCCTTCGCTTGGAACTTGCTCTTTATCGTGAGCTAGCAGCTTTTGCTCAGTTTGGTTCCGATCTCGATGCGGCAACCCAACGAGCCTTGTCACGAGGCGCGCGACTTGTGGAGATTTTGAAGCAGGGCCAATATGTGCCAATGCACGTAGGACTTCAAGTTGCGATTATTTACGCCGCAACCAAAGGCTATCTGGACAATATTGAAGTGTCACAGGTTTTGGCGTTCGAAAAAGGTTTGGCAGATCATCTAAACGCCAAGTATGCGCCCACGCTCGCCAAAATTGAGCAGCGCGCTAAGCTTGCCGATGTTGAGGCTGACTTAAAGAAAGCAATCGAAGAGTTTTCGAAAGGATTCAAAGCAAATGCCTAGTCTAAAGGACATAAAGCGTCGCATCGTGAGCGTGAAAAACACGCAAAAGATCACGCATGCGATGAAGCTGGTTTCCGCGGCTAAATTTGCCCGCGCAAACCATGCTGTCATTGGGGCCCGTCCTTACGGCGACGGATTTGAGGAGATGGTAGAAAAGGTCGTCGCCGCAGCGGGACAAGTACCGTCACGTCTTACCGAGGTGAGGGGACAACATAAGCGCGAGCTTTTGGTTTTGGTGGCAACAGACCGTGGACTTTGTGGAAGCTTGAATTCGACCTTATTTAAGGTGGCTAATCGCTATGTTAAGGAGCGAGCCCAAGACGGTGTGAGCTTTGATGTGGTCGCCTGGGGTCGCCGTTCTGGGATGTTTTGTCGTAAAGTGAAGTGGACGATGCTTGTTGAAAAAGAAAAGGTCACCGAGCGTCCTCGTTATGAAACGGCCAAAACTTTGGCGCATGACGTTGTAACAACGTATCTAGAGGGTCAATATGATGCCGTTCAGGTCGCGTTTGTTGAGTTTAAAAGTGCTTTGAGTCAGGTTCCCGTGATCAAGCAGCTGCTTCCTGTGGTGCCAACGTCGCAAGCCAATCAAGCCGCTGTTCCAAACATTATTGTTGAACCTGTGGCAGTAAAAATTCTAGAGCCTCTCCTGCAGCGTCTGGTTATCTCGAGACTGTTTCGAATTTTGCTCGAATCGGCCGCTAGTGAGCATGGTGCTCGAATGACTGCAATGGATTCGGCAACAAAGAACGCAAAAGAAGTGATTCGAAAATTAACCTTGCAGTATAACCGCGGCCGTCAGGCGGCGATTACCAAAGAGTTGATTGAGATCACAAGTGGTGCAGACGCTTTGTGACAAAGATATCGGTAGCAGTGAAATTAATAACAGAAACATAAAAAAACATTTGAACCTATAAAATCACATCTCCCAGAGGAGAAAGACATGACAAGTGCATCAGGAAAAATTGTTCAAGTAATGGGACCAGTTGTTGACGTAGAATTTCCGCAAGGCCATTTACCGGCGATCTACAATGCCTTGAAGTTAACAAATAGGGAAATTAGTGATCAACAGGACAACCTTGTGCTCGAGGTTGCTCAGCATCTCGGTGAAAACGTCGTTAGAACGATCGCTATGGATACAACGGATGGCCTAGCGCGAGGAGTGTCCGTCCGTGACACTGGAGAGCAAATCACGACCCCAGTAGGGCGCGAAGTTTTGGGTAGAATTCTTAACGTGATTGGTGATCCTGTGGATGAAGCTGGTCCGGTTACGGCAAAAAAGAGATACCCGATCCACCGTTCAGCTCCAAAGTTTACAAACCTTTCAACATCCATCGAAATCCTAGAGACAGGAATCAAGGTGGTTGACTTGATTGCGCCTTATGCCAAGGGTGGAAAGATCGGTCTGTTTGGTGGTGCAGGCGTGGGCAAGACGGTATTGATCATGGAACTTATCAACAACATTGCAACCCAACACGGTGGCTACTCAGTTTTTGCTGGTGTTGGAGAGCGTACGCGTGAAGGTAATGACCTTTATCATGAAATGAAAGAATCCGGAGTATTGACAAAAACAGCTTTGGTTTACGGTCAGATGAACGAGCCACCGGGAGCCCGCGCTCGCGTTGCGCTAACGGGTCTGTCCATTGCTGAGTACTTCCGTGACGAGGAAAATCAAGACGTGTTGCTCTTTGTTGACAACATCTTCCGATTTACTCAAGCAGGATCAGAGGTTTCCGCTCTACTAGGCCGTATTCCGTCGGCCGTAGGCTATCAGCCAACACTTGCCAGTGAGATGGGTGAGCTTCAGGAGCGTATTACAACAACTAAAAACGGCTCGATTACATCAGTCCAAGCGATTTACGTACCAGCTGACGACTATACTGACCCGGCTCCGGCTACGACATTTGCTCACCTTGACGCGTCAACCAACCTCGAGCGTAAGATTGCCGAGTTGGGTATTTACCCGGCCGTGGATCCTCTAGCGTCGAGCTCAAAGATCCTTGACCCACAGGTTGTTGGTGTTGAGCATTATACGGTTGCTCGTAAAGTTCAGTCTATTTTGCAACGTTACAAGGATCTTCAAGACATCATCGCGATCTTGGGTATGGATGAGTTGTCGGATGAAGATAAGTTGACGGTAGCTCGCGCGCGAAAAATTCAACGCTTCTTCAGTCAACCATTCACAGTGGCCGAGCAGTTTACTGGTAACAAGGGTAAATATGTGAAACTTGCCGATACAATTAAAGGCTTCAAGATGATCTGTGAAGGTCAAGCCGATGAAATTCCGGAGCAAGCATTCCTCTACGTTGGGACTATTGAGGAAGCCTTTGAAAAAGCTGCGGCAATGAAGTGATGGCCGACTTGTTTGAAAACATGTGGTTAGTGTAGGAGACGGCGAGCAATGTCACAGGGCGAATTACAGGTAAAAATACTTTCTCCAGATAGGATTATCTATCGTGGACCAGTAAAGTCTCTCGGTCTTCCCGGGGAGTTAGGGTACATGACCTTACTGCCTGGCCACACGGCAATGGTGGCTGAACTCGGAGTTGGTACAATTGTGCTAGGGGGAGCGACGACCTCACCAGAGCAGTTGTTTTTGTCAGGTGGTTTTGTGGATGTGTCATCAGATGTTGTGACGGTCCTGGCAAACGTTGTCGAAAGACCATCTGAGATCAATGCCGATCGAGCAAAGAAGGCCTTGTCCAGGGCTAATGAGCGATTGACAAGTCTCAAGTCTACAGATGTTGATGTACCACGGGCGCTAAGCGCTAAAAAGCGCGCTGAAAAGCGCCTTGAGATCGCAGGTGCCGCGAAGGTTTTACATTGATTGGACGGCATCGATGAAGCAATCTGTGGCGCCTCAACAAGAAACTGGTGGAGCACTGCCGGTTGTGGTTTGGGACGGCCTGGGCCTCGCAGCCGAGTACTCTGGGATCGGCGTATACGGCGCAAAATTGTTTGAAGCTCTTTGCGAACTAGGCTGCCAGCCCTATGTTGCTAGTTTTGAGGGGGCGACTCCCAGTTTTGTGCCAAAGTCTCAGCAGATAACCCTAGATCGCTCAAAAACCAAGATTGCACGACGTTTTGAAGCATTAAAGCCAATCCACCCCATTGCTACCTATCGGGCGTCTACGGAGCGTTGGGCTGACCTTGGCTTGATATTTCACGGTTTAAGTAACATCAATCTACCGCTGCTCCTGAGAAAACGACGGATAGATCGATTCGTCGTCACAATCCACGATTTGATACCTTTAAACTTAGACGAGCTGACGCCTCTGGGCATACAGATGCGGATGATATTACCCTGGTTGATCGCCAGGGCCGACAGGATCATAACGCCATCCTATTGGACGAAATTACAGATTCTCGAGCACTTTGGTGCTCATTTAAGTGAGCGGATTGACAATCTCGGCAATGGACTATCGCCGCCACCCCGTGTGACAAAGGTTTGGTCTGAACGAACCATTGATGGGCTAACCGTGTCACGGGGGGAGTGCTACAAACGTCTCGAAATGGTAGCAAGCATGGCTAGGAATATGCCAGCAAAGAGATTCACAGTGATAACCGATGCGCGCGGAAAAAAGATCTTAGGACAGGGTCTCGCCAATGTAACCGTCTTAGAGAATGTATCGCCAGCGGATCTCGGCGATATTTATCAAAACTCAAAAGTGTTGATTCATCCCTCTTTATATGAAGGCTGGTGTTTTCCTGCGGCCGAAGCAGTGTCACGAGGCCTGTCTATGGTGTTTTGTCGAGGTTCGGGTATAGACGAGGTGGCGTCTTCAGCAAAAAAGCAAGTGATTGGATTAAACGCTGAAGCTAAAATAGATGACTGGACGTCAGCATTTGCAAGCCTTTTAGATAAAGATCGTAGCTCTGGAGAGTTGCCAAAGTTACAAACTTGGTCAGAAGTCGCTCAAAAAACTCTGAAGATTTATCAGTCCTTGTTATAATAGCAAGGGTGGGGATTCCTGGTTTGAGAAAACCAGATTGATCTCGGCATGGATTTAAGAGCTCTGTAAGCTAAAATTATGAGTTAAAATGATCCTTATGGGATGAGGAGATCATCGATGTCAAATGGCAGCGTTACGCGGCGAGCAGCTTTTATAACAGGTTCAGCTGGTCAGCTAGGGCAACGGGTGTCTCAGCATATTGCTGGTCAAGGCAAACAAACCATTGGGCTCTATAGAAACCAGCTACCGAAGGCTCTCAATAATTTTCTGCCTTTGTGCGGCGATCTCATGCAATCTGATAGTGCACTAGCAGCTTTGAAGTCTACTGATACGGTGATTCATTTGGCTTGGCAGGGCGGCATTTTGGGGTCTCCAGCATTGCAAGGACAGGCTCCAACGGATGCGCAGATTCGCGTGTCGCCTAATGTCATCATGACACAGAATTTGGTCAGCGCCATGGAGCGTTCGCAGGCCAAAAAAATTGTGTTTTTAAGTTGGGTCGGCGTCAGTCGCAGGGCGAGCAGTGCTTTGCTTCGCGAAAAATATTGGGCAGAAAGCGTCATTATCAATTCGTCCATACCTGAAAAAATTATTATCAGAGCTGGTATTATTGCTGGTGGTTTAGGGGAGAGTGACTTTATTAAGACGGCGTCTTCCCTGGCTAAGATGCCGCTCATTTTGCCTCTTCCTAAGTTTGGCCATGGAATTGTGATGACAACACTGAGTGATGTCTTAGGCGTTATCGATGATGCCTTAAAATCAAAGGATGGACATCGTCCATGCCGAATCATTGATTTGACCTCGACAGAACCTTTGACCGGAGCGGCGATTGTTTCTGCGATGGAATCAAAAGTTTGGGGTAAAAACCGAGTGACACTGGGTGGCGCCCTCGGTGATATGTTGTTTCGTTGGGCGGAGTCGCGCTTTGGTGCCGCGAAGATCAATGAGCCCAAGCTTTCCGATTATTTTGATGCAGGAACTCTCATAAAAACCCCTCCCATAGACGGAGTCCCACCGATTATGCTGGGACTGACTCAGGGCATGAAGGTTGAGCCGACCAAGGCGTTCTAGGTGCTGATAAAAAATTTATGATTTACGAGATCTTAATATCAAAAATCGAATATCTGATATCAACTATCTTATGTTGACGGCCACGTCTTAAGAAATCAGACTCGCGTTATCTCTTAAATTAAGGAAAAACCTTGATAGCTGGAAGCTGTGTCGCTTCAGTCAGTGGTTCATCCTTAGTTTAAGTTTCGTTAGTGCCGAGTCAATGTCATTGGTATTTTTAACATCAAATTTAGGAGCGCATTCATGAGAAACGTGATTTTAAAGTCAGTTGTTGTGTTAACAAGTCTCGCGTTAATGGCATGTAAAACCGTTGACTCTTCATCTGTCGCCGCGAAAGCAGCAGATAGAGTTTCCGGTGATGCGCTGGATTGTGGACCAGATCTCAAACTAAAATTTATAGGATTTAAGACGTCTCAAAATGAGATGGTCGATGAAGATTTTAAGAGTGTATTGGCAAGTATTGTCAAAGATTTTAAAATGGCGTTTGTAAACAAAGGCGCAATACAAGCCTCTCAACCGGAGATCTTAGTTTTAGTAAAGCTAACCTAGATTTTATTGCCCCGTTAAACAGCCAAAAAACATCAGGATCTGCAACGTTGAATTTTGATTATCGATATTCCGCACCGTCTTGTGGCTTTAGGGACTGTCCTGGCAGTAACGGCTCTGGTTCGCTTAAGGTTGGTACAGTTGAAGGGATGGAAGTTTTTGAATTGGTATCGGCAGGCTCCGGCGGTCAGTCCTGAGATGAAAGAACTACATAGCCTTGGCGAAGAATACTTAGGCAAAGAGATATTTGAAGATACATATATCGGTAGCGCGACTCTTTTAGAGCCATCAAATATGGATCTTAAACAGCTAATGGAGAATCATTTTAGAGATAAAAGCATAAAGAAATTCGATTATGAGAAATTATCGGCGAGAAGTGATATGGATCAATGGTTAGAAAAAAATCTAAAATTTGATAAAAAAAGTGAGACGGCTAAAGCTAAAATTGCCTTTCAAAAGTTCAAAACAGGATTGAAAAGACTGATCGCTCTGACTGGTAAAAATGCTGTCGTCCAGATCGTTACCGGCAACTGGAGTGATGCCGCGAGAGGTGATCCTTTTGCCAATGTCGTTGCGTTCAAGGATGGGAATGGGTCTGTGCTCGTCCTTGAGCAAGGCAATGTCGATTAATGTGTCACATCCATGTGACTTATGGATGAGTTTACGGTCCTCAGCTACTGCCTTTTGAATGAGGCAGAGCTGAGGAGAGTTTGTTTAATAAGTGTTTTCAGTGGTGATCGGTCTTTTACACGGGACGTGCATCAGAGCCATAGCGCAGGAAGGCTGGAAGATCAAGATCGTCGAGGTCTAACGAAGACGGTTCGTTGCCGGCAGTTGTTTCAGCGTCACGCTCAACGTTTGTCTGTGTCATCTTTCCCGCTAGTGCTAGAGCCTCGTCAATGCGCCGATCAATCTCTGATGAAACAAGGTCAGGATTCGGTGCATCAAAATCCCAGGGTGACTCGGTCGAGGCTAGAATTGCACCGGCTCGCTCGCCTTTTTCGAAATCATCATTGTGTTGAGTCTCGCCCAACAGCTCAGATGACGCGTCATGACTAGCGTCTTGTGCAATGTCCTGGCTAAAGACTTGTTCAGCAATCGTCTTTGTAGGGATTTCGCTTGGGCTGGTGGCTGTAAATACCGGTGTTCCAGGGGCTTGGCTACGCGCAAGTTCAATATTTGGTAGCTCAAGGCTAGCAGACAAATGATCAGTGCTTTGCTCTTCAAGCGTCCAGTTAGCGAGTGTTGCAGCCTCACGGGCCACGTCCACGGGGCTTGCGGCGACTGTGGTCTCGCAAAGCTCAGAGGGCCTGCGGAGATTGGTTGGATCCAGATTTGAGAGGGCTGGCGTGGGGCCAGAAACCGGCTGCTGCCGCGGCATAACCGCCGCAGCTTCAACGGTTCCTGGCCGCTGAGGGGCGATAACACTTGTCCGTGGCATTGTAGAAGCGACTGTCGTGGAGGCTGTCGCCGAGGCCGACCCGGCTGCGGTTGTCGGCGCTTGTTTAGCCGGAGCGACCGGTTGACTTGTGAGACGCGGAGGACTAACAAGCCGTTGTGGCAGCGGTAACGTATGGTTGGATGCGCGTGTCCCATGAGGGTTAAGGGCTCTCGCCGAAGATGTAAAACCTTCATCAGCGGGTAGGGGGTCTTCTACAGGAAATCCAGTCGCAATCACCGTTATTCGGATTTCGTCCCCAAGGGCTTCGTCAATGACGGCTCCAAAAATAATATTTGCATCTTCGTGGGCCGCTTCCTGAATGACCATACAGGCGTTATTAACCTCCATGATCGAAACGTTTGTACCAGCCGTGATATTGATGAGAATGCCCGTAGCGCCTTCGATGTCTACATCTTCCAGAAGTGGTGATGATATGGCTTGCTTGGCAGCAATGACGGAGCGTTCAGAGCCTGAGCCGTAACCGATACCCATCAAAGCATGTCCCATGCTACTCATGACGGTTTTCACGTCGGCGAAATCTACGTTGATAAGACCTGGCGTGTTGATGATGTCCGAGATCCCTCGCACCGCGTTTACAAGGACGTTGTCAGCAAGCTTAAATGCGTCCAGCATACTCAGATCAGGCGTAGCCACCTGGAGCAGCCGCTGATTAGGAATCGTAATAAGCGTGTCGACACATTCACGCAAACGAGCAACCCCGGCTTCGGCATGTTTTCTGCGCCGTTTGCCCTCAAATGTAAAGGGCTTTGTTACAACGGCGACCGTTAAGGCGCCGAGCTCTCGTGCGATTTGCGCCACGACTGCGGCAGCTCCGGTTCCCGTGCCACCTCCCATGCCAGCGGTGATGAATACCATATCCGCATCACTGAGGTGGTCTTGCAATTCAAGACGATCCTCTAAAGCGGCATCTCTACCAATATCGGGATCGGCGCCAGCGCCCAGCCCTTTGGTCAAGTCTTTGCCGAGTTGGATCTTGTGCGGAGCCAAGGAAGCCTTAAGGGCTTGAGCGTCCGTGTTGGCGACGATAAAATCGACGCCCTCAAGACCAGATCTAATCATGGTGTTTACGGCGTTTCCTCCGCCCCCACCAACTCCAATAACCTTTATTTTTGCTCCAAACGCATTGAATGACATCGCCAGCCTCCTTGCAGACTTCTGACCCTCGACTAGGGCGCAGCGTAATAACTGCGCGAATAGTAAACGGATAGATCAATATATGAGTTAAATTATAAAGACTGCTCAAAGCGCGTGTCAACTTTTTGGCAAATTAGTTGCACGATTAAGGCGGCCTTTGTGACGAGGCTAGCCTTGGAACAAGGTTTGATCAGGTGCCGCCACGCCGTCGCTGAAGCGACCTGGCTCTCGCGGCTACGGGCCGCCGTCGGGCCGCGCTCATCCTCTGCAAACTTCACAGTTCATCAACCTAAACCCTAACACTC
>JBIKKO010000093.1:0-12907 GCA_044360315.1 Oligoflexales bacterium
GAACTGTGAAGGTAGACGGCATTTTTGACATGTGGTCATGATCAAGCATAAAACTAAGCAAGGGATTAATTAGGATTTTTTGCGTCAAAATTTTTTATTGACCTTTATGAAAGCGTAAGTCTGAGGTAGTGATGTCACTTACAAATCCTTTATCAAGTTCTAGCGAGCGAGTCATTTGTGCGGGTGCAGACCTATGCTAAGACTAGCACTTGTTTTAGCGGGTTTTTTCAGTACAATCGCTTTTGCCTCGTCCCGTGAAAACAGGGATCTAGGATGTGAAGATCGTGTCGTGGTTGTGCCTCCACATGTAGCTAATCCCATATTGGCCGCTGACTTAGCTCAATTCGTTATCGATCATTATACGAAGACAACCGTCGATCGCGTGGGATCGTCTGACTGTCGACCTTTTCTGGACTATTTTGACTCTATGAAGGAAATGGACGTTTTAGGATTTACAGCAAATTTTCAAACTGCTGTTAATGGGATCGGTGGACGACAACTTAAAACATTAATCCAACGAACAGGTGCCACTCACCTGGTCGAGATTACGACTCGATCCCGAGGTTTTGCTGCGGGTAAGCCCGGCGAGGCAGATACTTTGGACATCACAGTCTATAAGATTGATCAAGAGAGTTTACAACTTGTACGCGTCCGCAGGGAGTCTCTATCACTCGATCTAAAAAAATTATCACCTGCCGGGACCGAGCTTAGTGTCGTTGCAAAATGGCTCAGCCGGGTGACGCCAAACTCCATAGCGGTATCTCCCAGTGCGTCTGAATTTCGATCGCGTGTCGATAGCCGTTCGAAAGATAAATACGAGGCAGACAGGGTACATAATCACGGTGTTGTTCCACCGCTGATTTCAGGTACTCAGTTTACACGAGTTGAGCATCCTGACGGTTACCGAACGTTTGATTATAACTTCTCTCTGTTTCCCTCCACCGACCTCTTGTTTGTCAATCAGGACATGCGACTTAAATCGCAAAAAAATCAGGTAGCTGCGTCCGACGATCAGTACGACTACATAGATATAAAGGTCGAGTACACGGCTGCCTGTACCCATGGTGCAGGGCAGGTTTCTCTTTTTTCTCCTTTGGGGACAACGTATTTAGGAGTTGGGCTCGGGCTTTGTTATTTTAATAATCATTCTAAGGGGCGTCATGCGACGAATTTTCTTGTTGAGTCATCCTTGATTCGGCTTGGTCACCGCGTGTTTGTGACTAAAACTTTCTTTCTTGCAGTTGATTCAAAATCATTGTTTTTTGGCCGACGGATTTATCAGGACCAAAATCTCAGCATATCAACTGCCGAGCGGTCAAGTTTCCTCCTGGGCTACTACGTGACTGATGCGGAAGGACTCTTTGCACGGACCTGGTTACGGTTGTTTGGGCCTGATCGTTAGGGGGCGGGCTGATTTCAAAAAAATTAATGAATTTGAATGGTTGCGACAATTCCAGGTCAGGCTATACGACGGTCTTGGAATAAAATTGGTGCTGAGGCTGTGATTATTGTTGGGAAATTTTTCGATCATCCGCAAACGGCGTTAGCCGGGGAGACCATTCTATATTTTGACGGATACCCTTGATGCAGGTATAGTATCGAAATATAAGACTTTATAACGTTTTTTAGGGCTAGATATATTTCAGTCGAAATCGAGGTGACGGATGTCTCTTAAGGCAGAGAGGGTTCTGTGTGGCTTGGTGCTCAGCGTGCTCTGTGTGACCGCTGCTCCTGCGGTAGCGAATGAGCTGAGGGTCAATGCTCCCATTGCTGTGACTGCAAATCAAGACTCCCTTCGGGCAGACCCATCGAAGTCATCGAGCCTTGAAACGTCAACGACTGTTCAGGCGGAAGATATTACAGGTCCCGGTGTTCTGGCGAGAGCTTGGCAGGGCGGGTTTGTGGTGTTTACGACTCTGTTGCTATTGATAGGGTCTTCAATTGCTTGTTGGGCGATCATCATTACGAAATGGAAAGACCTGAAGAAAATATCGATGTGCAACGAAGCCTTTGTTAAATCTTTTTGGGAGTCGCGATCCCTTAATGATTTAAATGGTCGACTACAAGAGTATCAGTATAGTCCCGCCCGAGAGGTTTTTCGTAGCGGATACGCAGAGCTTGCTCGTAGCAACCAGATGCGGGAACAAACCAGTTCCACAGAAATTGCAATTGGGGCTGCGATGGACAATTTAAATCGAACCCTGCAGAAATCAAAAATTCTTGAGCGGAAGCGACTCGAGAAGAATTTGAATTGGTTGGCGATCATCGCTTCAGTCGCTCCCTTCGTGGGTCTTTTTGGTACAGTCTGGGGCATTATGAATTCCTTTGAAGGTATAGCTAGAACAGGAAGCGCAAGTCTCGCTGCGGTTGCTCCGGGCATTGCTGAAGCTCTGACTTCAACGGCATTTGGTCTTGCAGCAGCTATTCCAGCGGTGGTGGGATACAATTTGTTTAACGGAAAGCTACGTTTTCAAATGATGTCGATTGATGGGTTCTGCTCTGACTTTTTGAATATCGTAGAACGCTACCTGGTTACAGAAAAAAGCAAAGCTGTGGAAAAATAAGCAAAACTAAACAAGTGAGGGGAAGGTGATTTATGGCCCTCGGTCACATGAATTTCAATCAGGGAGATGATAGCACTGGTGATATCGCCGATATCAACGTGATTCCATTAGTGGACGTATTGTTGGTTTTGTTGATCATTTTCATGGTGGCCGCTCCTATCAGTATTGGAGGGATTAACATCGAGTTGCCTGTTAGCAAGTCTCGAGGAGCCATTTCTGATGAAGATCGCGTCGTACTATCAGTAAATCGAAGCGGGGAGTTTTGGATCGATAAAACGCGCATACCGGGCGCATCATTGCCCGATAAGTTGAAAGCTATGTATCAATTTAGGGAAAAAAAGGAAATTTTCATACGGGCTGATCGTGACGTCATTTACAGTTCGGTGATTGATGCTATGAGCGCTGCGAAAGGAGCAGGTGTAACAAAAATTTCCATGTTAACTCAGCCTCCTGGAAAGTCTGGATAGTCATGGTGGCTGCGCGTTCAAAACCGGCCTTTAGATATGACTTTGGTCCAGGGCTTCTAGCGCGTGAAGAGCCTCTGGGTATAAAGCCAAATCGTCGATTTCGCAATTTTGCATTGGTGTTAGCGGTTGGAACACATGCGATTGTTTTAACTTTGAATCCGAGTTGGTTTTTCACTCCTCCAGAGATAAATCTTGAAGAAAGTACTGTTGATGTTGATTTTATGGGGGATTTATCGTTAAAAACCCCGGACGAGACAGCGCTGCCGAACTCTCAAAAAGCAGAGGAAGCGAAAGTCCCTGCAAATTTATTGCCGCAGTTACCAAAGAAGTTTGAGGTCGAAGAAGAAAAGCCAAAAGAAGAGCAGGTTGCTGACGAAAAACAAAAAAAACAGGATGAAGGCGAAAAACCTGTAAAAGATGTTGTCGAGGTTGATAAAACAAGTCGCCCTAAGGAAACGGAAGATCCAAATAAAGTATCTCGGGATGAATTACTAAAACGCCTTGCTGTTGAAAAATTAAAGCGCGAAAATAAAGTCGATCAACAAATGAAGGCCCAAAAAGATGCTTTGGCCAAGCTAAAGGACGATTTGTTAAAGGCAGACTCAAAGGCGAATTCGGCCGGTAGCGCCAGTGGCGCAGCAGGTGCGCGCGCAAAAAATTATGCTGATCTACTGCGTGCAGCCGTCAAACGAAACTTGTATCTTCCAAAGACTTTTGAATACGATCAGGCTCGTTTGGTGACCCAGCTAAGCGTTGTCATCAGCAAGAGTGGAGAACTTGTCGACGTCAAGCTTGCCCGGTCTAGTGGCAATGGAGCTTATGATCAGGCAGCGATTGCGGCGATTCAAAACTCTGTGCCTCTACCAGAACCGCCAGCGGAGATCGTTGGACAAAGTATAACTGTAAATTTATCAAAGTGAAAAACTAACGGAGTGTTTTTTCAATGAGACATATAGTAGCAAAATTTGTCCTTTCTCTTTCTTTTCTAAGTTATTCTGGATTGGTGAAAGCTAGCGGTATTGTGGTCAATATTGATAGCCCTCAGTTTCGCGAGGTTGTGTCAGCAATTCCAGCCTTTGGACTGGCAAAGACAGCCGGGGATCGTGAGTCCCAAATGATGGCTATCGAGGGTCAACGGGAGCTACAACGGCTTCTTGAATTTACAGGAATTTTTAAAATATTGAGCGTAGCTGCATATAAAGAACTAATGGATAAGTCTAATCCGCGCTGGTTTTCTGATGAGGGCGTGGGATCTGTCAATGTCTTGGATTGGAAGACCGTGGGAGTTGAATCTTTGACTTTAGCGGAGCTTGCAAAAGATTCAGCATCAACATGGTCTCTGATGATAAGAACTATTGATGTCGGCAGGCGTGAAGTTTTAATTGGTAAGAAATACTCGCAAATTAATCGAAATCAGATCGTGAGCGTGATTCGGCGCTATGGTGACCAAATTCTGAAGGCATACACAGGCAAGACAGGTATTTTCAATTCAAAACTCGTATTTGTTGGTCGTGCCTCGGCAAAGGCAGACAAGCAGATATTCATCTCAGACTTTGACGGAGGACGACCCGTTCAGATTACTCGGGGCAGTTACCCACACTTGTCTCCAAGTTTTAGCGCTGATGGAAAAAATGTCACGTTCACCTCTTATCGGGATGGTAATCCAGATCTATATATGTATGAGATCGCCTCAGGTACCACGAAAAAAATTTCCGGATATAAGGGAATCAATAGCGGAGGTAATTTTGCGCCATCAGGCAAACTCTTGGCGTTTAGTGGCTCTGTCGAGGGAGATACGGAGATTTACACTATTGGTCCTGCTGGTGGATCAAGGAAATTATTCATTAGTGGTATAGGCCCAGATGTTGATCCAGCATTTTCTCCTGATGGTTCAAAGATGGCATTTGTGAGTGGTCGGTTTGGTAATCCTCACATTTTTGTGGCGTCACTGAATTGGATTTCGCCTACAGACCTTCGCGTTACCACCGATAAACGGTTAACTTATGTCGGTTGGTACAATGCGACTCCTGCCTGGTCGCCAGAGGGGGATAAGCTTGCCTTTGCAGGTTACGATAAAGAGATTGATCGGTTTGATCTTTTTATGATGAACCCAGATGGAACAAAGTTGGAGCGATTGACGCTGCGCACAGGCGACAACGAACGTCCCTGGTTTTCGCCAAATGGACAAAATATCGTGTTTATGTCCAACCGTACCAATGGAAAAAATGTAAAGAGTGTCCATCAGCTTTACATTATGAATCGGGATGGCGGTAATCAACGAAAGCTTGAAACGGGGCTGTATGAAGCTCAAACTCCCTGCTGGGGGCCAAATCTATAATCGAGATTTTCTGCCCTGTGTTAACCTCACTATAACTAGAGTTCAATTGATCTGGTCGTAATTCAAACTTAGGAGAATGGTGATCATGAATGTGTTAAGTCGTCGGGTTGTGATGATGGTTTGTACTGGTGTTGTAGTGTTCTCAACGGGCTGTTCTGAAAAAAAGCTAGAGGAGCCAGTAGTTTCTGACGTTCCTGCCCCAGCCGAGGACTTGCCGGCCGCGCCAGCGGCTCCACTTGCTCCTGAACCTGAAATCGCACCTGAGGCGCCTGTGGCACCAGAAGCCATTGAAGAGGCAAAGCCTAAGGCTAAAAATCCTGCAAAAAAGAAGACCAAAAAACCAGTTAAGAAGAAGTCGTAACGACTCTCGGTTCTTTAAGGGACTGACGGCGGGGGCTGATCTACTGTTTTTGCAACAGCAGTGATCCCCAGGTTAGTCCAGCGCCAACCACGGCCACCACGATGTAATCCCCTGGTTTATACCGATCCCAATTCTGTGAGAGGACCGAGGGAGCGCCGCACGCCCCTTGATTGCCATAATGGATGACGTTGTGAAGATGACGATCAGCAGCAACTCCCATTTTCTCGATGGCAGCGGTTAACATTCGATAATTTGCTTGATGTCCAACAAACCAATGAGCATCAGAGGGCGTCATTTGGTTTCGTGCTAAGATGTCCTGTGCGGCCGCAATTGTCTTTGTGATGGCGAACTTTTGAACCGCAGCTCCATTTTGATGAAAAAACTGTCCGTCTGGCAAATGAATGTGTTCCCACCCGCTTGGGGCGGATTCGACAAGACTGTCGACCACCCTCAAGGAATTAGGTCGGCTCTTTGTGCTGATCGTGGCCGTGACTGACGAGTCACCAAACAAAATAGAGTTCTTTCGGTCGCTATAGTCAACTCGAGTTGTGTAGCGCTCCGTGCAAAAGATGGCTCCTTCTTTAGACAAGCCTGAATTCATCAGGCCCCGCATGACGTGGCACTGGACAACAAATGTACTGCAAGCTGAATTAAGATCGAAACTTCGAACCCGCTCCATCCCGAGTGTAGCAGCGATGACACAGCTACTTGCGGGGATGTCGTCGTCTGGAATCGATGTCCCTCCAATAACTGTATCGATCTCATCCCGAACAATATGGGCACGCGATGTGGCAACCTTCCAAGCTTTCTCACTCATGCTTGCAATTGATTCAATCGCTCCCTGGTCCTTGAGAGTCTGGCGATTGGTTTGACCCATTCTTAGAGCCAGAATTTGTTGAGGCGTTAATACGGAACGACGCTCCAAAATACCGACGCGGTCCTGGATCCAGTCGGCAGCTGAGCCGATATCGAGTCGATCAAAAAATTTATTATCTAAAATGTTTTCTGGGAAATAGTGTCCCATACTGTAAATATACATCGGCGCTCCTGATCAGTCAGTTCGTATACATACCGCCGTTTACGTGCAGCGTGCTGCCGGTAATATAGCGTGAGCCTTCACTCGCCAAGAATACGACTGCCGCGGCGATGTCTTCTGGAGTTCCGAGCTTTTTAAGCGGGATCTTGGCAAGGATCGCCTCCTTGGCTTGTTCGGGAAGGGCATTCGTCATGTCAGTTTGGATAAAGCCTGGCGCAACACAGTTACAGAGGATACCAAACTGAGCAAGCTCCTGAGCGATACTTTTGGTGAAAGCTGTTATGGCCCCCTTAGTCGCCGAGTACATCGACTGTCCCGAGTTGCCAGTGTAACCAACGACTGACGCGATATTGATGATGCGCCCAGCTTTTGCACGGATCATGCCCTTCGTCACAAACTTACTTAGAAGAAAGACTGGTTTCAAATTCGTGTTAATCAAGGTTTCGAAATCTTCAGGCTTTGCGAATGGTAACAATTGATCGATCGCGATACCCGCATTGTTTACGAGCACGCTGACGGGTCCCATCTCGGCTGTCACCACTTTGATCAAATCTTGACATTGAGTGGGGCTTGAAAGGTCGGCTTGAAAAGCCATCGCTTCGGGTATTTGCTCGCATAAGGCTCGCGCCTTTTCTTCCGACCCGCGGTAATGAACAGCAACTTTGTAGCCGGCTTGCCCCAAAGCCAAAGCGCACGCCGCGCCGATTCCTCGACTTGCACCGGTGACCAGAGCGACCCTCTTGGCGGGGGTCTCGGTGGAACTCATAAAACCTCCTGGATAGGAAATAGGAGGGGGAAGGATAGCATTTGCTTTACTGATCGACAATGATGTTTCGTGTGTCAAGTTTTAGGGCTTACCGTGGTCCTGTGAGCCTGTGATCTGTTAATAGCAAGGCATCCAATGATCAAAGCGATACCGACCCAAGAGGCGGCCGATGGGCCGCATCACAAAAGGGTATCTCGCTTTCCTGAATTGATTTTGTACCAGGGCCACTTAAGACGCATTTTTTAGAGAGGCCATGCTGGATGTTTTTTGAGCATCCTTTGCGCGAAACGCCCATTGGACAAGTAGAGCTGTGTTACGCCAAATCCCTATAATGTCGTTACTGGCATCCGGATGAAAACCCTCGTGGGCAGCTCGATTGCGAAAATCCTGAAATATATGTAGTTCGCGCGCTAGCTCAGCAAGATCTCGATCTTCCCGGGCGCCAGTAATGACGAGGTTGGCCAGTCCAAACTTACAACTTTGTCGTCCGAAAACTAGGAAAAACAGGCCAAACGCTTTCAAACCGTCAAGTGTAAACCGCTTTCCGGGCTCAAATTGACAAAGTGCACGAAGCATCTTACGTAGCTTGAATTTCGAAAAAAACGGAATATCTTTGACAATTGGTAGTGACGCAATGAAGGACTCAAAGTCATCCATGTTCCTGACGATCGGTCGCGCATAGCCAATGACATCAAGCTTTCGTTGAACGGATCCTTTTTGGAGAATCTGACTTACATACTCTTCAAAAAATTCACGGTACAAGAGTTCTAGAGCTTTGTATTGCATGTCAATGAGTGGAGATAGATCAATCGCGCTTTTGTGTTTGCTCTCATAGACGGTTTTATTAAAGAAAAGTGCAGTGCGTAAAGCGCGTTTAACCTCACTTGAAAGACTGTTATAGTACGGGATCATTCCGGTGAGCTCTTGGTCAAGATTGACTCCATTAGGGCTCTGATGGGGCTCCTTAATATGGGTTCGACTTGCCTCTGATTCAATCGGTATGAGCATCGTCGATAGTTCATCGCGGATCTGATAGAGCGGATGCTCTGTGTTCTCGGGCAGAACAAAGTCATGAATCACGGCCCTGAGCTCTTTTTGTAATGGTGCAAGATTTTTTGACCCGAGAATAGTGACAATGTCTTGCTTCACCGCAAGAGATGCGTTTGGTCTTGTGATCATATTGATGAGTTCAAGTAGGCTGCGGGGTGTATCAATCAAGCCAAGTGCAGTAACAACCGATCGAATCGCGATTTCATCATCGCTACGGATATGATCTAAAAGCTTTAATACCGCATCATCGCGCCCTTTCATTTTTGCCATTAGCTTGATGTGAGCTAGTGCCATCAACCCGCAGCCTTTGCGAGTGGCCGTCGTGATTGCATTTAGATCAGCCAGGTTTGGCGATAACCAGGCTCTGGCTAGACTGTGCCAGGAGGTGTTCCCATCTGCAATGGGATCAGTTGGAGCGTTTGTTGCATTTATAAATATCATAAATGGATGATCGGTTGGCGGTTGATAGGCTTCTTCAGAAGAAAACGACCGTGATGCCGAGATTGTATCATTAGCAATACCTAACTGTCCTGAGATTGCCCGACATCGAGCAGCATGAAGCTCGGGGTAGCGAAATTTATTGTATGACTGCGAAAATGCCGTCGAGCCTTGAAATTCAACGTTAACGCAATCGTTATAGGGCATTCTTCCAATAAACATATCTTTCCAACACTCATCCATACCTTCAGGAATAGTCGAGGTTGAATGAATTAGTTTTGATGGTGTGTCATAAAAAACCGATGACCCGGTGAAAGGATTAGACAGTATGAATGATCTGTCTGCAGCGTTTATGCCTTTTTTCGACCAGACGGGAATAAGTGGGCTTTTTTTGGCTACAATATTTTTCGTGCTTGTACGAGATTTTGATTTTTTTTCACTCTCAATGAGAATTCGTTCTTGATGCAATAAGACCAGCGCGGCCTGCACCCAAAGATACTGATCACGTTGACTTAGCCAGTCTTCTAAACGTCGTTCGTCGTATTTACACAGCCAGCATATAGCGGCGGTAAGTCTTTTGTCCTCCGGGAAAGCTGAGCTTTTATGCTGATCCAGCGTGGACCACGCCAGACTGTTTAAACGGATGTCTGCTATGTCGAATTGAAGGCATCGTTCGAAGAGAAGTGCCTGAAATGCGGGAGACAGATCCTCCCAAGAGGGACTTTCGAGGATGGCTCTAATGATCTCAAAGCCGTGGGTATGGGGCGCCATATCTAAAATCGTATACCTAATTCGCTGTGGGAGACCTGGATTCGTGGCTAAAGGGATCAAACGATGCCACAAAATTCTATCTGTAGATGTGGCCCAAGCACGGATAGCGCTGGCGGCAATATTTTGTTCCCACTTCATGAGGTGATTCAAGATCCAAAGCTCAAACGTTGCTCGATGTCGAGGCATAACGATATCAAACGCCGTAATAAACTCGTCTCGCGATAAGGGGAAGTTAAAAAGACCAGCTAGAAAGTCATCTTTAATCGATAAACCATCGTTTTTCCATTGATTTAGAATTGCCAGTCGATCAGTCGAAGCCGGTGCTGCAAGAAAATGTTCCAACTGTGTTGAGTCGGCAAAAGTGATCTTTTCTTTTTGGCTCATGGTAGTCGAGTCCCTCTCTTTGATAGCAGTTCTCAGGGAATTTGCTGTCAATGTGTTACTATGGATATGGAGGGTATCGGTCATCTCAGGAATGATGAAAGGCGTTACGTTTGTTGAAAATGAAAAATTTTTTTTTATTACTCGTTTTTACAGAGGCTTGCGTCTCTGTGGCGTTTTGTACAGAGTGACCCGTTGTAGCTGAGAAGCAGACGTTGATGCCTATTCAAAGGGAGCTTACTTCGATCATTCATATAGATGACGAGCTGTGGTTATTCCCTGCAAATCTGTCAGCGATTATCCGCATGCCATTTAATGGACGTGGAAAAAATAGGGAGCAAGTTTTTGGTCGAGCCGAGGAGCGCAAGCAAATCGAAGTTCGCGGGGTACAGGAACGTGGGGACTGGCGTGGCATGTTTGTGACCCCGTCTCAGTATATGATATGGGATTCGTCAATGATGCAGATTCTAGCCCTGAGAAAATCTGATTTTGAACCTGTTCGTAATCAGTTTGTGCCAATCGATCTGATCAAGCCTCCACGAGATAAGGGGGGCAGGTGGGCCGACAGATCTTGACGTGCATGGTCAGGGCATAAGTGTGCACACGGAGGGGCGTCGCCTGCTCATTGCTAATAGCAGGCGGCAGCGGATTGAGGTTTATAGATATAATTCCTGTGATGATGTGAGGTACATATCAGCACTTGATTTGCCGGCACGAATGTCCAAGATCACCGCGGTGACGATAGATCGAAAAGAGAGACTATGGGTTGGAACGGGCGTTTTTGATTCTTTATTTGATGCAAATTTGTTTTATTGGGAATCTAATGTTTGGCAGCCCTTGCTTGAGCGTAAGTAGATCAGTTGATGGGCATGCTAGAAATTAGCGCCTACGTTGATATGAAATTCACCGCGACGCCACAACGGTAACCTGTGATCAGATCGTGGATAGCAGTATTGATCGTCATTCTTACACTTTTGCGTCTTTGGCTCATGCCAGGGAATACCGTAAGCAAGATTGATGGCCCCTATTGGGGTTAGGAAGTTAAGGGCTAATCCTATTGACGAGAAGTTCCTTTCCCAAAGGACAGATGGATCAGCAAAAACATCGGCCAAGTCATACCCTATGTTATCCTCGATACTGCTGCGGGCCTGGCCTCCGCACCCTTCTTTAACATCGCGATCGAACGCGACTTTAAATTTCTTCTCTTCGATTTGGTTAAAGCTCGCATTTCCTGAATCAACAAACGCAGTAGTAGCGAAAGCGGTATTAAATCGGTAGCGGGTTTCAAATTTAAGAATAACCCGTCGCGATCCCCCAGTTGGAGATGCCGTGTAGCCGCATGTCCAATTACCGTCGGAATCCAGTGTGGGTCTTCTTACAATTGGACCAAGAATGCTTTCATCAAACCCTCTTACACGCTCTGCGCCGCTAGCTAGAAGGCGCTCGCTTTGTGGAAGAATGTCTCCGTCGTCATTTCCTCGTCGTTCCACATCTTCAAAGCTTGTCATGCTTAATCCAATAGCAAATACCAGATTTTCAATAGGTGAAAAATAATGATTGTTTGAAATTTCCCAGCGGAAATAACGCAAGTCCCCCCCGAGATCATAGCGTGCCCATGCTAGTTCCGAATTGACTGTGAATCCATCACTTGCCCATCGAAGATCATTTCTTTTATCGATTAATAAGCGAAAACCTGCCCGTCCAACAGAAAACGTGTCTGCTAAGAATGCATCCACATCCTGGCGAACGCCTTCTTCTTCGTTAAGTTTCCTGGCATAGAAGGTAGAAACCTTAGATGATGGAATGAGGGATCTAAGGCTGTGAGATAACTCGATTTCACCAGAGCGCGTCAAAGACCAAGCATATTCTGTCGCACGAGCCCCTTGAGAGGCTGAGACTGCAGCATCAATATTCGTGTCTAAAATATGGGGCTCCAAATAGCCCGCTGAAATGGATCGACCAACTAACGTCTTTGGACCTATCGCTTTTTGATGTGCTTCTTGCCTGAACTCGGCTCTCCCATAAAGTTGACGCCCAGTCCCGAGAATGTTAGTGAGAGCGCCCTCGACGTTGTAGCGCATTCCATAATAAGAACTCCACCCAGGACCAAAAGAAAGTGTACGCGATGGGCTCTCGGTTACTTGCACGACCAGATCAACCGTGTCTGCCCGCTTAAAAGCAAGATCAGGATCGAGAGGTTTGATTAAGACGGTTGAAAATGCTCCAATACGAAGGAGTGCATCCCGTGATTGCGTGACTTGCTCTGGTGTATACCAATCACCTGTTTTGAAATGAAGTTCGCGCAACACCACATACGGCTGGGTTTTAACCAGGCCGGTTATAAAAATATCTCCGAATTTTACCCGTGGACCTTCATCGATACGAATAATCACAACAGTTTTCATTCGAGCTTCGCCATCGGTCGTCGAAGACGTCTCGGCCGTGGTGGCTGTATAAAAATAGCCCTTTGCGGCATACAAGCTTCTGATGGCCTGCTGAATATCAACGATCTTAGATCGATCTAATGGATCCTTATGACTTAAATCGGTTAGGTCGGAGATCTCCTCGGATGATATAGCGACATTTCCAGAAACAGCTAAACGGTCGAAGACGAACTGGGTTCCCTCATCAATAGAAATTACCACTACGATCGTATTGGATGCGCCACCGGTGGCTTGGCTTTGTATTTGTCGTTCTACAATTTTAGCGCCCCAAAAACCCGCGCTTAGATAGTT
>JBIKKO010000147.1:0-8571 GCA_044360315.1 Oligoflexales bacterium
AAATGGCATCTGGATTGAAGACAACACTTGAACGTGTCCCTGCGTCTGATGGACGTTCAATCCTTAGCATTGACAATATCTCTTGATCTGTGAAGAAAGCATTGCCCTCCAGCTGGAGGCGGCCTATTGTAGTGATATCTCCCGTTGCAACCGTAAATTTATAAATAATATCTCCCGACCCAGTTTCCTCGGTGCTTGGGCCAAAAACCTGGGCTGAGCTGTATCCTTTTGTCCTAAGTTGTCGTAGCAGTTCAAAATTGACAGACTCAGGACTTAAAATAGCCGGATCAAAATTTTGCATGTCTGTATTTGTAAAGATTGACGTCAGGCCCCTGCCGGTTGTTTGGTCAATAAACTCATATTTTATTTTCTTCCCAAAACTCCCCTGTACTCGAATCCATGCTGATGAAGTGATTGTATCAAATTGGAAGCCCTCAAAAACCAGACTCGTCGAAGCATAACCGGCGATCCGAGCCAAGCTTTCAGTCTCGGCTATAGATCTAGTTGCGGCGTCACTACTGCAGACGTCACCAGGTTTTATGGATTGGTCAACCTTGATAGGGGGTGTTTGCTCCCATTTGAATCCGCGAACAATACAAGGCTCGCCGATATCAAGCTTAAAAATATAGTGGACCTCATTATCAGATTTATGTGTGGTGATTTTGTTGGTGATCTTAGACTTTATGTAGCCATTTTTTGCAAGAACTTGTGTCAATTCCAATCTGATTTTCTCACTGAGCTCTGCTGAGTGTACTTGTCCTAAATACGGGGTAACTGCGGTTCGTAACTGATTTGTCAGGGACAGTGGTGCCAACTCAAAATCAATTTTTCCAACTGCAATCCCCCTCTTTCCACGAACGACCCAACCTTGATCTCCACGTTCCACCCATAACTCAGAGAATGGATGTCTTAGAGCTAGAGACATTAGAACTTGCTGGAAGTCATTGGCATCGCGGATCTCAGGAGTTCTAGCGTGTAAGCGCTCATCCTCCTCTGCAGATATCTCTAAACTTGGGTCGACGAGCCAACGCCCAGCCTCTTGCGCGTAAGCTGCCGATAGCCCAAGCATTAGGAATACACCCATGATCCCCTGGAGGCGTTCCTTATGGGAAAGAAAATTTAAACCGAAGGTCCACGCCAGTATCAGCAGGGGCTCCAGTGCTTTTTGCGCTATTTGTTTTGTCATTCGTACTCTCAATACCACCTGTCAGGGAAATGCTATCATGAAGACTATATTCTGACGATACTTTCAGTGTACTTTGATCGACCTTAAGAATAACGTCAAAGTCATCCGTGATGTTCAGTGGAAGATTAAATCGTGCTACCGGGGTACCTCCTTCTGGGGCATAGGTATCAATGTACACCTGTCGGATTACATTTTGACCAGAAAGATCAAAAATTTTCTGTACGGTATCTTCTACCTGGCCTGCTAGGATATTTAATGCTTCTGCCGCAGCAGCTGATTCTGACGAGTTTCGCCCGCCTTGCGTGCTCGGTAGCGATCCTCTACTGAGCAGCCCTATAATTTCCATTTCCGTGAGCGCTTGGCCGTCAGGTCTTGTCGGCGGATCTGCCGTGATACCGACGATCGGTGCGCTGGCTCGTCCTGATATGCCAATAGATACTCGATAAGAAGCTACATCGCTGACAGCTGATATATCAAGAGATGGATCTGGCTTAATTGGGTCATCAAAGTTGATCAGTCCTCGTTTGATTTCAAAATCGCGTTTATGAAAAAATCGACCTTTTGACACCTCGACAAGTCCGATGATGCTCGGCGTTAAGTTATTACCAGAGATCCTTAAGTCTGTTGATAGCTCGGCCTGTATGGCCCTGCTCGAAAAGGCGATCGACTTTTCCGCACTTATATTGATGTCAAGATTTACAGACGGTGTGATGGATTCGGTGATGTCTCCTCGCGATTGAGACTTTAATGCCTCAAGGATTGCGTCTTGGATATTAATGTCCCGATTTGAGCGAGCTCGTCGAATTTTAACACGACCTGATGCCATCCAGGGGCGCGATGATCCCGAAATTTTTATCTGTCCGTCTAAAGTTGAGTCAAAGTATCTCACAACCGGGAAAGGATATAGAAACGCTGCATTATCTAGATTGACCGTTAAGTCACTTTCGTCACCAGATCCTGGACGGGCAACGAATCCACTTGCTGAAATGGTCCCAGAGCCTTTAGATGCTCGTAGTTTCTTAACATAAAGACCATTATATTTTAATGCTGCGTCAATCTCAATGTTTTGGAAAGAGGGACGAAATCCGCTAAATCCGAGATCGACCCGTTGTGACTCAGTTGTGCTATGGCGAAGATTTATATCGACATTTGGATTTTCGATTGATCCAAAAATTCCCCCTTCTACTTTTATAGCGCCTATTGCAGTCTCAACATCCGTTGATATAAGTCGACTTATGCCCATATCTATCCTTCCATCGACTAAAATCCCAATTCTAGAGGGTGGAGCATGATCTCGCAGACCAAACTTTAGCTCGCCGATGGCGCTTGAGATGATGATTGGCTTTTCGTCGACAAGAACCCACCGGTTACCTTTGAATAGAATTTTTGAAGAGTGTGCTGATCGAAAGTCGTAACGATCTCCATTACCAGGTCCGGGGGAATAGTATCTGATTTTGAGGTCTCTGATTTCTAGTTCCCCGATACTTCCCCACCAATTTTCCATGGATCCTTGTAAGGTCCACGTTGCCGTAAGATACGCATAGTTTCGAGCATCTTGCGCCATGGCCTTAGGTAGCCACGGTCTAAAGTCAGCATTTCTGGCCGTAATATACCAACTAAATGGTAAGTCATCTCTTCCCACATCAAGGGAAAGACGTGCTTTTAAAGCGCTACCTCCTTGTTCGGCCATAATGTCTAGTTTCGTCCCGTCGACTACAATGGACGCTGTTATATCGCTGACAGCGTTGTTTGTGATTTTTGCCTTGGACATTTTCACGCGAGCAATGCCAGTGAGTTTTGATACGGTGCCAGAGAATTTAAAGTCGCCAGAAGTTTGAGCAGAAATTCCATGTTCTGCGGCCAATCGTCCTACTATAGGAATGAGTCTTAGCTCGTCTCCCGCGCCCGGCACTGCAGTAAGCTTTCCTGAAGTCTCTAGGCGATCGGTTCTGCTCAGGCCTAGATTTGTCATGCCCTCTGAATCCTTAGTGGTCTTTTCCCAAAGATGAGCAAACGAGATATTGGCTACGGTTCCTCCAGCGGCAATTTCAAGGTCATCACTAGAGTATCCTGTGGCCTTCCCCAAAATTGTTCCTGTCACTGAACGAGCATAAAAATATTCACGATCACGAATGTTTTCTAGACTAATTTTGGCTGTCCCTTGCCATTTCAGCGGCTTTAGTAAAGGTCCTTTCATGTTCAGATTAATATCGCGAGCAACAAATTCTAGACTCGATTGGCCGTCTGAAAGATCTGCGATTGCCGATCGTGTGACGCCATGATCAATCATGCTGGCTTTCGCTGTAAATTCAAGATCGAGGTCCTTATCAAAATTTATTGATCCTGAATCACTAATGAGCTCCCCACCGCCTGTGAATTTACTGCTAAGTTTACTCCAGGTTAGTGTGTTATCTGCTATTCGCAGACTCGTGTTGAGATCGCCAATCGCAGTTGAACCGATGATTGTATCTTTCGTGTTCCAGTTGACGTCAACAATAACTCCATCGTAAGGTCCGTGGATTCTGGTCTCCATAGAGCCTTTTCCTGATATACCGATTTGTGTAAAGTAACTTAATGGTGATGGGTTAAAATCATTTGAGCTAAGGACAATACTCATCCCACTTGAGGTCTCAAATGATGTAAATCCAGATACGTCAAGAGCGAACCTTTCTGGTCGATCCGCATGGTGGCAGTAGCCTAAACCCCGTTCTATCTTTAGTGACTTTGCATCGACGTTGAGACGTAAGTCTAGGTCACAAATGGGCGAAGAAGGGAATTTACCGTGATCATAGTCTAGCGTTGGCGTCGCAAAACTATCCAATTTAGCTTGCGATTCAACCTTCATTTGAAACGGATCCCCAGTTCCTATTATCGTGAGAGCAGGGCTGGAGAGATTAAAATTAACTACATCAAAGTTTACATTGAATAATCCAAGTAGGTCATGAAATGGTAAACGATTTGGTGTTAATTTGAAGTCAAACGGCACTGCTTTCCCAAACCCAATTGAGCCTGATCCGGTTGCAACCACCTCAGTACCGATTTTTAGCTGGGTTTTGTTCAGTTCAAACCTCTCTAGATCAACAAAAAAGTCTGATTCGGTCTCGTAGAGGCGAAAGTCATAAAATCGGGCGTCTTCGCTTTTTAAATTTCCAGAGGTTGAGAATTTAAGATCTTTTTTGGCCGAAACTGGGATTGATATATTGGTCTTTGAGGCTCCTCTGATAGTTCCGCGATTTCCTGGTATGTCTAAAAATGATCCGATAATACTTGAGTCCGCTTTGAACTGATAGGATGCAATAGCCAGTTCAATTGTCTCTATGATTTGATTTTTTGGCCGTGTGACAATCTCTAATTCGGCGCTACCGTCGAAGTCAAGACGAGACGATTTTAGTTCAAGTTTTCTCGTTCGAAATTTATTATCGATTAGCTCGCCACGTAAACTGAGATTACCTGTTTCAATATAGGAATTGCTTGAGTCACTTAAGGTGGTCTTCGGTGCACTTAAAGCCAGTTTAAACGACTTCCAATCAAAAATTTCAAGATCTAAATTTAGACCATCCATGGCCACAACGGTGATCTCATCGGCTCGCTGTAGAGCATTGATGGAAATCCCTGTCAGATTGGCTTTGATACTTGCGTTGGAGATTCTGAGCGACGAGAGTGGTGGCGCTTGTCGTGGAGGCCAGATGGGAGGGCCATCTTGCCGGTTAGTTTGACTTGTCCCAAGTGTCGAAAGTGCATCCATGAGCTCCTTTGGAGGAGGCCAGGTTGTGGTCAGATCCGTGACCTCGAGATCTCCAATCTGGGGATGTGCCATGAATACTGACCATAAGGATACTTTAAATGTTAATGAGGAGGCGCCAATAATTTCCTTAGTTGGTTGGTCGGGTGTAGGTTTTGTGTTGACCTTAACGCCATAAATGTTCAGAGCAGGAGGTAGCAGTGATACTTTCATACTTTGGTATTCTGCTCTTATAGGAAGTTTTGTGATGATTTTCTCGTTGAGGTAATAGTTGACGAAGCCGTGTGTGTAGGGGTTATCAATAAGTATATTGACGATATACAGCAGCACTCCCGCTATCAAGATCGCCATTACAATTTTATTTTGTTTCGGTTTCATTCACGTCCCGGTTGTGGTTCATGTTTTTCGCGGGCGAAGCAGGTCATTTATATTATGGCGTTTTTTTGTGTCCTGCGAAGTTTTGATACTAGCGGTTGTTGGCATCGATCGAGGGGATCTCGTCTGCGCAGCCTCTGAGTCTGTTTTCGGTGCATTACGTGTCGGCCCGGCAATGACTTCTACCAACGACCTGATTGCGGCGCCAGGAATGCCAGAGGCTTTATAAGCGATAGTTCTTATTGTGTCTTGGTCGACCTCATCTAACGGGATATCAGCGGCAGTAATTTTGCTTAAAATGAATGCTTCCATTTCGTGATCATTTAGGGTGGGAACGACTCTGTCTAAAACCACTCGTGCGGATGTCATAGGATGTTCTGGCAGACTGGACGTGATTTCTTTGCTAGAGCATAGAAGCACACTTAGACGCAGGTTGCATGAATCTGCAAGGTTGAGCGCGGTAGTGACGGATCCGAGTAGATTTTGGTTGTGTGGCAAGGCTGGGATATCTGCGCAGACAAGTATGGGGCGCTGGACCTCTGAAATTGATTTTATTTTTGAGATGTAGCTTGATGTGTTCGTGGGGTCACTTGTGACCCAGGGCATAATGGCTTCCAAGACCCAGTTGTTACTCACAGTGATTGAGGCTTGTGTGATTGGTATGATGTCAATTTTATCTTGCTTTTGGTCTTGAAGAATTTTGATGAACGTTGTGCGTCCCGATCCCGGCTCTCCCGTCAATAGCATTAGGCAGTTACAGGAATGGCCAAAGGTTAGAATATCTTCTATGAGGGAAGTCCATGATATTGGCAACACTTCGCGTCCAGGCTCGGTTCGTGCATATAGTTTGGCGATTTTAAGACTTTCCGTACGAGGTGCAATCATGATGCTTTGGATCCTTGCTGGTCAGTACTTGATAACGGTTGTGGTGTGGCGAAAAATTTTTGCCACACTTCAGCTACTCGTTTTATCACAGTTCGTGACACGTTTGCTGTGTTTTGCCTCTCCGAATCACCACTTGCAACCATTAGTTTAGCAATATGGTTTTCAACGGTCTGATTTCCAGGAAAGTAGTCATTCCACTCTTTTAGATATTCATTGGCTTTTTCAAGATCCCCTAGGGCAAGGTGAGTTATGGCAAGATCAATGTTCAGAACAACAGATTTGGGTGACATTTGCTTCAGTTTAGACAGGAATTTTGCTGCAAAATGGGGTGCCTTTGCATCGAGGTAAAACCAGGCGCATAGGGCCAGCGATGGGGGGTTGTTTGGATTTGCTCGGAATGCATCAAGGAGGCGTTTTTCTGCTTCCCGATGGTTATTGTGTTGAGCCTCTATTACAGTAATCGCTTGGAGCGCATAAGATGAAGCGTGCTTGTCTAGGCCTAGTTTTTCTAAAACTAAAATTTTTTGTAGAGGAGATACAGATGCTGGCACTTTTCCTAGGCGTCTCAGGGCAGATAGTGCCGGTGTTTGCCAAAGATTCAGCATCTCTTCGAATACGGTGATAAAGTGATTTGGTATCAGGGGTTTTGTAACCGCCCTTACTCCATAAATTGATTGCAGGATTTGTAGATCAAGAGTTTCTTTGAAGTTTGTGATGACCAATGTTGGAGTTAGTCTGCCTCGTTCGGTTCTATGAAGGACCCTTAACATTTCCGTGATGATGATCTTTCGACTTTCAACGATCATGATAAAGTCGACATCAATTGAAGTAAGAGCAGTGCGTGCAGAGTCAAAGTCAACCGCATGATGGAGGATTGACCAGTGGAGAGGTCGAAGAATCTCCCTGAGGGTGCTGTAGTAACTGTGATCCTCGCATATGAGAAGAATTGACTGATTGGTCCACGTGGCTGTTGTCTCTTTCGTGTCCATACGCGCCCTCTTAGGCATGATGAGCTTGTTTTGAGGCTATGCTACAATTATAAGGGTTTAATCTTCTTCATAAAAGAGGTCTGGGGCAGAAACCTTGTTTCATGACGACGCCAATCTTTTGACAGGTGCGCCACTTGGCTGGATCGCTAGTCTTTGCGCATCGTTTACCTGGGCTTTTTCGGTGCTTTTGTATCGTCGATATGGGGCGGGCCAGTCTGCGGTCTGGCTCAATTTTTTTAAAGGTTTGCTGGCTCTTTTGTTCTTTGGAGTTTCGATTCTCGTTTTTTCAATTGACATAGATATCTCCATGAAAGCCATCTTATTGCTGGCGTTGAGTGGCTTTATTGGTATTTTGATTGGTGATACTTCCTTCTTTTATGCTTTACCAAGGATTGGCGCAACAATGACGTCAGCGATTCAGAGCCTGGCGCCTGGATTGACAGCAGTATTGGCGGGATTTCTTATAGATGAATCGTTAACATGGCGACAATGGCTTGGTTTAGTCCTGACATCCGCTTCCATGGTGTTTTTGATACTGAGACAAAACCCTAGAAGGCATGTATCCACTGAGTCCAATTTCGTTTCACCTCGAGATTATGCCATTGGCGTTTCATTTGCTCTTGTAGCAGCGGTGTGTCAAGCTGTAGGCGCTGTGATTGCAAAGCCGGTCATTGTTGGAATGTCGTCTGTGGTTTCTGCCTCTCTAAGATTGTGGTTCCCGGTCGTAGTACTTCTAGTTTGGCAGGTTTGCAAGCATCGTTCTTTTCGTCAAGAGTTTCGTGATTTTATGGCGAGTGGGACAGTTGTTCCCCTAGCCATTGCTGGTATGGTGGGTACTTTTTTAGGTTTGATTTTGATGATGCATGGTATGCGCTTAGCTCCTTTAGGGATTGTTTTATCTCTGACGTCAACCTATCCAATTTGGATTATGATCGTAGAAAAGTGTTTGGGGATCTCCAGGCTTGGTCAGGTTGATTTTTTATTAGTTATCTCTGGTATTTTGGGAATTTGGTTAATGTTTTGATCAAGCTGTCTGTCAAATTTTTGACGCGGCATTTTTTTGAGATTACTGTCGTAGTCTTTATCATCAAATCAAAAGAATAAGGTTTTGGTGGTTCAAACGCTGCCCCCTTAGGCTCGTATATTCAGATATCGTTAGGGTTTCAAAGCGGTGAGTGGAGATCTCACTGCTGGACCAAAGTTGCGGATTGTTACAGTGTTTAGGGTGACGGGTAACAAAAGCGTCAAAAAAATGTTAGAATCAAAACTTGAAGCGGAGGTGACACTATGCAGAATAAAATTTTGATGATTATGTTATGTAACATCTTGCTCGTTAGTTGCGGCGGAGGCAAGCGTCGTAATGGGCGTGGGGCGAGTTTAACTCCAATCGAACA
>JBIKKO010000039.1:0-21473 GCA_044360315.1 Oligoflexales bacterium
ATGATTTTTGACATCGACGGGCGGATCCATGATCTTCAGTGGTCTAGCTGCTGCAATGGCTAAAAGTCTCTCCTCTCCCGATTCCGCCATAGTCTCAATGATTGTGTCGCGCCAATCATAGCGACTGAGAGCTCCAGACTTCAAAATCAACTGATCAGACTCGGAAACACTTCCAGCACGACGCATTGCATTTTGCATGACAAAAATATCAGGCCTTTGATCTCTGAGAGTTGCATCAATCAACTCAAGCCTATCTCGACGAAACTGCCAATCACCAACCCAGGACTTTCCAGACCTAGGTAGCTCCTTTTGACTGAACATATCAAGTGATGCAATGGTTAAAACTCGTGTGCTATAGCCATACGGACTGTCCGTAGTGCTGCAGGCGCAAAGACCTAAAAGCAAAAACATACATGCCTGCGCCCAACGAGGAAACATTCTCAGCAACCTATATACCGGCTAATAACTAGACGTTGAATCTCACTTGTCCCCTCGCCGATTCGAAGGAGGGCGGCATCGCGATAGTGACGCTCGATGGGATACTCCTTCATGAGACCGTATCCACCAAAAGTCTGTTGACCCTCTCGCGCACAGAATTCTGCAACCTCAGAACAATAAAGCTTAGCCATCGCAGCCACCTTACCAAACGGGCGATCTGTTTGCTTCTGCCAACAAGCTTTGTAAAGCAATCCCTCAGCAGCCTCGATTCTCATCGCCATCTCAGCTAGCTTGAATGCGACGGCCTGATGTTTGGCTATAGGTTGACCGAATGTCCTTCGTTCTTGCGCATACTTCACCGTCATATCTAAAGCACCTTTGGCCAAGCCGAGTCCCATAGCCGCAATCGAGAGTCGACCATTATCGAGGGTCTCCATCATGATCTTAAAGCCCTGGCCAATTTGACCCAAAACAAGTGAAGCTGGCACTTCAACATTATCAAAATATAACTCGCCCGTGTTGCTAGCGCGCCACATCATCTTATCTTTCATGGCGCGCCGAGTTAGGCCTTTCGCATTTGCGTCTACCAAAAAGCAGCTTAACTCTGCACGGCCATCTGGTCGCCAGCCCGTTACCGCCTGCACCGTAACCCCTTTCGTCAATTCGCAGGCACTATTTGTGATCCAGATTTTACTACCGTTAATCAACCAGCATTTCTTAGTTTCATTCCAAACCGCAGTTGTCCGACTTGCCTGAGCGTCACTCCCAGCCTCTGGCTCAGTTAAACCAAATCCCCACAGACCATGCCCCGTGCACAAATCCGGCAGATACTTTTTCTTTTGCTCCTCGGTGCCATAATAGTAAATTGGTGCTGCACCTAAACTATTGTGAGCTGCAATTGTTGCCGCTTGGCTTCCATCAATCTTGGCCAGCTCCTCAACGACGGCTATGTAGGACAGGTAATCCATTCCCTGACCGCCATACTTCTGAGGAACAACCGTTCCAAACAATCCAAGCTCGCCCATCTTCTTTGTTAGTGGGATGCTAAATTGCTCTTTTTCATCCAACTCTTTGGCGACAGGAGTGATCTCTGTTCTTGCAAAATGTGCAACCGTTTCACGTAAAAGCTTCAACTCATCTGATTCGCTGTATTCGTATGCCATCGGTTTGTCCTTATATATCAAAATCCTCTACTTCAATGTCACGAACGCGACCCTCGCGTCCAGTGGTTCCTTGTAAAATTCCTCTATATGATTGATAACGGCGACGCGATATTAATCCATTTTCAACGGCCTCGCGTACTGAACATCCGGGCTCATCCAAATGCCGACAACCTTGGAACTTACACTTACCCGCAAAATCCCGTAACTCCAAAAACCCAAATGCCAACTCACGGTGAGAAAGCTCTTGGAGCACAAAGCTACGAATCCCTGGCGTATCAATCACATACCCACCAGTCCCTAGCTTTATAAAGCTAGCGTAGGACGTGGTGTGCCGCCCTTTATAGAAAATATCATCATTTTTTTCCACTGCTTGTACCAACTCTGGCTCAAACAAATTAACCAAAGAACTCTTGCCAACACCAGAGTGCCCTGAAAGCATCGAGACGCGCCCCTTTAGCGCCATTTTTAACTCTTGAATCTCAATATTTTTCTTTGCTAAGGGGGCATTTGCCTGAACACTGAACACCTGGTAGCCAAGGCTTCTATATATACTCAGATTCTCAGCACAATCAGTCTGAAACTCCTCCTTTTCAGAGGCAAGCAAATCTTTCTTGTTGAGCACAATGATCGGTCGAATACCCTGAAGCTCTGCCAAGACAAGGTAACGATCAATTAAGCCCCACTTAACCGTTGGTCCAACATAGCTAGCCACAATCAAAAGTTGGTCAACATTGCTCGCTAGAACGTGGTCCATGCCTTTGCGGTGGGGATCAAGCCGTTTAATAATGCTTTTTCTTGGCGCTAATAATTGAATAACACTCTGCGGCAGATCGGTGACAACCCCAGCGTTCGCATCGGTAGTCGCCGTACAAAAAACACGATCACCGACCACTATAAAGTTTCTTTGCTCCCGTTTCGCCTGCAGGAACTTTCGAGCAATCGTGGCAAGCCAAACGTCACGAGTCTTGATTTGCCCATCTTCAGGCTCAGGCGAGACGAATGCATACCGCTTATGAACCTCAACAACTCGAGCAGCAAAACCGTCAGGAAAGCGTTCCATCCACTTAGATTCCTGCACTTCAAACTCATCCTCAAGTTGGGATGACTTCGATGATTTCTTTTCACGAGGCTTCATTTTAGCAACCCGCTCAAATGACTCATCATCATCTTGAAACTGACGCCAATGTCCTCCTTTACGAGCCAAATCACTGCCCCTTCATGCGCGATAGGTTTTGGCGGATATCAAGACTAAGCAATGCCGAAGAAATCTCAAAACTATCTGAAAATTTCGCGGTTATTTTCCATGAACCACCATCAACGCGCTCAAGCATGCCGTGCTCAGCAAGTTCATCTAAAACTGCTCCAAATACTTGTGAGCTAGGCAACTCAACGTCTGTCGATCCCGTCAAAAGACTAATGCGTTGCGCCATTGCGACACATCGCTTCTGAAAATCCTCCATACTAAAGGACACACCCATCCCATACTGCCAAAGGAGCTGGGCAGCTAACGCAAAACGCTCCAGAGAAGCACCGGTAATGAGTCCCAAAGTCCTAAGCATATTAAATTCAGGAGCTGTCATCTCTGGCCTCGTGAGCATACCGTCTGCTGTACGTCCAAGAAGCTTTAAGTCATCCATGGTTTTTATATAACCTAAAACCACTTGAGAAATTTCAGATCTTTCCCATCGCAGAAAAAACTCTTTTTGGAGGATGGGATAGAACATTTCTAGCCCCTTTAACACCACCGTTTCACTGATGGAGTCATTGTGTTGTAAGAAATACGCCACGACCGAGGGTATAGCAAAAAGATGGGCTATATTGTTGCGATAGTAGACAATATAACTAGCATGCGGCTCAACGGCATGGATGACATCACCAGTTGGACTTGAAAACTTCGATAATTTTCCAAACTCAATCGCATGATCTAACACTGTTTTCGCCGAAACTTCTGGTAGCCTCGCATCATCAGAATATGGTCTAAGCTTAAACAGATCCTGAAACTTCGAGATATGCCCCAAGAGTTCCTCCTCTGGAAGAGCTCTTTGCCTTGTCGCGAGGAGAATTAAAGACACAAGCGCAACGGAACCACCGACGGCAGCTTCATTGATCCTCACCATAATCTGATTAGCAACCCTCTGCACAGCTGGTGTTAGCCATGTTGGTTTGTGATCGGGGTCGTACGGCTGACCACGCCATCCAGGCTCACTTGCATCTAAGAAAGCACTCAGCTCGATTGGCTCGGCAAACGACATACAAACGTTTCCGTAGGATGACCTGAGAGTTTTTAACCCTTTCAATAGCTGCCCAAAACTTTCATTTTTTTTCTTAGATCCAGCCAACTCCTTACGATAGGTTCTAACCTCAGCAACGCGGTCATAATAAAAATAGACAGGAACGAAGTAGATGGGACGGTCGTGGTTGCGTAAGAAGCTACTGACAACCATGGCCACCATGCCCGTCTTAGGTTGCAATAGTTTTCCGGACCGACTTCGGCCTCCCTCCAAAAAAAACTGTAAAGGAAACCCCTTCTGGAGAAGGAAAGCCACGTACTCACTAAAAACAACAGAATATAAACGATTATTATTGAACGAACGTCGGATATAAAATGCACCTAGCCGCCGCAGAAAACTACCGATCGGCCAAAAATTTAGATTTATACCGGCTGCCACATGTGGGGTGACAATATGCTCCTCATAGAGCACATAGTTCAATAGCAAATAGTCCATATGCGACCGATGGCAGGGAACATAAACGACCGTCGCATTAGCCGGCAAGTTACGAACCCGATCAATCCGCTCAACGCGGACACCATTATAAATTTTCGTCCACACTCTTTTTAGCAAAACCGATGCGCCGCTTATGACCTCAGGCGACACTTCAGCAGCGATCTCCGAGATATATTCTTTTGCCAGTCTCTCCGCACGATCTCGTGGGACATTTTTCTTTCGACACTCGTCGTCAATGGCAGCCCGCAAGTACTTTCCACGAATAAGAGTTTCAATCACTCGATTGCGACTTATCAAACCAGGACCCAATAATGCAGTGCGCAAAGTCTGAAAGTGCACGCGAACAACACGGGTTAGCTTTCTGGCTGTTTGTTCAATGCCCTCAGCGGCTGATAACTGTTCACGAAGCATAATCGGCCGCGAAAAATTAACGCCCACTGATTTACCCTGCGCCAAAACGATCAAAAACTTTTGTACAAAACCCGCTCGGTCGTCGTCTGGAAAAAAAAGTTTAAAGACACTTGGTTCACTACGATTCGGCGCTCGACCCCAAAACACGCTAAATGGGACCATCTGCACATCAAATGAATCTTCCATCTGCGCACGACGAAGAAGTTTGAAAAAAGGTGACGGCGGCTCGTTGCGATATGCACCGTAGGTTCGCAGAAAACCAACTTGGCTTAGATAGATACTTGCAGCCACATTACCCGAGCGCAACTGATCCACACTGGCCAGAGGTCGAGGAAGACCCTTTCGCTCACAAAAAATATCTAGCATTAAAAAATCGAAGATTGTATTCGATTTCAAGACATAACAAATAGGACGTGAAGGATCAATATTGAGGGTGGACATGATATCATGATCAGGCACCAGCTTTGCGCGCACCCAACGTTCAAGAAATGACCTCAGCCATCCAAACCAGCTTAGCCTCGACTGACCACCTGCCATTTCACGAACCTCAAAACTCTAAATTATCAATTAGACGAACATCACCGAACAATACTGCGACAATCATAACCAAGTTTCCGTCTGCAACCTTCTGACCCGTTGGTTCCAGGTTAAAGCAATCAACGATTTCTGCATATTGAATTTTCATGCGAGGACACTGCGCTATCATGTGGGCAAATGCCGTGACAAGGCTATCTCGCGATCGCTCGCCCTTTATCCAGGCTGCCCTTGCCGCACTAAGTCCTTTAAATATGAGTGCAGCTTCTTCGCGCTCCTCAGCACTCAAATAACGATTACGACTACTCATGGCTAGTCCGTCATGCTCTCGCACTGTATCACAACCTTGAACGTCGATGGGTAATTCAAGATCTTTTGCCATGCGCTCAATGAGCCGCCACTGTTGGTAGTCTTTTTTACCAAAGAGGGCAAAATCCGGACTGACTATATTAAAAAGCTTTAAAACCACCGTAAGCACACCTTCAAAGTGCCCAGGTCTTACCGTTCCACACAACCCTTGGGCCATCTTCCTATTGATGACGGAAGTTTGAAATCCAGTCGGATAAATCTCGGCAGCAGCAGGGGCAAAAACCACATCCGCTCCAACTGTATCTAGCCTTTCCACATCCTCTTTTAACGTTCTGGGATACCTGGCAAAGTCCTCACTTGGGCCAAATTGAAGAGGATTAACAAATATACTAACCACAACTCTTGCGCCTTCAGACTTCGCCTTCAGCACCAAAGACAAATGACCTTCATGGAGCGCTCCCATCGTAGGCACAAACGCAACTTTTTCTCCAGCTTGTCGCCACGCAGCCACCATCGAACGCATCTCTCGGATCGTCAGAACGGTATCAACACCCATAATCACCCCCAAAGCCCATGACGAAAATCATCATTCTGCCATGATGACAAATCCTCATAATTATTCAATAAAATAGGTGAATTACTCTTAAACTCTAAATTCTCGTGATTTAAATTATCAAAAAAAAATCGCCCAAGATTGGGCGATATCATAAACTTAGAAATCCGATAGGTGAGAAGACTATAAACTGCCCTCCTGGCAATTTGGCCCATCCTGGGCCCACACATTCCGGGCAAACCTTGGTTCGCCTCGCCTCCATCTCCGTAAGGGCCCCGACGCTCGCAGCGCTTGACCCATCCCATCCGGATGTCTTGTAAGCCTCGCGACTTACATGAAACGCTTCGGCGACGGGTTTAAAAACTTTAGTTCGTCACAACGATGCTCATAGTAGGCAGCTTATGCGCGACTTAACTGGCTATAATCAATTAGGAAAGTCACTAGCGGCAGCTTTTGCCTGAAGAATAATCCGTCGCTTTCGTCCTTTGCTTCCGAGGACACCAAGAGATTTTCCATTGTAAATCACATCAATCAAGCTTGCATCATTAACGAACAACTCCGCTCGCTCATGGAACGAGAAGCGATAAGAATCCGCACCGTATTTTGTACGCTCTTGCTTTTTGCCATCGATGTTCAACTTTAACTCAATATCTCCTGCCACCTTGATCTCCATCACCTGTTCAAATGCCGCAGTATTTGAAGATGGCATGTATAGGGGATTTTCCTCACCAGCCAAAGATTCAGACGCTCGTCCTTGCGTTTTAGATTCTAAGAGAGCACCCGTGTTCCCGGCTCCAGCCGATTGGTCCTGCACTGCCGCCGCGCCAATGGTTTCTGACCGAACTGCCAAAGCACGATCTTCCGCAAGGCGGGAGGCCTCAATCTGACGATCACTGTCTCCCGCTGCTTCCGGCTCAGCGGGTCCAGAATCCTGACTTACCATTGGGACCACAGCGGAGCTCAATTGATTAGACTGCGCCGCCCTATTTTTCTCGAACGCATCAGCAACCCAACGGCCGAATACAACCGCCGCAAACGCCGTGGCGACCCCTGATAGAATCCAGAGCCGAAGCCGCGGGTTCATGACTAGGCGCATCACCGCCGATGACGCTACCGCCTCCGCATGACTTCCGCTGGTTTTACCTGCAGACGATTGACCGATACTGACAGGTATCGAGACACTTTTAGTTTCTATCTCGCGGATGCGCGGAGCCGTGACCTTCGAGGGTTCAACTGTACTAGCGTTTCCACCTACCCGCTCTGAAACAGGTGCTACCACAACCTGGTCCCAACAGGCATCATACAGTCTTAAGCCCTCAGATGTATCGGTCTTGAGCAGACGCGTAATGTTTTTCACAAAACCACGGCCAAAGACCCTGCCTGGCAATCCTTCAAGATCCCCAGCCTCAAGACTTACAATGTATGACTTACTGATTCGGGTCTCCTGGGATACTGCATCAATAGAGATCCCTGACCTCTCTCTGGCTTGCTTTAACCACTCGCCGAATTGAAGACGGGTCATCTGACGATTCGAGGGAAGCACTGCCGTTCCCTGCGGATTTGAAGAGGTATGAGTCATTTTTTGCACCCTCATTTCAATGAGTGTTCGATAGCCAAGTGTGTTACACTATATAGTGAACTCTACCAGCCTTCGAAGAGGATCATGATTATGACAAGCTCTGTCACTTTTACCATTATGATCAGTCTAATACTGGCTACCACCGGGTGTCAAACCGACAAAACCAGCAGGACCGATACTTTCACGCCAGACACGGACACGAACCTCTCGGTGGCCGCAGCCTTCCTAGACGGCGGCCAACCCCAAAAAGCCATGTTCGAGTTGCGTGGCATTCTCGAGAAAGAGCCTAAAAACAGTAAGGCTTTAACCCTGATGGGCTTAGCCCAGCTGGCTCTCAAAAACCCCAAAAAAGCTGTTGAGCACCTCGAGAAGGCCTGGACGCTCGAGGCTAAGTCCGAACATGCGCTCAATCTTTCATCAGCTTATCTTGAAAATAATCAGCTTGATTCTGCGCAAAAAATAATCAAGAAGGGCCTAAACCTGAAAGAAAAACCCCCATATCGGCACAAAGAGCGGTTTTATCACAACCTAGGGCTCGTCGCTGAGCGCAAGCGCCGCCTTGACCTGGCACAAAAATCTTACGAGGAGGCTCTCGTCGAAAATCCTACGTTCTATCTAAGCCGCGCACGCTTAGCCCAAATTTATGAATCCAAGAAAATGACTAAAGCCGCGCAAGAACATTGGGAGATGGCACGCGCGGCATGCCCCTCCTGTTTTGAAGCGACATCACATCTATCGCAAATTTATAAAGGAAAGGGAGATATCAAGACGGCCCTCGGACTTGTAAGAGATTACAGGAAAATTGAGGGACTCACGACCCATGAGATGAAATCGGCAGCCGAACTTGAGCTGTCTTTAAACGCCGAATTCAAACGTAGCGCCATGAGCCGTATCGACACTCCCAAACAAGAATCGGAAAGGTAATTTAACGACGTATGCGACGGTCAAATCAGCTTCCCAGACTTACGATGATTGCTATCTTCACATTTGGTTCAGCTCTGCTAGCAAACCCGGTAAAACAAGCACCCACCACGACGGATGAAACCACTGCCAGGTATAAAAATCTTGAAACACTTGCTCGCGGGCTATTCTATTTGGAAACCATGTACGTTGACCCTGACAAGGTCAAGGAGGCCGACATGGTGCAGCATGCTATTAAAGGAATTGTTGATCACTTAGACCCCCACACGATGTTAATGCCGGCCAAAGCGTTTGAACAAATGACCACTGAAACCCAAGGCAAGTTTGGCGGCGTAGGAATTATTGTTTCACAGGAGCGGGGCAAAATTATTGTCGTTAGCCCTATAGAAGACACCCCAGCTCATAAAGCAGGTGTGAAGGCTGGTGATGAGATTATCGAAATCGACGATCAATCAGTAAACAAGCTCAAGTCAAATGACGCCGTAGATCGCATGCGCGGTGCACCTGGAAGCATTATGAAACTCACTATCACGCGCAAAGGGGAGAAGGAACCAATCAAATTCAAATTGGTGAGAGAAATCATCAAGGTTAAATCCGTTCGTGGATTAATGTTGGAGGATACAACTCTCTACGCAAGAATTTCAAGTTTCCAAGAAAATACCGCTGACGAGCTTGAATCTTTGATCCAAAAAAACAATCCTGCAAAACTACGCGGTATGATCCTTGATTTACGAGACAACCCGGGTGGACTCCTGGATCAAGCTGTAGCCGTCACTGATATTTTTATTGAAAGTGGCATCATTGTCAGCACAGTGGGACGCGACAAAGAAAAGGTTGAACGCGAATTTGCAAGGAAACGCGGCACGATTGCTGACTTCCCTGTGATCGTTTTGATCAACGGAGGATCCGCATCGGCTTCAGAAATTGTCGCCGGCGCACTCCAAGACCATGAACGGGCCCTGCTCGTTGGGACCACAACCTTCGGGAAAGGAAGCGTGCAAACATTAATGTCACTTCCCGATGGCAGCGGTCTAAAACTGACGGTTGCGAGGTACTACACGCCGAAAGATCGAAGCATTCAAGCAAAAGGAATTCGACCAGACATCATCATTTCCGACAAAAATTCCACTGAGCGCGAGCAGAACGAACTCAAAAAAGAATCTGATCTAAAAGGACACATCGAAAGTAATGACCTAAGTGATTTGGCAGCTAACCAAGGCATCAGCCAAGCTATGAAGTCTTGGCCAGAGTCAATGCAAAAGGACGTGCAGTTGACAACCGGCTTCACTTATTTAAAGAGTTACAGCATGTTCCAGCGGAAAAATATGAAAGACCGTCAATAAATAAGCACCATAAAAAACTTTAGTGATTATCCGCCTGATCCAATCGAGACCGGATATGTGTTGTACATCGCAAAAAAGAAACCCGAGTCCTTTGCGGTCTTCACCCTACGGCCTCGACTGCGACAAAAGGTGAGATAGCGCTCAAATGACTTTTCGTCAAAAAAACATTTAATCATAATCTTGCAATCAGGACACACCATCATTGGGTTATGCAACACGTGACTGCGAACTGTCTCTCGGCAGCAGGCCTGCAGACCTTGCAGCGCATTTGGCTCCATCAGTGGAGCAAATTTTGAACCATCACCCATTAAAGAGTCGGCTACCTTTTTTTCATCATTATCGGTTGCCATCATGAGCCCTGTGCGATGCCATTACAAGATTACACGGTCGAGACTGGCCAAATACTAACTATATGATGGAAGAAATACAATGTTTTATAATTATAATTAAGAATTTCATATGATTAGGATTCGGCATGTCTCAAGTCTGAGCAATTCAAACCGATACCACCGTGACCACCACATGAGGGAGATCCATGAACAACGACGGCAAATGGGAGTCTGTTTGGCCACTTTTAACATTTTCCATCAACTCACCAGCAAACTTGGACCGTGAGACCAGGGCCGTCATCATCCATCATGTTAAGTCGGCTCAGCATTCCTTTGCAATGCTCATTCAAAGCTTCGCAGACGATATAACAGATGACAATAATGCAAGGGAGCAAAAAAAGTTAATCCAACTCAAGCGCCATGAGGAGATGCTTCGAACCTTAACCGATAAATTCACAGTAGCCCTCTCGAACATAAAGGATCCTGTTGATTAAACATGACACTTGAGATCTTACATTTAGATGATGATATTCAGACCCTTGATCGGTTTAAAAAAGTCCTTAACAGTCACCCAAGGTTCAGCCATGCAAACCTTTGGCAGTTTGAAACGTCAACTTCACTGTTTGAGCATATCAATAGTCAGCCCAAAGCAGACGTTGTATTGCTAGACATCCGCCTTAGTCCAGAGGATCTAACGGGACTTGAAGTTGCGCAACAGGTCAGAAAACGCTACCCGCAAGCAGCCATTTTAATGTGTTCTGCCTCCAGAGATTTAAGCCTAGTCCGTGACAGTCTAACGATGGGCGCTGATGATTTTTTAACGAAAGACTGGAGCGAAGCGGATATTACAAAACGAATTGAGATGGTTTTGAATTTCCGAAAGCTGAGAACCGACGCTGGACTCCACCAAATTGAAATCGCTGGTTCAACCATGAAGTCTATAGCTGCAAGAATTCCCCAAATCATTCAGTCGGCAGTAAATTGTGTGTATGTCGAGGGAGAAAGTGGAACGGGTAAGGAGGTTGTGGCAGCTCTTGTCGAGGCCAAAGCCCGTCCAGGGTCTCCATTTATAAAGGTCAACTGTGCGACAATTCCGCCATCTTTAGCGCAAAGCGAGTTGTTTGGTCATCTCAAAGGCGCTTTTACTGGAGCTACAGCCGATAAAAAGGGACTCCTTGAGGCCGCCAATGGGGGCTGGATTTTCTTGGACGAAATCGCGTCGCTGCCTGCTGAAGCCCAAGCCGGACTGCTAAGGGCGATCGAATGTCAAACGATTCGACAAGTGGGATCGACGACGGAAACAAAGATAACATTTAGAATCATATCAGCCAGTAATGAACCACTTAGCAAATTAGTTCAGCTAGGCACGTTCCGTAAAGATCTGTGGCAAAGGCTCTGCGAGACACAGATCAACCTTCCACCATTGCGTAATCGCAAGGATGAAATACCTGACCTCGCCAAACATCTGTGCACAAACATGAGGGGTGGGCCCTACACGCTTGCTCCACTTGTCCTAGAGGCCTTGCAATCTCACGACTGGTCAAGCGGTAACGTAAGAGAGCTGCGAAACTGTCTGCGAGCGATGACAGAAACGGCCGCTGAAGGTCTAATCACCCTGAGTTCATTGCCCGACAGCATTTGGAGTTCTATCGGCAGTAAAGACGGCAAAAAAGAAACGCCTGCGCGCGAGGATCACTTCCTGGAAGTCCGATGGGATACCGCGCAACGACCAAGCTTCGAGCAACTATCACTAGCGCTACTTATTGAGCTCCTGCGGCTTGAGTTTCGTAAGACTGGCCCAATGTCAATGCGATCAGCAGCGAAAGCCGCTGCAATCCCCAAGTCCACCATGGCAAAAAAACTCGAAAAAATCTTAAGCCAAAATCTACTATCACAAAAAGAGCTTCAACTTCTTATCAGTCAAAGCCGTCAAACCGACGGCCATGACTCCTAGACACGGACCTCCCTACCGGTGGTCTTAGACTATTTTTCTACATCGATAAGGATATTTTGTGAGTCATGACAGAATTATAGTTTCTAAGTTTCAATGATGATGGGGTCACGCCTCTTTTGAACCGGGATCAAGGCCCAGTACTCTTCCAAGAATCGAACGTATGCTTCAGCATCAAGCCTGGCTTAATTTATACGCACTGGAATGATCACTGAATCATTGTCAGCACCGCGAACCCCACTTACCACCACTCCGTAATCACCACGCGCATCAGCTGGCGCTGTGATCGTCAGCGTTGTACCAGATACCGTTACACTTGGTAAAACTGGTGCTGGAGACGACGTGTGAAGGCGCGCTGGTTTTGACCATATACTTGGATGGAGCCCGCCAGCAAAGGTCCCCGATGCAACGCCTGGAGCGTTATTCCATTGATACAATAAGCCTTCAGGAATGATAAAGTACCAAGGCCCATTGCAATCATTTCCGCGAACCCAACGCTCCTGGCGACGACCACTATTGTCTCGCTTCGAAGAATCAAGGCATAGCCTTACCCGATCGTCAAGGCTTGCAGCTTCCACCAAAACGGACCGCGGCGACGCCGTATCTAATAAATCAGGAGTCGCATAGACGTCGGCAGCAACACGAGTCACTAAACGTCCCGTTGTACCCCTTGAGCCAGTACGCTCCATCACATCACCGTTTGGTAAAATATAGTGCCAAGGACCCGTACATCCAGCACTCCGTATCCACTTCTCCTGGAGTTTTCCAGAATTAAACCGGTAATTACCGTCCGTACAAAAACGCATACGTTCATCAAGTACACTGACCCATGTGTCGACTCGAGTCGTCAGCTTTACACCGCTAGGAGAACTCAAAAACGCCAACTCCAGCTGACGACTTGAACCAGCTGTCAATTGAATCACGTCCACAGGCTGTTGCATCATCGCTGAACCTTGGACTCCAACCTTGAATTGGTACGCCTTACTCCATAAGCCAGCCAAACCATCCTTCGTCCAAGAACGCAAGTACACCGCGTATGTTGAATTTGGTCTTAACATTACGTTGTCTGCAAAATAACTAATATTCGTGATCCGATTCACATGAATCACGCCCTTCTCGCGGGTTGATAGATTATCCACACGGAGTTCATACCATGCAGCCAAAAACGATGGATTCCACTTAAATGTAGCTAATCGTGATGTGATTGTACCCGTCGGTTGCGAAAGAAACGGAACTCCGATGGACTGAACCTGGAAATTGGCTGCTTTAGACCACACACCCGCAACACCACTATCATCGAGCGCACGCACCCACCACGTATACCGATGGCCAGCTACCAAGTCTGACGAAACGACCCACGACACGCCACTCACGTCCTTACTCGTCAATACATTTTTTGTTCGCGTTGTCGCATTATCAACGCGAACCTCATAAGTCGATGCGCCACTGACAGCTTTCCACGTTAGCTCGGGCCTAAGATTTACAAGCGGAGTCTTTAATGAATCTGGATCAAGACCTTGTGGGGCGGGGAGTGGTGCAAGCTTAAAATTGGACGCCGGCGACCAAGCCCCGACTGCTCCGTCATCAAATTTAGCACGTACCCACCAGCGATATAAATGATTTTGAATTAATGGCGTCGGGATGCGATACTCGGTACCTGTGACATCCTTAGGATTAAAGATCGACTGCTTACGCTGCGTTAAATTGTCAACCCTTACCTCGTAGGACGTCGCAGACTGCGCCCCTTTCCACGAGAGAGTCGGTCTGCTGTTTGTAATCGGGGCCTTCAAGTCAATCGGCAATGCCATTCCTGGAAAAAACTTCTGCTTTAAACTAAATAGACTGGTGACGCCGTCCGCATCGGTGCCGCGCACACGCCAATTGTACTCATGCCCTGGTTTAAGCCTGGGAGTCGTAAAGGTCAAGTCCGGGTGCGAAGAAACATAAACCTCACGGTCTCGCTTTTCAGTGACGTTATTAACCTCAATCTCCCAGCTCACCACGTTAGGCAAAGCATTCCATTTTAGAGTGACGAATAAGTCTTGTAGAAGTCCCGTAGGCTCAATTGGCTTTGGTAGATATTTGGGGATAAACCTAAAGGGACCTCCATACAGGTCATAATCGAACGGTATGGGGGCTAAACTTACCTGCCACTCGTAAGTTCGATTAGCCTGCAAGCCCTTTACAGGTGCAAAATATCCCTGTATTGAACCTGAAAAAACAATTTTTTTCGTACTCACATCCCTAACATAATAAAAATATTCACCTTCATAGAGACGGTCACTACTTACCCACCAAGCGGGCCAGATCAACGTCAACCCGTCGATATTGGTCTCTCCTCGTGGACAGATAGGCACCGTACATGTAAAAGCCGAGGGGTTGGATAATCCATCGGATTTCTGAGACTTGTTAGCATTTTGGTTGACATGTTGGGGCATCGGCCCTCTGGAATCAACCTGAGCCACTCCTACTTCATCAGATCGACTCGACATACTAAAGTAGGAAGGATCCTGTGCACCGTTCGGCAACTTTAATCCATCGGCACCAGGAGGAACCACAGGACGCTCGTTGGCCAATTCAATATCGTCATTTGTTGTCAAAGTACCTAACGACGGCAAAGTTGTAGGATCTGAATTCGACAACAACAGTGCATCATCAGTCGGAGCATCGTAGGGCATCTGTCCTGAGGCGTCATCGGGCACCTCGCTATTCACTGACTGATCGTCCACTGGTACTGGAGCCACCTGAGAATCCGTTGGAGCTTTTGTTGGGTCTTTCAACCCCATCTGTGTTGGCCGGCAAGACGTCGCAACAGACATCGAAATCAGAGCCCAACTGATAGTCTTAAAATAATTCATCTCACGACACCTCCTGATTATCTTGCCGCATGCCAGGTCGACATGCGCAATACAGCCATATAAAAAATTCCTTTAAATGATACCGTAGATTATTAGCCTACGCCAAAAATACAATACGCCAAATTGACCGCTAGACCGGAAATCATCTCCGGGACGGACAGCGCCGGCAGGAGAAAACTCACACTAGCCCGTAAAAACCGAAGGTCAAATATACATTCATACCCACTCATACTCAGGCCACAAACTCTTGCTAATAAAGGCTTGCCGATCTACAAACAACGAAGACACTTGCTATGTTCAACACACACCATCCAATTGACGTGGCTGCGCCGGAAAACTGGACCACGGAGCCAGCAAGGGTCTAAAATCGAAAGAAACCAGATCGCAGATGACACAAGTCTTTGGGACTTCAATATATATATCCGGTAATCAAACTACTCATCGTATCAAAACCTCCGGAAACCGTTGCTCTTCGCCGACTAGGTGTATTTGCTAGCATAGACGCGAATGCGAGTACCTCCGCTAACGAAAAAAATACTATCGAAGAAATCACGACCAAAGATCTGGTAATCCCATGTTCCAAACCTGATGCATAAAGTGCTAAGCCCGTCACAATGGCTACGCAAGAAGATATCATGACGCATGTCTTGATAGAAACATCGGGAAATCCTCTCCGAATGCCCATCCATAAAAATGGTAGGGTAACCGGCAAGATCAAGGGATGCAGGAGTTCCACGACTGTGGACAAATCCGTCCCTGTTTCAATTGAATCCGCCTCGCCAATCATTCTCACTGCAGATTGAGATACCAATGCGATGACGGCGAGGGTCATTACGGTCAAGATGAGCGTCTTGTTTATAAACTTTTGAGAACTAGAATCTTCTTTCTTGGTAAAGACGTCTCTAGTTAACAGAATGATTCCCCCTGCCGCGATACTCGCGACAAGAAATCCGGCATCCAGTCCCACTTCATTCGCAAGCCTTCCGCAGAAAAGAGTCGCCAAAAAAGACCCAATATTCATAAACCACGGAAGAAACAGTAAAGACAGTGGAAGTCCGGGGTCGTCCTCACTGTCATAAAAGTTCACGATTTGCGAGTATAACATAGGTCGAAATAATGCATGCCCTACCATTATTAATCCCAAGGCGACGTAGACCAGTGATGAGCTAGATGCTTTCCCCGCCAGAATTACCAGCAAAGTGCCGATCAAATAAAACAGACCTGCGATGGCCAACGAACGTTTGCCGGTCAAAAAATAGTCAACCGTCGCTCCACCAACAACAAGAAAAAGAGGAGCAGAATATCGAAACTGAGTTACAAGTTCCCCCGCATCCGATTGAGAGAACGAAGGCTGCTGAGTTAAAAATTGCACAAGGATAGAGACGATACCAAAAAACGCAAACCGTTCGAGCAAAAGAGCAATCCCAAGGCTGTAGTAGCCCTTTGGCACGCGGAAATATGACATATTAATCCCGCTTTATAAATAAATTTGATCTTTAGTGATACCGACCAGTATAGCACAGATTCATAAACTGTGCTGAACTGCACGCACCCCTCGCAGGCGTGATTTCTACAGCCCCGCTGAGATCCAGTTTGCAAAAAAATATGGTGTTTACACGATACTGCAGTGACCAATTTTGACTACCAGGTTACTAGCCGCGACGGCGGTCAAATCATTTTTTATTAATCTTGAAAATATTAACGCATCTGTTAGCTTGATTCAGTGCTAAGAGAACTTTCATAGAAGCCCTACAGAGAATTCACATGATCATGCAAGCACGATCCTCAGACCAAGATCATCTTCACTGGTTGCAAAAATTCGGTATTAAACTGGGTGAAGGGCAATCAGTATTGGACGTTGGCTGTGGGTCTGGATACCTTTGCCATATTGCGACCACTGAAGGCGCTAAGCACGTAGTGGGTATGGATATCGTTTCGCCAGAGGGTCTCGCACCAGACTCGAAATGGATGTTTATAAAAACAGATCTAAACGCTGGAGACTGGATATCGCAGGTAAACGGGAAAAAGTTCAATCTCATATTTGCTTTTGATATTCTTGAGCATCTTGACTCACCATATAAGTTTTTGTCTGATCTTCGGTCCTGTGCTGCCCAAAATGCAAATGTCGTTATCACAACGCCCAATGTGATGTCTTGGGAACGGTTTATAAGACCGAACACTTGGTCCGGCGTACAAGATCATCAGCACAAAACTTTATTCACACGCTATAGTTTGGAGTTCCTACTTTGGAAGTCAGGGTTCATCACGACCACAATGAAGGCCCCCGTGCGCAGTTTGGGCCCCCTGGGATATGCTATTCCGCAAATTGGCGGACAAATCATATGCATTGCTCGTGCGATGAACTAGTCACGCGTCGAATTGCAAGACTGTCGCGAGTCAAAGCAGCTAATCAGAACTTATCAAATTCATAATACACGCGCTCGATATAAGCTTGCTGAGTCATCCGAACGAGATCGCACCTAAACAAAACCGGCGCTGGTGCGCCGGTCTCTCTTCAACATTACTATCAAATAGACAATTAATTTATACGCACTGGAATGATCACTGAATCATTGTCAGCACCGCGAACCCCGGTTACCACCACTCCGTAATCACCACGCGCATCAGCTGGCGCTGTGATCGTCAGCGTTGTACCAGATACCGTTACACTTGGTAAAACTGGTGCTGGAGATGACGTGTGAAGGCGCGCTGGTTTAGACCAGATACTTGGATGCAGCCCTGCAGCCAAAGTCCCCGATGCAACGCCTGGAGCGTTATTCCATTGATACATGAAGCCCTCAGGAATGATAAAGTACCAAGGCCCATTGCAATCATTTTCGCGAACCCAACGTTCCCGGCGACGACCACTGTTGTCTCGCTTCGAAGGATCTTGACATAACCTCAAGCGATCATCAAGGCTTGCAGCTTCCACCAATACGGACTGGGGCGACGCAGTATCTAATAAATCAGGAGTCGCATGGACGTCGGCAGCAACACGAGTCACTAAACGTCCCGTTGCACCCTTTGAGCCAATGCGCTCCATCACATCACCGTTTGGTAAAATATAGTGCCAAGGACCCGTACATCCAGCACTCCGTATCCACTTCTCCTGAAGTTTTCCAGAATTAAACCGGTAATTACCGTCTGTACAAAACCGCATACGCTCATCAAGTGCGCTGACCCATGTGTCGACACGGGTTGATAAAGTGACCCCAGTAGATGCGCCAACAAACGGAACCTCAAACTGTTGGGTTGAACCGGCCGTCATAGTAACCATATCAACAGGCGGTTGTATCATCGCTGAACCTTGGGCTCCAACCTTGAATTGGTACGCCTTACTCCACAAGCCAGCCAAACCATCCTTCGTCCACGAACGCAAGTACACTGCGTACGTAGAATTTGGTCTTAACACTACGTTGTCAGCGAAATAACTAATATTCGTGATTCGATTCACCTGAATCACGCCCTTTTCGCGGGTTGATAGATTGTCCACTCGAAGTTCATACCAAGCCGCCAAAAACGATGGATTCCATTTGAATGCTGCAAGACGCGAGGTGATTGTACCCGTCGGTTGCGTAAGAACTGGAACACCGATGGACTGAACTTTGATGACAGCCGCTTTTGACCATGCGCCAGGAGCGCCACTTTCATCAATGCCACGAACCCACCAATTAAACTGTTGTCCGGCGCCAAGTTCAACTGGAACCGTCCAGCTTGTCGTCGAAATTCCTGACTGGGTCACAACATTTTTCACCCGGGTCGTAGCATTATCAATACGGACCTCATAAGTGGGAGCACCATCCACGGCTGACCATGATAATTCAGGACTAAGATTTAAGATGGTCGTCTTTGAGGAGTTCGGAGATAAACCCGTCGGAACTGACAACGCTGTAATCTTAAAATTAGATGCTGGAGACCAGGCACCAACCACATTACCAGCAAACTTAGGCCGTACCCACCAGCGGTAGTTCTGATTTCTTGGCAATGGTGTCGACACTTCGATCGATGTCCCTTCAATATTGTCAGCGACAAATACATTAGACTTTTTTGCGGATAAGTTATCGATGCGAACTTCATAAAACAAAGCACTCTGAGCAGGTTTCCATGAGAGTGTCGGTCGTCCAACATTCACATTTGTGAGTGCAATAGGCATGGCCATACCAGGGAAAAAAGCTTTTGATTGACTAAAAAGCGTGGTCGTGCCGTCAGCGTATCGACCACGCACGCGCCAATTATACTGATTGCCAGGGGAGAGGGCTCTCGTTTTATAGTTTGTCGATGAGTGTGCGAAAACATAGACCTCGCGGTAAAAGTTTCTTGTTATATTGTCTACTTCGATCTCCCACGAAACTACATTTGACAGTGGTTTCCAACTCAAGGTCACCTCTAATTCAGACAAATACCCAGACGGAACCAAGAGTTCCGGGCGGTATTTTGGCACAAATGTCATGGGCCCTGACCAAGGACCCCATGCCCATTCATTTTCACCCCGAACATACCACTGATAAGTTTTACCAGGCTGCAAACCTGTTACGTAAACCCAAGTCGAGCTTAGTCCATATCGCGCAAAGACCTCTTGCCGACGCCACGTCGACACCTCATCGACTACAACATCATAGGTATCTGAGTTACTCTCTGAATACCAGTCCAGGTATAAATCTTTTATATTGACTTCACCGGAGGGTGCGCGCTGGGTAACACGGCGCGGGTAGTACGCAGCACGAGATGCAACTCCGCTGGCCTTAGGCTTAAGTTTAAGTGGTTCACTCGACCGAGCAGCTGGTTGAAATGTGCCCTTAATCGGTTCTGTCTTTGGGATCTGCGCTTCTATGTTTGAGAAAAATGATGGTTTTTCAGCACCTGTAGGCAATGTTAGGCCTTTTGCTCCCGGAGGGGCAGGTCGCTCATCCGCAAGCTCCACATCATCTTCTGACACTGCGCCAACGAGAGATGGAGGGGTGCCATCATCAGTTCCGGCTAGCATAAGAGGATCATCTTTAGGTTCTTCGTAGCGACTATAACCAGCAGCATCATCAGGAACTTCACTAGCGTCAGGCTCCAGAGTCTCTTTTGTATCGGTATCAATTTTTGCTGACGGTGCCGCAGTAGGATCCTTAAATCCCATTTTTGCGGGCCGACAGGCGCCAACCAAGATCAGACAGAGAATAACCCACCAACGCCAACGCAAGACCATCATGGAAAAACTCCTCTCAAAAGATTATTTAGCGAACCTTATGATTGTACCATGCTTCGCCTCAACATCAATTCCGTCGAAATGACACTGACATCGTGCGCGATCTTTAACCACTCACAACCTTCGCCATAAATAGCGGTGGCCCATCAAAATCTGGAAAAGACTCAGGCACCGAAAAAAAAATGGAAATATCCATTATTTTGAATATTTCCCAAAACACAACATCATCTCAGTATTTTAAAAATACTTGGCAAGACCTAGTCCGATGGATAGCTTTGTGCCTGAGACGCTGGCGACTTTCTCTCCGGTCCCATCTCCATTATCGCTTTTGTTCTCCCCGCTCATGATCATGCCAAAGTTTAAAAATGGCTTAAGGGCAATATGACCACCCATGAAGTATCTTCCCCCTGCCTCTAGACCAATTGCCATTTCCGTCGTGCTTTCTTTTGCCTCAGATCCACCTGTTTGTTTCGTCTTTTCAGTGATCGAGTTGCGCGTGAAATCGAGACCAGCATAAGGGACAAAGGTATCTTGATGGATATTTCCAAAATTAATATTTGCGGCTAGCCCAAAGCCCATCCCTGAGGACGTTACAGTGGTCGATACGCCTTCTCCCTGATCATTTTTCATAGATCCACTTGAAAAACTGATCAGAGGACCAACTTCAAACCGACCTAAGATAAAAAGATACTTCAGATCCAGATCGATGTCTGAGGACGATTGCTTGTAGGATTTATCGGAGTACTTAAGAGTCTGTGACTTATTCATATAGGAAAGACTTAAATCAACGTTCGCTTTGTATGGTAGGCCTGTCTCTTGGAGTCCATGCCCTGTGGTTACACCAGCCTGCGCTGCAGCATCTGCTGCTGGGTCGGTGGCCGATTTCTTTTTCTTTTTCTTCTTCACCACTTTTTTAATTGGCTTTGCCGCACCATCGGCGGGCGCAGCGTCACTAACCGGTGGAGTTGTTGTCGTCGATGGCGCCGTTGCCGCAGGATCTGCAGTTTTAGCGGCATCTTCAGCCTGGGCATACAAAACCATGCCCTCGTCTAAATCCTCTTCCTCTGCTGCCGCTTCCTCACCAGACTCCCAAACACTATCCACATATTCCTGGATAAGATCCTGGCGCTCGATAGCCGGTTGACTTTCTAACTGGTTTCCGAG
>JBIKKO010000172.1:0-7044 GCA_044360315.1 Oligoflexales bacterium
TGAAAAAATTTCAGCCATTATGCTTTTGGTTTTAGCCTGCTGGTCGTTGGATAGAGATTGTGAGTTTGCGGATGATGGTGAGGCTGTGGCGACGGTTGTGCTCGCGAGCAGTGAAGTCAGTATGGCACGGTGAAAAACGATCATGATATTACTCCTACGTTTTAGTCCCAAATCTTTTATCATCATAGCACGTTAAAGCCGGATGTGGCGATGTGGTGACCTCCACGAAACGTGCGTTGGCATCTGGCGCTTATTTTGGGTCAAATCGCGCAGTTCTCTCGAGAGGTCCTTCTGTTTTTAATTTAAATATATGGATTCATTGATAAAATGTGTTTGGCATGGGCATTGCTGCCAATGCTCTTACTAAGTCAATCGGTTGACTCGATTCTAAATTTGATTTTGAGGAGTAACAGTATGTCGGCATACGTCGTATGGATGGATTCTACTAACGCAAAAATTTTTCACATGGACGGCGAGAGCGTGAAGGAATCTCGGGCCATTCGTCATGATCACGATCATCACACACACAACAAAACCGACGCAAAGCAGAAGGATTCGCCAAGATTTTTCACTGATATTGCAAATCACCTTGATGATAGAAAAGCGGCCGTGTTGTTAGTAGGTCCAGGGGTGGCTAAGAACCATTTCGTCACGTATTTGGACACTCACCATCAAAAGGCATTGGCTCAACGGATTGTTGGAACCGAGGATATGGATCACCCTACGGATGCGCAGATTGTTGCCTATGCCCGGCGATACTTTCCGAAGACTTAACAGGGGCGCTAGGCCCCTCATATTGATGAAACTACAGGCTAAAGGTATTTGTAAACTCAAGTGCGGCTAAGCTGGTCGGTAAGATGATTAACCGATGAGCTTAGCCGCAGGATTGTGGTCTTGGAGTTTACGTCACTCGCAGATCGGGCGAAGGTAGGGTATGCGGGGTGTACGGCCCTCGTTGACCTGCAGTGCCCGGGTAAATTCACACCAAGCATGGATAACCTTGGTTTTATCACTTTCTATGAATCTTCGTACCGTTGCGGCTGTCTTTGTGTAATGAATCGTTGTCAGGTCTTCAGGTCGATCTTCGAAGGCTTTTTGCATAGCTTCGGAGTGTTTTAAACGGTCGTCAATGAAGATGATGGCGTCAAACGAGTCCGCTGTCTTTTGCAGTAGGGTTCGTAACATGATGCCTTTGTGCTGTCCCGATGTCAGGAAAACGCCCCGATCGTAAATGACGGGTCTGGCTGTTTTTAGGGAGAACGTTGCGATATCGCGAGCAGTGAGTCCATAGTCGTCGGGTCGGGTTAAGTCATAGGGAAGATAAGTTCCTGGATAGCCTGACCTTGGTCCAGGCCCAAAGTCTTCATATGGAAATTTGTTGAACGCAACTTCGCGAATGGTTGCATCCCGCATCTGGGGTCCTCGGGAGGTTAGGGCAAGCATTTTTACTCCGGTTAAGCCTAGTCGACGGAGCTCGACTGGCAAGCTAGCGTCTACCGGTTTCATGGGAGACAGGCTGATTATGTTAGCCTGGTGGTCAAGGGCTTGATCGATCGAAGTGGCGATGGCCCCTTCTTCAGCAGGCTGCTTTTTGATCAAGCTTTCTTGCCATAAAAACCAGTGTTCGCTACCAAAGTCAGTTTCAAATTCAAGTGTCGTATTGTCGATGTCGAATGCTAGAAGGACGCGGTTTACTCCGTAACGTCTGGTGGCCTGGTCAATAACACTTATAACCTCGTCGACACGGTCCGTCGTGATGTGTTGGGCGGCGCTCCCAGTGGCAGACTGTGATAGCACTGCCGCCAAAATGAAGATTGATTGGTGGATTGAACGTAGAAATCCCATGGCTTACTCCTTATGTAGCTTGATTGAGAAACAAAACGTAAATGAGCGTCATTTTTTGACTGGAGAGGTTTTAGCAGGTTGTTTTTAGAAAATAAAATTCATTAATTTTAATTGAAGAGTAAGTTATACTTACTATGAAAGACCTTATGTAAACTTTGGGGGTGGTTATGTCAGGATCTGTGTTGTCATTGAATCATTTGCGCTATTTTCGTGACGCGGTCTTGTTAGGTGGGGTTGGGCCTGCCGCCAAACGTAACCGCGTGACATCGTCTGCAATCAGTCAAGCCATAAAAAGTTTGGAAACTCATTTTTCGATCGAAATCTTAGAGCACGCAAAGAATCAATTTGTTTTGACAGGCAATGGTAAGGTTCTTTTCGAGCACTGTCACAGTATCTTTGCTGCAGCAGACGCCTTGGAAGATGAAGTTCGAGCCAGCCAAACCGGTCTTAAGGGCGAGGTCACCTTTGGCACTCAGCGCAGCATTGCCCAAACGATCTTGCCAAGGTTTGTGGCGGCCATGAACAGCGAGTACCCGCAGATAAAGTTAAAAATTTTTTTGGGAACGACCAATGAAGTTGCAAACTGGATTTCGAATCGCACGGTAGACATTGGTTTTGCAGTCGATAACTTTGGTGATCATAATTTTATAGCCAAGCCACTCGTTGACGGGCGCTTTGTTCTGGTGGAGAGTCATACATCAGGACGACGACTCGACAAGCATCGGGGCTATATCTTACCTGGAGCAATCACCCGCGAGAGTCAAACGTTTAAGAAAAACTACCGAGCGGCTTTTGCTAAAGAGCCAAACGTATTATTGGAGGTTCCCAGCTGGGGTGTAGTCAAAGAGTTGTCTGAGGCTGGAATGGGTATTGGATTAGTCCCGGATTATCTCTTAAGATTTGCACCGAAAGGTTCGATTCGCGAAGTTAAATTAGATTTACCGTCAATTGATTACTCGATCTCGGCTTACTATTGCCGAAGAAGGCAGCGGCTGCCAAAGGTAAGTCAATTTTTTCTCGATACGATTGTATCTTTTGCCAAGAAGCTTTAATTTAAATAGATAGGAAGTCGTATCAAGTGCCGTTCATTGCGAGGCTCCGATCCAAGCGCAGTTAAAACAAAATCGGCTGATGTAGAAAGTTTGAGGCCGTGCAGTGATTTTAAGGTCTATTCGGATATCCTGGAAAATTCAACAGAAGAGGTGTGTGTGTGACGATCTTTTTATGCAGTAGTTTCTCAGCATCCAGGAGTTCAAAGTTTTGAGGTTTCCCCTTGTGAACTTTGATGATTTTACAATCGAACGGCCGGAGTTAAACTAGCGGATGGATCCAGTTGCACACACGTTGACAGGTGCCTGCATGGCACAGACAGGTCTAAGGCGAAAGACGCCGCTTGCGACAGCGACCCTGTTAATTGGTGCAAACCTTCCGGATATCGACGGCGTTGTTCAGTTTTGGGGTCAAGATGCGTCTTTATATCATAGACGAGGTTGGACTCATGGCATTTTGGCCATGTTTATTTTACCTGTCCTTCTCGCGGCGGTCATAATTACTTGGGACCGATTCATTCGAAGGCGCAAGTCGACCCAAATCCCAGCAGTTAAACCCTGGTGGATTTTGAGTTTGGCGTATCTTGGGGTGTTAAGTCATCCCTTGCTAGATTGGCTAAATACTTACGGCGTTCGTTTGCTTATGCCGTTTGACGGTCAATGGTTTTATGGGGATTTGCTGTTTATCATTGACCCGTGGATGTGGCTTTTGATGGGGGCTGCCGTCGTTTTTGCGCATTCCAAAAATTGGATCACTTGTGCGGCCTGGATTATTCTTGGTGTCGTGATGACTGCGATGGTGGTGTGGTACCCGGTCGTACCGTCGGGCGCTAAGTTTTTTTGGATGATCGGAGTTTTGATTATTGTAGCGTCCCGAATTTTTGGTGTTTCGGAGGTTAAAACGACACGAACATCGTTTCTTGGGTTTGCTGGTTTGGTGTTTTATCTTGGCATAATCAGTTTGGGTAGTGGTCATGCTCGAAATCTGGTTGCTGAATTTGTTAGCCAGCATAGTGGTAGTCGAATCATGGATATGATGGTGGGCCCTTTGCCGGCGAACCCCTTTAAGCGTATGGTCGTTGTAAAGACCAGCGATTATTATCAAGCTTTTAAGGTCCATCTTTGGCAGGAACCTCGGCTTGAACCTATGTATCCACCAGTCCGGATTCAACCGTTAACCCCCGCTGTCCGGTCTGCACTGGGAAAAAATGAAATACGCGGTTTTGTGAATTGGATGCGTTTTCCGATCTTTGACGAAGAGGTGCGTTCTGACGGAGTTTGGGTAACGATAAGAGATCTGCGCTATGTGATGCCTGACAGTGCATTAGACGGCGGGATAGGTGTAGCTCGTGTTTTCGTAAGTCGAGATGATATGGCGCAAAACTTGTGGCCAATGATAGACGCTGAGATCTAAATTCGCAGACTTACTTTCCGTCGGCTTTTTGCATTCTGATCGTTTTGGCTGAATTAGCTATCTTTTAGGGCCTAGGATATTCGAATTGTAGATGGCGGATGCACATGCCGCCGAGGCTTTGGTAATGACATATACGGGACTTTGTGAGAGGACCCGGTAGGGGACACCATCTGCCATATCTGACTTCACCATAAATGGTAGTGGACCTCTATAATTTTCGGAAATTGTGATGATGCCTCGAGGCGAGCCGTTTGTTCGAGTAGCCATGGCGCCGACGTTGCAATAATCCAGTTTGCCATATTGTGAGCCCTGATTGATCAACGCTCTAAGGCGCTCGACTTCAGGGGCGCAGGCTACAAACCAAGTTGCACTTCTGTTATACCAATCGCGCCATTCAGGATCCTCAAAGCACCGGTCTTTAGGGGGCTCCTGGGTGCTGCCACCATTAGTGGTATCGATCGGTAGATTAGGTTTCTCGTCTGGCTCTGGGTTTGTCTGGGTGTGCGGGGTATCGATCGTTGTGGGGGTGTTTTGCTGCGGAATGTTTCGGCGGCGCACCGCGGCGTCTCGGTCTGAGTCACCAACAAATCCAGCGCCATCACAAGCCGTGACAGTTAGGGCTAGCCATAGATAACGGATACAGCGCATCTACCCTCCATGATGAAGGGTTCGGCTAGGTTGTCTTAAAACTTTACAAATGGGTGCGCATCAGTCTTTATTTGTATCATATTGCTGATATCATTGTTGTTTTTGTTTTATTTTAATTTGCCTAAAGTCACAATTGCTGGAGCATAGCACGGCTGTCTCATCAAAACTTGGCCTAGGGAGAAGGAACAAGGAGGCGAAGGCAAGGATGAGCCGCTTTTTTAATGATCAAATTATGGGGGTTTGCTAGTCATCTCCCTTTACGTCGATGTTGCATTATAAGCAATAATATTATATAGTTGGAATATCTGAAGTAATAATTCAGAAAATTAAAGGATTTCAGAAGTATGACTGCGAAAATTATAAGAGACCTCCAACTACTCCCCCGGATATCGGATAAGTCTCTGTTTTTATTTGGTCCAAGGGCTACCGGCAAGACATCACTAATTCGGGAACAGCTTAAAAACGATGTGCTTATCGTAGACCTTTTAAAGTCGCAGTTTTTTCTTCCGCTAAGCCAGAACCCAAATGAATTGGCCGCGATGATTCGCGCTGCAAGCCCCAAATTTGTCGTGATCGACGAGATCCAGAAGCTTCCTATTCTCTTAGACGAGATCCACAGTTTGATCGAAACAACTGACATTCATTTTTTGCTAACTGGATCGAGCGCAAGACGCCTTAAAAAACAAAACGCCAATATGCTCGGCGGTCGCGCGTCAAAGGCCTCCCTATATCCATTGACCTGGTTTGAGCTAAGCCGCGAAGATAAATTTGATCTGGATCGCTACATCCATTTTGGGAGCCTTCCTCGTGTCTATTTTTCTCATCAGCCTGCAGAAGAGCTTTTTGATTACGTTGATGTCTATTTGAAGGATGAAATCCTAAGTGAGGCTGCCGTACGGAATTTGCCAGCGTTCAGCAGGTTTTTAAAGACGGCAGCTCTTTGTAGCGGTGAAATCTTAAATTATTCCAGTTTAGCGAGTGATGTAGGGCTTTCTGCGAATACCATCAGAGAATATTTCGCGATTTTAGATGACACACTTCTTGGGTTTCAATTACCTCCGTGGAAGGGCGCTAAAAATAGAAAGTCAGTCGCCAAGGCCAAACATTATTTATTTGACTGCGGGATCTTAAATACCCTTTCGGGAACTAAAACTGTCGAGAGAAACTCAAATATTTACGGAACGTGTTTTGAGCATTTTATTATCAACGAGGTCAAAGCCTATAATTCATACCGTCGAAAAAATTGGGACCTAAGCTTCTGGCGCACCGAACACGCCGTCGAAGTGGACCTCATCATCAATGACCAGATAGCCATCGAAATCAAATCAACGAAGACTGTAACGCCAAAAATGAAACATGGACTTGAACTCATTGCCGATGAAGGGCCGTGGCGCATGCGCTTTCTTGTCACACAAGATCCTATTGAGAAAATTGACCACAACGGTCTTCAAATGATTCATTTCACCAAATTTTTAGAGATCCTTTGGGACGGAGGTCTCGATCCTACATGTGGGTGATGGCTCGAGGATCTCCACGCGGAGGGCCAAGGGCTGTCATATACAACTAGTTGGTCGTCGAAGGATTGAATCAGGGAAAATGTGTAACTTTCAGTGGCTCTTTTGATGCCCTTAGCCAAATTGTGGCGGTTTTGGCCGGGCTGTTTTCTATTTGATTTTGGCACCTTAGGACCTGGCTCATGAATGGGTATTAAGTTTGATTTAAATTTACCGATGTCCACCCCTATCGCTTGTCAAAAATTCGGAGGGAGATATGTTAGGTCGTTACTTTGCGTTATTAGGGATAGGTTCTGTGTTTGTAGGGCTGATGACTCTAGGCTGCTCCAAAACGGAGGTGACATCATCCCTAGGTAAGAAGTCGGCGGGATCGGATGCAGACTTCGCGGCCGCAATGAAAACGGTGGGCTTTACCGAGGATTCAGAGGTATCGGCTTCCCTTGCCGGAAAGAGCTTTGAAGGAACCGTGTCAGCTGTCAATTCTCCGATTCAAGGGATGATGACTTTGACGGATTTGAAAGAAGTAGAATCATCAGCTGGGCTGTCATTAACCCCAGGTACGTCGGCCTCCGGA
>JBIKKO010000173.1:0-7023 GCA_044360315.1 Oligoflexales bacterium
GGATCATCGGATGCCTTCCATCAAAACCAAAAAAGCAGTCATACCCAAAGATGACCGCACCACCATTGCCTTCGTCGAACAACTCAAACGTCAATGGTTAGAGACGATTGACGCCATACCCGATCCTCTTATCGTGGTCGACGATAGCCACATCATCATGAAAGCCAACGCTGCGATGGCCGAAATCGCTGGATCTAGCGTCAAGGAACTGGTCGGACAAGTCTGCTACAAGGCTTTTGCAGGTCGATCAACCCCATGTGACAACTGCCAAATGGTACAATCAAAACCGGGACAATCTGCTCCAGGATATGAGATTTTTAATGGTAAAAATGAGCGCTGGTATGAAGTTGCAACCAGACGACTTAGGTCTGACTCTGGACAAAAGGGTGTTGTTCAAATCTATCGCGACCGAACCGACGCAAAGCTACTGCAAAACCGTCTTACACAGAATGAAAAGCTTGCCTCCATCGGTCAGCTAGCTGGCGGATTTGCTCACGAGATCAACAACCCTCTTGGCGGCATCCTCGTTTTTGCACAGATGCTTTTAAAGGAAATGGATAAAGAGAGCCTGCACTATCAGGACGTCGTTGAAATTGAAGCTGCCGCTAAACGCTGTAAAACCATCGTAGAAAATCTCCTTCAATTCTCACGTCAACGCCCCATCAATCATCAACTTGAGGAGTTTGACGTTCATCCTATCATTGCCAATGCTGTCAAGTTTGCTGACCTTGGGCACAATAAAGACCGTCGGTGCACTATTAAACTCAAGCTTGATGCAGCTGATCATGTGATCAAGTCCGATGCTAATCGACTGACTCAAGTGTTTTTAAATTTATGTATCAATGCCCTTCAAGCCATGCCACGCGGCGGCACCTTGTGCGTCGAAACACAGAATGAAAACCAAGGAAAGCTGAACATGCTGGTCGTCAAAGTGATTGACCAAGGCGTGGGAATTAAACCAGAGCACCTGGCGAAAATCTTCGAACCATTTTTCACAACAAAAGAGCCCGGCCAGGGAACAGGCCTTGGACTTTCAATCGTGCATGGAATCATTCAAGACTTAGGCGCAACCATCGATGTCGCTCGCAATAAATCTAAAGGCGTGACATTCACCGTAAAAATCCCGGCAACGGCCACTGCAACGAAAGGACGCCAACCGTGAAGCATAATCACAGCCAGCGTACAAATGCCAATTCGGCAATCACAACACTCCTATTAGCCGTATTTTCTACAAGTATAGGCAGCTTCTTACTTTTACGAGGTATAGAAAAGACACCGTCTCACGATCACCCCGGTGTCCTTGCAATCATGGCTCTTTCCTTGGGATTTTCTATCATCTCTGCATTTTACGCAGGTCTCTATCGCGGACTATTTTTGCGAAAAATTAATCCGTTTGGCGATCACCCGACCATCGCCTCATACATCGCGATCGTTCAAACCTTTGCCACTCTTCTTTTTATGGCCGAAAAGATACCGTCAGCTGCCTTTTATGCGGCAACAATCGTTTTTCAAAGCTGGGGTAGTCATCTATATTTTAAGATTATCACCCCTGGTCTTAACGTGAAACATCCGATCATCGGTCGTTTGCCTTGGATCGCGTCACTATCAACCGGTCTGTTTGGCGTCGCGGCTTGGCCACTTCAAAATTTTTGGCCTATCGAGAAACTCCTTGGCGCAACGGCTGTTTGGCAATCCATCACACTCATGGGTTTAGTCGTGGGGGTATGGTCCTGGTTTGCGCTTCATCCAAAGTTTTCTATACCTGGCCAAAAGGTTGTTAGTCTTTTTTCAATCCGACTCCAACGCGATGATAACCGGCCGTCGCTTTGGATCATGGGATTTGCCTTTTGCAGCCTCCAATGCGGCGCCCTGTTGTTTACTTACCAGCAAAGCAGTAACGGACTGTCGCCAGCATGGCCAATCGTTCTTCTTACCTACCATTTTTATGTTATCCCATGCCTTCTTGAAGCCTGGTCACGCTTCTCCAAATTTGGTATCGATAAAGAGCAGTATCAGACTCTTGCTCGACTTGCTGCTAACAGTGCACGTAAGATGTTACATCGCCAAAGTAGCCTTCAACATAACTGGGCGGCCGCCGTGGGTGTAAAAACCACAGCATTCACGATTGATCATGATCCTGAGTCCGATGTCGCACAAAACATACCCGCGACACTACTGCGCATCCGCAATGACGAAATCTTTAGTATCGTCAACAAAATCATTCATGATCGAAGTCTGTCACTGAATACCGTATCAAACAAAATCATAGGATCCTTAGACCCTGAGCTTAGCCCCCGTCCGTGTGTTGACGCATTGAATTTATTTGCATCCCTCTATTTGGACGCGGCACCCATCATTGAAAGACGTATAGCAGGGCTTGTCTCCTTGTTGCCAATCGTCAACCCTGGACTAGCTCAAATAGTGAGTTCCAATCAAATCTTACCATTATTGCGCCGAAGTCACTGGTTCTTCCATTTCGACTTCTCATGGGTTGATCAGAGTCTCATTAACACAACAGGGGGAACCCGTTATGGAATTCAGATGGATCCTGTGTCTCTTGCAACGCAATGGTCTTTGATTACACAGATGAAGAAGACCCATAGTCTCGGTAACTTCCTTTGGATCGGTCGCGACGCCAATGAACGCCTTCTCCAAGAAGCACCTCACATCGCTTCCATCATTCAACCACATGTTCTTAACGACGGACTTGGAGGTTCCGAGCAGTTAATTTTTATCATAAAGTTTGAACAGTTAATTCCACGCCTACAACGCTACTATGATCTCGACAAGGTCAGAAGTCGCATCACTGATTATGAACCAAGGCCAGAGGCCCAGCGCCTACTTAATCTCATGACCCTCCAGTCTCAGGCTGCGCGATCTCTGCCTGAAAAAAGCCATGTCATCGACTCACTTATTAGCTACAATTGGCAAGGATTTAAAGAAAAAGATCAAGCATTGCGACTTCTTCTGCGTATTTACCAAAGCGAAATTGAGGCTATAAATCAAAACGAAACAACTGACTCGGGGTCTGGTGAATCGTTTATGACATCTCTGCGCACGGCCATCACCTCTATTGGCTATCCGAGTCAGATCTTGAATCAGGCCCACGTCTACAAAATTGAACTCCGTAACACGCCAAAACTACGAGTACACGCCCTCAATCATAACAGCCCCCGGTTCGAGGAAGCCTGGATCTTGATGAGTAACATGACGTACCGCTCCCTGCATCAAGACGATGTAAGATTCATTAAAGACATTGTTCAATCTACTTTGAAAGATCCTAGGATCATGGCCTCAACTTTTGTTCACGGCAAACTCATTGATACGGTTGTTGCACTTGGACGACGCAACGATGCCTCTGAAGAGGACCTAAACCGCCTCATGAACCTCGTTGAACAAATCGTAAACGTGGGCACCACAGACGAATGCCTAGCCCTCGCCTTAGATGGACTTGGTATCCTTAGTAAAAAGTTCCAAAAACCGGTTCATTTCAGCCAATCAGCTCACCGCGCTATTGAACAACGTCTAAAGGAAGACCACGATCAGACGCCGGGTCAAAGCACAGCCCTGAGCAGCCGATGGCAGGAGCTAATATCTGAATCCGTAAGCAACAAATCCCTCACCCATCTCAAAGCGTCCTAAATGATGGGTTTTCACTTCTGGTCTTAATTTTGCTATGGCCTAGCGAGTTGATGGCGGGGGTTCGCCATCGTTAATCATAAGGCCATGGCACTAAAACTAAAGGACATATTTTTTTGCCATCTCTTCCAACGTCACTTGCCTGATTTTGGAGGCCATGCCCGCCTGACCAAATGCGATCATACGATCTTCACAGACTTTTGCCATAGCCGCACGGGCTGGCTTCAGATAACTCCGAGGGTCAAACTCTTCGGGCTTCTCAGCAAAAGCTTGTCGAATCGCCGCGGTGATCGCAATTCTGTTATCCGTATCGACATTGATTTTCCGAACGCCGTGCTTGATGCCCTCTTGAATTTCCGAAACTGGAACGCCCCAGGTTTGTTTCATTTTGCCACCGAATTTGTTTAGCCAATCCTGAAGATCCTGCGGAACCGAAGACGATCCATGCATGACAAGATGGGTGTTGGGGATTTTTTTATGGATTGCAGCAACACGCTCCATTGCCAGGATTTTCCCATCCGGCTTCCTCGTAAACTTGTAGGCGCCGTGAGATGTGCCGATGGCAATGGCCAACGCGTCAACTTTCGTACGGCGGACGAAATCTTCTGCTTCGTCCGGATCAGTCAGCAACTCGTCGTGGGACAATGTCCCATCAAACCCATGGCCATCCTCTTTTTCACCCTTCCCCGTTTCAAGAGAACCTAGACATCCAAGCTCTCCTTCCACGGACACACCGATAGCATGTGCTACCTTGACTACCTCGGCCGTCACACGCACATTGTAATCAAAATCCGCTGGCGACTTCCCATCCTCCTTCAAAGAACCATCCATCATCACCGATGTAAAGCCCTGTTTGATCGCAGAGTAACACGTAGCGGGACTGTTACCGTGGTCCTGGTGCATGACAATCGGGATATGAGGGTAGAGCTCTGCCGCAGCAAGCATCAAGTGACGCAGATAGGAATCTTGGCTGTAGGAGCGAGCTCCCCGAGACGCTTGAACAATCACTGGACTGTCGGTTTTGTGTGCCGCCTCCATGATAGACTGAATCTGCTCCATGTTGTTAACGTTAAACGCCGCCACACCGTAATGATGTTCCGCTGCATGGTCTAATAAAACGCGAAGAGGTATCAATGCCATAACCAGAAAACTCCAATATTTAAATGATGATCGAGACACCACTACTCTATGCTTTGTTTCTACCTGCATCGCCTTAAATTGGCAATAAAGTCTTCATCAAAGGACATAAGCCTCTGCTTAACGAGTTCTAACGCCTATCCAATCCGCACACGGAAAGCCCATTACCACACCCAAACCATCATCGACAAAGCACCTGCGCGTAGCCTAAAGATCATAATAAAAAACGATGGGGACACTTACTACAGTGATGCCCCCATCGGCTCTAAAAAACGCATCTCTATGATTAAACTGGCGACCTGCGACCCTGATGCACTGGGGATGTAGAAGCCGCCCCACTCTTGCGCGCCTTCATAAAGCGATCAATCCACAACAAATACGAGCTTCCAACAAAGTTCGTAGTCAACGTTGCACCTATAATACCGACTGACATTGCTAGTGCAAAATTGCGGATACTCTCTGGACCGAAAATAATGATACCCACAAGTGAAAGGTTGGTGACCAAAGACGTGTTAATCGTCCGCGTCAGTGTCTCGTTGATTGATGTGTTGATTTGCTCTCTAAACGGCCTATCTGGCTCATTTTGCATTCGTTCACGAATCCGGTCAAAAACCACAATCACGTCGTTTACTGAGTAGCCAATACCCGTTAACAAGGCCGCAATCGCCGTCAAATCGAATGAACGCCAGAACACAAGATAGAAACCAAGCATCGCAAGGCTGTCAGGGATAAGCTTTAATACGGCGCCGGAACCAAAACGGAAGTCAAAGCGGAAGGCAAGGTAAATCATAATGAACAACACGGCGTATACCATCGATATAAAGCCTTGGTTTCGCAGTTCCTTCCCGATTTGCGGGCCGACATAGTCAACACGGGAAATGGTCGGTTTCTTCGCCGCCAAATCTTGACGAATAGCGTCTTGTAACCGGTTGACCTTCGCCCCACCGGACACGTGTGCTGCATCATTTTCTGCCGCGGTCAAATCTCCTGAATGGCTCTTCGTCTCTTCAAACCGCAACAGATAATCACGCTCGCCGCCCTTTAAATTTTGAATCGTCAGATCACGCACATCAGCCTTCAGGGCAGTCTCGCGAAGAACGTCTGGTGAAACGTCTTCTGCAAAGGAAACCTCAACCTCTGTTCCGCCAACAAAATCGATTGACCAATTGAGGCCCTTCGTAAATCCAGCGATGGCTACCGCAACCGACATCACCAATGCTATCACCGTCGCAGGGACATCGTATCGCAAAAAATTAAAGTTAAAGTGATGAGCCTTTTTCGCCTTCTCACCGCCCAACCAAGACAGGATGCCATTAGTGTCCGTTTGACGAGAGATCGCCCAATCAAAGAAGACGTGAGAGCAATACAAGGCTGTCCACAATGACAACACCAAACCGATCGCCAACGTCACTGCAAATCCACGAATAGGTCCAGACGTATTCGTACTCAACAATACAAAAGATGCAAGAATCGCCGTCACGTGCGAATCCATAACCGTCCAAAACACACGTTTAAACCCGTTATCCAGTGCTGAACGAGGAGAACGACCGGCTCTCAATTCATCACGGATTCTTTCATTGATCAAGACGTTAGCATCAACTGCCATACCCAAAGACAATACGAAACCAGCGATACCCGGAAGAGTAAGCGCAAAACCAAACATCGACATCGTTGCTAACAGGAATAGAGCGTTCAAAACCAGGGCAAAGCAAGCAATAATCCCAGGTCGCTTGTAATAGATAAGCATAAATGCAAACACTAAAAACAAACCAACGGCAACGCCCTTGGCACCAAGCTTACCCAGCTCAGGACCGAGGGTTGCTCCCACCTGGCGTTGCTCAAGGATGGTGATCGATGCAGGCAAGGCCCCTGACTTCAATACCATGGCCAGCTGATTTGCCTCGTTGAGTTGCGCTTGGAAATCAAAACCACCACCAAGGGCAATCAATGCATTGCCACCAGGAATCTTACCGTTGATAACGGGAGCACTCTCGACGATATCATCAAGCACGATGGCCATACGCTTTCTGACATTGGCGCCTGTTACATCCTCAAAACGCTTCCCACCAAGGGTCGTAAACTTTAATGACACGGCTGGTGTTTGATTGATCCCGTCTTGATTCATCGTCGCAACTGCATCAACAACATCATCCCCCGTGATTTCGGTTGCAGCCATCACGACGTAAGAACGAAATCTTTGTTTGCCACCGGCTAGGAGTTCGCGGCCAAGAAGTAACTCCCGATCTG
>JBIKKO010000040.1:0-21018 GCA_044360315.1 Oligoflexales bacterium
CGCTGAGTGGGTGTTTTTCCCTCGTCAGTGATCCCGCTGTCTTAGGGTTGAATCGTCATGCTAAGGAGATGGTGTTTGGCGTTGATACTAACACACTCTTGGTACCAAATTGGGACACGGGAACCATTATGCAAGTTCATACATCGTCGGGCCATTCTGTACCATTTATCAAGGATATGTTTTCAAGTCGGGTGCTAAGTATTAGTATTAGGCCGTAACATTTTATTTCATGTTTTTCGTCGGCGGAATATGAGTAGCCTTTGCTCTGACTCAATGGGGCGCAGGAGCGTGTTAAGAGATTCATTGGTTACACAAGAAAATGCTCCTCGACGGCCATCTTGCGCCTTGTAGTCTGACCAATTTCCACTGGCAAATTGATGCGCGCTTAAGATGACCATATAGAGGTCAACCGACGGTGTATTAAATACATGACGCTCAAACAGGTTTCCTGGTGGTGGCCAGACAGATAAAACGACCGACGGTTTCTTCTGCTGAAGGGCATGCTCAGCTGAGATCTCCTCCATGAAAGGCGTAGCCTTTTTAACAGTCTTTTTTGCTAATGGCCAACTCATGTCATCAACCCCAATTATATTTACACCAACATCTTTCAATCCTGCGACAAAGGCACCTCGGCCAGCACCAAGCTCAAGCACGGGCCGATCTGCAATGTATCCTTTGAGGGCTAAGCATGAGTCTGTCGTTGGAATGGACCAAAATCCAGCGTTTTGGATCGTCATAGCGGCTGATCCTGGGCTTAGTATTTTCGACCATGTTGTTTGGAGCTGCTTTAAAGTTAGTAACGTTCCGGCTTCCAGGGGTCGGAGGATCTTCCAGTATAGTGTTAGCTTTTCCCACAGTGAGATCTTCTTGTCAGGTGAAGTGTAGGCGTCGATGAACTGCTCGATTGCAAGTTTTGTCATCTGGGCTTTTATGACTTCATGGCGCGCATGGTCGGTTTGGCCTATTGGCGTATTTGCCGCTGCAAGCCATCTGGCTATGGTTGCACTAGCACTTTGGCTTAAAGTCGCCAATTGAGAGATCTGTTTTTTCTCAACAAGGACGCGAAGACTCGTCATGACGTCAACCCAAATGCTTGGATGACGTTGCGCAAGCTCCTGCAATGATTGGCTAGGCATTGTTGGTTGCGTCGTGTCCACCTGGTCAACTCCTTGGATTAGACAACTGTGTCGGAGACATGTACATCATGGTATCCGACCTTTTGTCGATAGTCCATCTTACAGGGTGTCTGTTGATGACGACCTTATGCGACAAGGATAGCTAAGACCGAGATGTATGAGTCTGCAAAAAACGCTCTGGAGTCGTCTTGAGTTACTTTGCGTTGACTGTGACGAAACCTGCCTTGCGTGACATAAGCTCCTAGCGGCAAATTTCATGACTCTACGAGGGAAATTAGGAGCGGGCAATCTGAGCTGGCTGGTTACATATCCACTGGATTGTAGGCCGATGTCTCTGAAGTCAGCGGCGCGATAAGGGGTTTTGTCGGTGCTCAAGGGCTATTGAGAAATGCGTGTAACCCATCGATGTCGTTTTTCACATGAGGCATGGCGGGCATGATGGCACTTTCTCGTTTGGGTTTATAGCCTTCCGGATAGTTGCCATTGATAATACGGGCGGTTAGCAACTCTTTGGAAGATCCCCATACGTCCGGTCCCTGGCTACCTTGAAGTTTTGGATTCGAGGCATGACAGGCAGCACAGTTTGCGGCATAGACGGCCCGCCCTCGGGCTATTAGCTTTGCCTCGGGCGAGCTTGTCTCGGCTTGGTTTGAGCTGCCGCAGCGGCAGCCCAACCAAAGTAAGAGGCTAGAACATATGAGAATGAAGTGACGAATCACAATACTTGTTCCATGCAACTAATGTTTACGCCATGAAGTAAAGAAGTCCAAAGAGCACTGCGGTTAAGGCAACACCTGCGTGAATCACACCTTTAACCGATGCTAGCGGGCCTAGCTTACCCTTGATTGCATTGGCTTCAAGGAGACCGATGACAACAATAGCGACAAGTAGAGCTGAAGTATACTCCGGTGTCGAGCCGTCGGCTGGAGCTGGTAAGCTCAAATGGGATGCGGCTCCCATAAAAAATAGCATCGGAATTGAAAACATGGTGTTTGAACGAGAAGCAAGAAGGGCTGCTGCGCCCTTTGCAGCGGCATTAGCCAGAGCTGGCTTACCTTGAGCCACATTTGTGGTCGACTCAATCACAACTTTTTGGCTCGGCCATATGATGAGCCATACATTCAAGAACATGATGGTGCCGAGAATGGCCCCAACTGAAATGAATAGACCAAAGCTTGTTCGCAACGCCTCTCCACCAACCTTAGATCCCCAAATACCGAGCATGACCATACCAGTGATGAACGTGAACATGGCCCCCCAGCGGAACCACCAAAGAGCACGCGGTACTAATTTTTGGATGGCATTGGATTTTGTCGCCGCATCGGTTTCGCCAAAGAATGGCACTTGAGTAAAGTTAAAATAGTATAGGTGGCCAATCCAAATAATACCGAAGACGTAGTGTAGCCAACGCATTATGAAGTAAATGACGTCTGAAGTTTCCATGCAATGAGCTCCTCTATTGTATTCATAGACATAAAGATGGGTGTTCCCAATCGACGCCCTACTATTCCAAATGTTGAGTGAAATTGGCAACTAAAATAGAAGGAGAACTTGAATGGATGCTTTTTTAGACACAGAGGTCTAGAGTCAATGATCTCGTACATGGCATTGTCTAATCCTGGGGCGGTAGCCGCATTCAAACGTACTCGTCTCGACTGCAGATGCCCGATCCAGGTTTTTTGTGCGATTTGTTTCGTGGTAACAGGCCAAGGATCTCGACAGTTGAACGTCATATTTTTCATTCTAGAAATACAGGTTCTCGCTCCAATTTGATCTGAAAAACGTTTTTCACCTGATTTTCGATATATTTTTGTAGGTGCAGGATATCGGTTGTTGATGCGCCACCAGGGTTCGTAATAGCAAGGACATGTTTGGATGAGACCTTTGCTCGTCCGAGAGAAAATCCCTTGCGTATTCCAGAATTTTCAATCAGCCATGCCGCAGATATCTTCCAGCGGCGGTCGCCCGCCTGGAAAAGTGGCGGCCGTGACTTGGCTCCAAGAGCATTGGCTTTGGCTTCAACGTTGGACTTAGTGTTGTCATCGACGACTGGATTTATAAAAAAACTTCCGAGGCTTATTGAGTCAGGGTCTGCGGGATTTAAAACCATACCTTTCTTCGCGCGGATGCGCAGAACATGCTCACGAACAAGAAGGATTTTTTCAAGTCGCTGGCTGCAACTCCATCGTGTATCTGCCGAGAGAGAGTCTTGAAGATCCAGGTAGCTCGGTTTGGTCTCGGCGGTAGGGTCGAGTTGAAACTGCACCTCCGTGATGATCCAGGGATTGTTGGGGTATGTTTTAAAGAAGCTTGATCGGTACGCGAATTTACAATCTTCATTTGAAAATACTCGTGTCTCTAAGCTCTCTTTGTGAATGGCTCGAACAGACTGAATTGAGGTCGCTACCTCTTGCCCATAGGCACCTATATTTTGGATGGGACAGGCGCCCACAAACCCAGGAATCCCTGATAGGGCTTCTAGCCCTGTTAGTCCTCTCCGGCAAGCTTCCTCCACAAACTGGTCCCAGGGTACTCCAGCCGCTGCCGCGGCATGGCCTTGTGAGTTGAATCGAAGTTCTGTTGATGCCATCTTGATGACGAGCCCCTTTACCCCTTGATCCGAGATTAAGCTGTTGCTTCCACCGCCAAGGACTGTGACGGGGAGTTGGCTTGATTTCCCGTGAAGTAGCGCCGCGATGATATCTTGCTCGTTGTTGCAAATGACAAAATACTCCGCAAGGCCCCCGGTTCGAATCGTGGACATTGTATGAAGGGGTACGTTTGCATGAATCGAGATCATAATGTTAGTGCCTCTTTTCCTTAAGCCGCTCTTAGCTTGAGATCACTTTTGATACCACGTTATGATTGGAGCGGTATATTTATGATACCGTGGAATCGTTGTGGCATCAGGGTTTGAATGAAAATTAAGCATTTTCAGTTTGGTAATCTTGGCACGATGCTTGCTTTATGTTTTATGACGCATCGCACGGGACCAACCCTCCACAACAGCGTCTCCTTTCTGAATCCTACCTCTCTACTTCCTAGTACTTCCCTTCTATTTCCTCTAAACGGTCCTAACCCTCACGGGTGTGTGCGTCCAGTAAAAAACGCTCCATCAATGAGCTTTGGCTGTGGGTGCTCCTGAGATCGGTCAATCCAGTTGGCTGATTAAAACGATGAAAGTGTTCTCTTTATAAAAATCCCTTTCACCCGGCCGGCTTAATTGATAGCTGGCTCTTTGGGTGTGTGCTGGATTGTTGGAGCGTTGTGCTTATTATATAAGCTTGAACAACCAGATAGAGAACCCAGGCGTTGAGGAGGTGCCAAAACACATGCGTCCCAATAGGCCAATGATCACAAATAATTAAATCGAGTGTGCGCAGGATTATCGACAGTAAAAATAAAAGGCTTGCGGCAACCATGGGTCTCAGAGCTTTGCTGTAACCGCGACCAAAGAGAAACCAGCAAAGGCAAAGTAGCATGATCCATGTTCCAAAGTAGAACTGCCCTCCATTGGCTTTGCTGGGATCGGCCATGGCAGCACAACCAGCCGAAAACAGTAGGAACGTGATAAGTGTTCCAGCAGCAGCGGATTTGTCTAAGCCACCAATATTACGTAAAAAAAGCCAGAGGTACGTGATGATCAAAACTCCAATTGGGATCACGTCACAGAGTTGTGACCACATGTTGGCAAACGAGTGGAAAAGCCCGCTACCGACCCCCACGCTCATGATAATCCAGGCTAAGACGCGGGCCGATGAGGCGTTTTGATGCGGTGTGGCCACATTTAGTTTACGAATGATTAGGTATCCTGAGATGATAAACGCCAGATTTGATAGTAGATTCAGCGGCTCACTGAGCAAGCCTTCGCCTGTACGCTCGCAGTACAGGTCAATAGAAGCAAAAAGATCCATGTTTGTGTCAATGCTCCAGTCTGATGAGATTTTATTGTAAGATGGTTGCAATCCCAAGTATACGTGAGTCGTCTGGAGGGCGTCACTATGAGTCATGCTAACAATAATATTTCAGTGGTTACTGTTTTGTCTTTGCTTGCCAAAAAACAAGCAGGAGAGCCGATATCGATGGTGACCTGTTACGATTCTGCCTTCGGGCGGTTGGTGGAGGCCTCCCCGATCGATATGGTTCTCGTTGGCGATAGTCTGGGTAATGTGATTTTGGGGCACGCCTCGACAATCCCTGTCACAATTGAGGACATGGTGCATCACACGGCTGCAGTGACGAGAGTTGTGCGCAGGCCATTTGTGGCCGCGGATATGCCCTTTTTAACCTATGCTACAAAAGATGATGCACTTAAAAATGCTGCACGGTTGGTGCAGGTCGGTGGAGCGGCGGCGGTAAAATTGGAGGGCGGGCAATCAGTTTGCCCTCAGATTGAGGCGCTGGTGGAAAATGGTATTCCAGTAATCGGTCATCTTGGGTTGACTCCGCAGAGTGTGCATGCATTGGGTGGCTACCGCGTTCAGGCGAAGGAGCAGGCGGCTAGAGATAAATTGATCGCCGATGCCCGCGCTTTACAGGATGCTGGCATATGTTGTCTTGTTCTTGAAATGATACCTGGATCCCTCGGAGAGGCAGTGTCAAAGCAGCTTAAAATCCCAACTATAGGCATCGGAGCGGGATCTGGGTGTGATGGCCAGGTTCTCGTGCTTCATGATCTACTCGGGTTTGATGCATCATTTAACCCAAAGTTTCTTAAAAAATACGCTAATTTAGAAAAAATTGTCGGGGATGCCCTTGTCAGCTTCAATAATGACGTTAAATCTAAGAAGTTTCCGACAGCTGAGCATAGCTTTGGCTCGTGATCTGAGTTAAAGTTGCAGCCCCATTCATGTGGAATCAATGAAGGATAGAGCAATCATGTCTAAACGTGATTATTATGAAGTTTTGGGTGTTTCAAACAGTGCAAGCGCCGGTGACATCAAGGCAGCGTATCGGAAGTTAGCGCTGAAGTATCATCCTGATAGAAACCCTGATGACAAAACAGCGGAAGAAAAGTTTAAAGAAGCGAGCGAAGCTTACGAAGTTTTATCTGATGGCGATAAACGTGCACGTTATGATCGGTTTGGACATCAAGGCGTCGGTAGCCAAGGTTTCCAGGATGTGAATGATATTTTTTCAAGTTTCGGTTCGATTTTTGAAGATTTTTTCGGATTTTCGGGCGGTGGTGGTGGAAGGGGACGTGTTCGCAGAGGTGCAGACCTCCGCTATGACATGGCTGTGGAATTTGAGGAAGCTATCTTTGGTGTCGAAAGACAGGTGGAACTTGAACGACCCGTGCGGTGCGAGACATGTGACGGTTCAGGTGCAAAAAAAGGTAGTGGTCGTGTAACCTGCCGTACCTGTGGTGGTCAGGGTCAGGTCAATCGCACGCAAGGTTTTTTTGCAATCCGCACCACGTGTCATGCGTGTGGTGGTGAGGGGACGATCGTCGAGAAGCCGTGTGAGGATTGTCACGGCCAAGGTCGTTTAAATAAGAAGCGAAAATTAACGGTAAAGGTGCCCGCTGGTGTGGATTCTGGAGTACGGCTTCGCTTGTCAGGTGAGGGAGAGCCCGGGCCGGCTGGAGGGCCTAACGGTGATCTTTATGTCGTCTTGCACGTCAAGGAGAGCGAGCGTTTTGTTCGTGACGGTCTTGACTTGATTGCAGAACAACCGATTGGTATTGCGCAGGCAGCTTTGGGATGTGATCTTAAGATAAAGACTCTAGACGGTGAGGCTGACATAAACATTCCCGCGGGCTCACAGTCGGGTGATCGAGTGACGCTAGCTGGTGCTGGTGTGCCCCACCTAAAAGGTGTGGGACGTGGTGATATGCATATCCAGTTGCGCGTGGTTGTTCCTAAAAAGCTAACTAAAGAGCAAAAAGAACTTCTGCAAAAGTATGCAGAGATTTCGAAAGAGGAAACCACGGTTAATGCCGGTGGGGGCTTTTTCCACAGAATTTTTAGTCAGGATTAGGCCAAGCGATACCACGAGGCCCTATTTGTTGTGTTCTACAGTCCTTGGGATATTAGTCCCTCTGGGAATTGGTTGGGTTTTTCACCATGAGTCGAGCATGGAGCTGGGTGATGGATTCTAAATCGATGGCATCCAGATTTCGCGTGTTGTAGTGAAATTGCTCGATCATAGCCTCTTCTTTTAGTAGGTCAGCTTTAATTTTGCGTGGTGGTTTGAAGTATTGGATTTGCGGGATTTGATCGTTTGACAGGAACATCCTGGCAAAACCTTTGGGGAACTTGATCTCCATTGACAGGAGGTTATAAAAGTTATGATCCACGTTACATGATTTGCAGTATTTCCATTTGTGACGGTCGATGCCAAGCTCTGAATTAGCTTTTTGGCAAGAGTCACAGTATTGAAGCACTCTAAAATTTTTACTCACTAGATATTTAAATTCAACTTGGCGTCGCAGGGCACGATCATTGGCAATGCCTAAAAACAGTTGGTTTTTTAGTTCAAAGAGTTGACGCTTCTCTTGAGAGTTTGTGGATTTTTTGGCATGACTTGTGAGCATCAATCCGGTCATGATCTTGTACACAAGACCGCGTTGGTCTTTAGGAAGATTAGCCAGAGATTCAAACAACGCGGCATAGCGTTTAAAAAGACCACTCAGTGACTTTTCTGGATTCTTAACTAGAATCAGATCTCCGGCGAATTGAAGTTTGAGAGAACCAGAGGCTAATTTTTTAGGTTTCTTCTCATTCGAAGGCTCTGACGCCGGGATCTGTAGCGACTTGATCGTGGGTCCCGTGGCTACCGGTTTAGATTGCGCTTCGCTGTCAGCCGATGGTTTTTTTTTCTTATATTTTGCCAAGTCATTCACTCTTTGTGTGTGATTGAATCAAAACATGATTCTTTGTACGAAGACCTCTCCGCCAGACTAGCATAGTTTTAGGGTTCTACTAAATTCAATTTTCGCGCATCCTTATAGGACTGAATCAACGTCCTCGAAAGCCTTCTACAATGTTGACCCTGCTTGCGGCCCAAGCAGGGTAGGCCCCAGCCAGCACACAAATAAGGCAGCCAGCCACAGCGATCCCTGCATACACAGTCCAGTCGTAGTTTACTGGAAGCTGAGCGAGCATGTATAAATCTGGTAGCTCAACAATTTTGAATGTTTGAAGAACTTTGCTGATACCTAAGGCCAGAATCATTCCCAAGATCGAACCAATAAACCCTATAAACAAGCCCTTTAATAGGAAAATTTTTTGAATCTGCCAATTTGAGGCCCCAAGTGCCTTTAATACTGAGATCGAACGCTGCTTTTGTGTAACCGAAATTAAAAGAGTCGTTAAAATATTAAAACTGGCGACAAATGCCACAAGCGCGACAATAAGAGCAATCACTGCGCGTTCTTTTTGCAGCATATCAAACATAGACTTGTTAAAAGACAGCCACTCTTTGATTGTCAAAGAGTATTTTTCGCGCATCTTATCAGCAATGGCCTCGGATTCTTTCGGATCGTTTAGGCCAATTTCAAGGCCGTGAACCCGTTTTTCTAATTGGAAAAACTCCTGGCTGTCATTGATTGCTAATATACCAATCCGATTGTCATAGTGCTTTAAGCCCGAGTCGTAGACCCCAACAACTCGAAACTCGCGCATGTCACCCACTGAGGATGAGTCAGGTGCTAGAAGACGAATGGTACCACCCACCTCAGCCTGTAGAATGGAGAGTAGCCCGCTGCCAATGATAATGGGCCTAGGTTTTTCCTTCTGATCGTTTGATTCAAAGCTTTTTTGTAGTTCATCAATGGCAGTTTTTGGACGAATCATAGGTGACATGTCTTGGGCAGCTTTCCGCTTCATCGGATCTATGCCTCTGATCAAAATGTTCTGCATCAGTCCATCCTTCGTAGCAAGTGTTTCTGCTTGTACAAAAGGGCTAATTCCTTTGATCTGACTCCCAAAGTCTTTCTCAATCAGCTTTGTCCAGGCCTCAGCATCATCAAGGCCTGATGGGTATTGGAACGCCATGACATGTGCATTTGCAGCGAGGAAAAGCTCGCGAAGTTGAGTTTGAAATCCATTGATCACCGATAGAACGACAATCATAACGGCGATTCCTATCGTGATCCCTGCTATGGCCAGACCAGTCATCCAGCGCAGGAAAAGACTGCCTCGAGAGGCGAGCAGGTAGCGTTTAGCGATGAGAGGTGCGGCGGTCATGTCTTAGGCCTTATGTGAGTTAAATTTAGTCAAACTTCCCCGTGTGACTCTTTGTGGGTAAAAGGCTATTCTTTGGGCATATCCTGGAATTCAGAAAGGTATCTTGATTGCTTATGTCGATCTGGTCGAGAGATTTGGATGGGTCAATCACAAGATTTTCGCTCTCCTCAGATATTTTCCTTGTTTGCTCGCGTCTCTTTTTTCGGTTGTGACTCTGGCGACCTGATCATATAGGGAAGTTTGTGGAAAAAGAAGAGATTTTAAGGCTACACTGCGGGAGGTTTGTTTTTTGGCAATAGAGGGGGGCTTATGACGCTCGATAGAAGTTTTTTGGACAAACTTGGTCTTCGTGGGGAGATTGACGCCGTTCACACAGGTATTAAAGCGCAGGGTTCGCGAAGTGGCGGGGTTTTTGAGAGTTTTAGTCCCGTCGATGGTCAACTCATTGGAAAAGTCTATAAGGCGTCGAAACATGACTACGATCGTTTGGTGCAGATGTCTCAGTCAGCATTTAATGAATGGCGCCATGTCCCCGCTCCAAAAAGAGGGGAGATTGTTCGTCAGATTGGGATGAGACTGCGCGAGTTCAAAGAACCTTTGGGCAAACTTGTTAGCTATGAGATGGGAAAATCGCTCCAGGAAGGTCTAGGCGAAGTCCAGGAAATGATCGATATCGCTGATTTTGCGGTGGGACTTTCCCGGCAACTTTATGGCTTAACAATGCACTCCGAGCGACCGTCACATCGAATGTACGAGCAGTGGCATCCGATTGGTGTCGTGGGTGTTATCTCTGCTTTTAACTTCCCTGTGGCCGTTTGGTCTTGGAACAGTTTCATAGCCATGGTTTGTGGAGATGTCTCCATTTGGAAGCCAAGCGAAAAGACTCCACTTTCGGCAGTAGCATGCTTTAACATTATTAAAGATGTTTTGACTGCAAATCAGGTTCCAGAGGGAACTTTAGCACTCATTGTGGGTGATGTTGGTGATGTCGGAGAGCCAATGCTCGCTGATGAACGACTTCCTCTCATATCAGCCACGGGATCTTGCCGCATGGGTAAACGCGTGGCTGAGGTGGTTGGTAAGCGTTTAGGCCGGTCGTTGCTCGAACTAGGAGGCAATAACGCCATCATTTTAACCGAACATGCGAATCTTCAATTGGCTGCGCCCGCGATCGTCTTTGGTGCGGTAGGCACCTGTGGACAGCGTTGTACGACAACCCGACGCTTGATTGTCCATGAGTCAATGTATGACCGTGTAAAGGAGATGTTACTAAAAGCCTATGCAGGGCTCCGCATCGGCTCGCCACTTGATGAAAAAAATCATGTTGGGCCACTGATCGATAAAGATGCCGTAACGATGATGCAAAATGCTCTGCGTCAAGCTAAAGCCGAGGGTGCCAAGCTGATTTTTGGCGGAGACGTTTTGGATGGATTTGAGTCGGGATGTTACGTGCGTCCTGCGATTGTTGAGGCCAGCAACAACATGGGCGTGGTGCAAGAGGAAACATTTGCGCCGATTTTGTATCTCTTGAAGTACAGTGGTTCCGTGGAGCAAGCTGTTGCCGTTCAAAATAATGTGAAGCAGGGGTTAAGTTCTGCAATATTTACGGATAACCTGCGGCAGGCTGAATTGTTTTTGTCCTCGGCTGGTTCCGATTGTGGTATTGCCAATGTTAATATTGGCACATCAGGAGCTGAGATTGGTGGCGCTTTTGGCGGTGAGAAGGAGACTGGTGGAGGACGAGAGTCTGGGTCGGATTCGTGGAAAGCTTATATGCGCCGTCAAACGAATACGATTAATTACTCGACGCAGTTGCCCCTGGCTCAAGGCATCAAGTTTGATATCTAACCTAATAGTTTCGAGATCCTATGAGCCTAGTTTACGTCTGCGACACGGACGTAAACTATAGCTTGTCATCCCGATTGACCAGCATTCCGGAGTCACTGGGTGCTTCGGTAATCTCCCAGCGATTTCCATCAGGGTCAATGAGAAGAAAACTTTTTTCACCCCAAGGGTGTTCCTTTGGCGGACCGCTAACGCGAATCCCGAGATCCTGAAATTCCTGAGTTTGTGTTTTATTGAAAAGTTGATCGACGCTCTTGGTGGTGACTCCAATAGACATAAAATGACGCTCACCCTCGGCAGAGAAGTACTTCACAGTTTTGCCGATAGCAGCGAAAAATGCGATTCTAAATCCATTGGGAAGAACGAAGTCTGCAAACTGTTTGTTGGCATAGTGAGGTTTGACACCAAAAAAATCCTCCATGAATCGAGTCATTCGAGGCACCGAGCTAGAGGTCACCACGAGGTGTGAGCAGGCTAGGATTGTGGGAGGCATTGTGGGGGCACTGTCATTCATGGGTCTCACCTATTGAGAATGCTAAAGCCTTTTTCAAGATAAATATCCAACTCAGCCAATCTTTTAAGCTCTTTTTTGACAGTTACCAACAAAAAATTGAAGTCACCCATTAGCTGCACTCTTAAGGTTTAAGGGCATCAGTCCGAATCCTCTTAAAGAGTCAAGAGGGGGTGCGTTATATGCGTTTGCTGTTTTTTATCAAGGTAATAGTAGTAATGGTGGTGTTTCTCTCGCCGAATGTAGTTTATTCCAAAGTAAGCATAGAGCCCTTCGTCGCGATTAGCTCGACAAAACAGATTAAGCCCGATCGTGTTGGTAAGACAAAGTCAGACACAACAACACCGGCCGCCACTGAAACAGAAACGATTAAGCAACGAACCACCTACGGTCTAAAGGCGACCATTGGATTGTCGAGGCTCTTTAAGTTTCAACTCGGCATTGGTCAGAACGAGTTAACCACCACCGCTACGACCAAGACCGCAGTTGATGACTATGGTGAGATTGATTTTGCTAAAGACCTCAATATGGATACGGAAAACCCGGACAAGGAAGTGACCATCAAAGAAACTCAAAGGAAGGGTTCAGCAGCTCTAGTTATCGATCCGAGTTTTTCGTTGTTTATACTGAGGGCCAAAGCGGGAGTGATTGCAACGCAGCGATTATTTTCAAAGCAAGCTGACGGAGAAGAGGCGGTTAATTTTGAGAGTCCCATTACCTACAAGCCCACGTGTGGCGCAGGGGCTGGGATGAAGCTGGGACGAGCTATGTATGTTTTGGCTGAGTACAATATATTTCTCTATAAGTTTCCCGAGACCTCACCGTTTGAACGCGAAGTTAGTGTTTCCTACGGAATCAATTTCTGATCACAGTGTTCTCTTGCTCGGTATGACCCAGTTGGCAAGTAGAAGCGCAAACGAGATTGAGATTGTTATGATGATCGCTTGCACTAAAAGTGCCATGGCGGCCTGATAGTCGGCATTCATGGCGTCTGTGAACGACTTGTAAAGTGTTGATCCGGGAACCAAGAACATGACGCCTGGAATTAAAAATGCTTGCGCCGGTTTCCCGGTTTTCCTTGCGATTAAGTGACTGATTGAGCCTACTATAAACGTGGCTACGAAGGTTGCAAAACCAAGACCTGCTTTCAAGGAGAATAAATTAAGACTCAGTTTTGCGATCATAGCAAGCAAAACCACATGGGGAAAATATCGATATGGTATGCGAAACACAACGCCAAAACTAGCTCCCCCAAGGGCAACCATCATTAGATTTGTGATATTTATGTGTTCAAAAATCACGGGTTACTAAGCCTTTCTAGATAACGTGCAAAACCAAGCACGGCTGCGACTCCAAACGCCAATGTTATGGCCGTAACGACTGCTTCTAGTAGCCTGGCTGCGCCACTGACTAGATTTTTTTGAGCAACCTCGTGCAGGGCGTTTACAAATGAAAGACCGGGCGCCAGTGAGATGAGGCCCCCGACGATTAGCCTTGGAACATTGATCGTTGGCCATATGGTGCTGAACCACGCAGCGCCGCCTGCAATCAGCATTGCTGTGAAAAATTCAGCTAGGTACTTGCGATTTCCTTCACTAAAGAATCGTAAAGAAAGCTGGCACAGGATACCTAAGATGAAGGCCGCGGCGAGCTCGTGACCTCTACCGTTTGACGTTGCGACTAGAGCTAAGGCAGACCCTCCCCCAGCAAGGGCTGTCACGATGCGGGGATATGGCGACGGTTGTCGACGAATCGTCTTTAGGCATTCCATTGCTTCATCAAGGTTCATATGACGGCACTCGACTTTGTCGACCAAATCATTGAGAGCTGCAAGTTTGTTTAAATCAATTCCCCATTTCGAAACTCGAACGAGTTCCACAATTTGCTGTCCTCGCCCACGCACGCTCAGCCACACAGCCGTTGGCAAAGCAGCAGCTTCGACAGTAAAACCCCAGGCCTCAGCCAGACGTGTAACCAAGAGCTCGATTCGATTTGACGAGCAGCCGCATTCAATCGCGATGCGGCATGTTTCGATGAGTAGATCCACAAGAGCGCGCGGTGAGACTCGTTCAACAAGCGTGTCAGTTATGCGATCCATGCGGCGACATCCATGGCATGATAAGTCAATATGGCTTGGGCTCCGGCTCTTTTAAAGCACAGCATCGATTCAATAACGACTCTTTTCTCGTCGATCCAGCCATGATTTGCAGCGGCCTTTACCATCGCATACTCACCACTGACATTATAAACGAAAATCGGTACCTGAAACCGGTCCCTCGCGCTTCTGACAATGTCGAGGTAGGGTAGCCCTGGTTTGACCATCACCATGTCTGCACCCTCCTCAATATCAAGGGCGATCTCTCGTAAGGCTTCTTCGCGATTACCGGGATCCATCTGATAAGAGTGCTTTGAGGCCTTGCCAAGGGCTAGTTTTGATCCCACCGCATCGCGGAAGGGACCGTAAAAGCTTGAGGCATATTTGGCTGAGTAGGCAAGGATCATGGTGTCCTTAAATCCATTGGACTCCAAAGCGTTGCGGATTGCGGCAATTCGGCCATCCATCATATCTGAGGGGGCAACGACGTCGGCACCGGCCCTCGCATGACAAAGAGCCTGATTTACCAGTGCTTCCACGGTTTCATCATTCATGATTTCCCCGCTACTGTTGATGAGGCCGTCTTGCCCGTGACTTGTATATGGATCGAGGGCAATGTCAGTGATAACCCCTAAAGTCGGTAGTTCTTTTTTCAGTGCTTTGATTGCCTCCGGCACAAGACCATGAGGATTCCACGCGGCTTTTGCATCAAGAGACTTTTGATCCGAGGATACGACTGGAAAAAGTGCAATCGCCGGGATGCCGAGGTTGTGGGCTTTCTTGGCTTGCAGAATCAGGTTATCAATCGAGTAACGGAATACTCCAGGCATGCTTTCAACTGGCTCGACTCGGTTTTCGCCCTCCAAAACGAACAGTGGAAGCACGAGATCTTTAGGGGAGAGGGTTGTTTCGCGGCAAAGATCTCTCGCAAAACCTTTGAGTCTAATGCGTCTCATGCGCGTGGATGGATATTGGCCATTGGTCATTAAAGACGCTCCTCCTGGGATTTTTATCAGATAGGCTCAGACAAACGTCGTGACGCCGCAAAAGCTTCGACATCAGTTGATTTGTCGAGATATCTTAAATGAAACTTTAAAGATTTGCATTAGGGTCATCTTAGACATCCCCCAAGTCTTTTCCCGTGTTACTTTGGGTGACGAGGCAACTGATTTGTTGTATCTTGAACTCTAGTGAATAGGAAATACAATTTGTGATTGGCTGCGACGAATGATTAAGCCTCCGAGAATTTTGGGCGTAGACCCCGGTAGTAGGGTTATTGGCTTTGCTTTATTAGGAGCTCTAAAGCCGATCCCTCTCGTGCCGCGAGACTGGACTGTTTTGGACGCCGGTGTTGTGAGAGCGTCGTCAGATCTATCCATGACAGCCAGGCTTGGGGAGATTCACGGTGCTTTGTATGAGTTGACACTGGAATTGAATCCTAGTCTTGTGGTCATTGAAAAGGCGTTTCATGGTGTTAATGCAGCAACCGCAATCAAGCTAGGTGAGGCCCGGGGATCAATTATCGCGGCTGTTGCGCGGCTCGGTTTGCCGATTTGTGAGATAACACCAGCGCAAGTCAAACGTTTGATTGCGGGGCATGGTGCGGCGTCTAAAGATCAAGTCTATCAGGCCTTACAAAGCTTGATGGGTTTCAATAAAGGTCGACTGCCCCACGATGCTAGTGATGCCTTGGCGATTGCCTTAACCGCCAGTATGACGTTGCCTGTTTTGCAATCAAAGAAAAAAACGTTACCGCGTCACCCTGCAATGGCACGTTGAGGCGGATAATTCCCGTTTGTACGGGAAGCGTCTACACTAGTGCAAGAGGTTGTATATATTTTAGGCAGACTCCGGATTCGTACGGCGATTCAGTGCATACGTCATGATGATTGCCCCAATGACCCACATGATCACGCATAGAACTTGTCCCATGCTGAACGGACCGAGAACTTCGCCCAGTTGCTTGTCGGGCTCTCGAAAAAACTCAATAAAAAATCTGAAGGTCCCGTATCCAATCAAAAAGACTGCCGACAAAACCCCAGTTCGCGGTCGATTACGATAAAGTAGCAGCATAATGGCAAGAAGGATCCAGCCTTCAAAAAGAGACTCATAAAGCTGTGATGGATGACGCGGCCAAGGTCCTGCATCTGGGAAAATCATGCCGACTGGAGAGTCAGTCACTCGCCCCCACAGTTCCCCATTGATAAAGTTTCCGATACGACCCAATCCTAGACCAACTGGAGCGATGGTGACCATGTGATCTGTGATATTAAAAAAGCTTTTCTTGCGACGATGGCAGTAAGCTAAAGTGGCGATGGCAATGCCAAAAATTGCGCCATGAAACGAGAGCCCGCCTTTCCAGGTGGCGAAAATTTCACCTGGCTTGTCGATATAGTAATCAAAATTGTAGATGAATACGTAAACCAAACGTGCACCCAAAATCATACCTAGCAAGCCGACAAGCATGACAGATTCAATTTCCTGATGATTTAGATGAAGAGTTCCCTGGCGCGAGGCATAGCGAAAAAAATAGTAAACGGCCAGCAGTCCGAGCACATACATAAGACTGTACCAACGGAGTTCTAGTGGGCCTAGCGCTAAAAACACCGGGTCAATTTGCGGGAACGACAGCATGGGGTCCCTACCTTATCTGTGTGTCAAAAGACGGCGGACTTTGGGTTTGCTTCTTCTCAAATGCTTGAGAGCCTATTATAGGAACATAAAGCAAATCAATACAACCCCGAATCTGTTGCACAAACGGGTTGTCTTTTATGTTTTTTAAAGCCAGTATGGTGGCCCAAAAAAATAAAGCAAACTGGTTTCCAACCAAGCAAATCTAATGAGGTCAACTATGAAAAAGCAAGTTATTCAAACGGCAAATGCCCCAGCCGCCATAGGTCCATACTCGCAAGCCGTTCGTGCAGGAGATCTGCTGTTTGTCTCGGGCCAAATCCCTTTAGATCCAAAGACAGGAGAGCTCGTTCGGTCGGGTGTTGCCGACGAAACAGTTCGGGTCCTGGATAACTTGAAGGCTATTTTGGACGCCGCTGGAGGAAGTCTCGCTGATGTTGTCAAAACGACAATTTTTCTCAAGGACATGAATAATTTTTCGACCGTCAATGAGGTGTACGGTCGCTATTTCCCACAGCCGTTCCCGGCGCGAGCGACGGTCGAAGTGGCGCGTTTGCCCAGGGACGTGAATGTGGAAATCGAGGTCGTGGCTAAACTTTCTTGATGTTTTGTCGATACCATCCTTAAGGTGAAAGCCCAAAAATTGGGCTGTCAAGTTTTTTTGTGTCAGCATCTAGTTTTTTCTAATTATGGGTGATAGAATTAAAGAGTGATCTCAGATGTCAATATTAGAATTTATTCAGGGGATTAACGTGCGCCTAATGAGCCTTCTCAGCTCAAAAAGCCTTTCAGGCCGCAAGATTCGGATTGCGAACCTGGTTTTATTGGCTTTTTTACTGGTCCCAATTGCTGCAACCCAGCGCTTGCCGGCTAGTTTTTCGAGCAAAACCGCGCGGATGGTGGTTGAAATAGATGGTGTCAGTTATGGTGCTTTTCCCCCAGTTGCCGAGCTGGATGAGATGGTGGATTCGATAGAGTCGACTAAAGACGCTCGGGTCACTCTTAGTCGTGATTTTGTCACAGACCCATCCCTCTATCTTTGGGCAAATTCGCTCATGCAGGGCAATACGGGTCTGAAGGACGTTACTTTGATTTCTGAGAATGCTGAAGGGGTTGAAGTTGCTCGTCATCGTTTGCGCATGTCGCAGCCTGTGGCGTGGACCGTCGAATCCGGCAATCCAGAGGTTGGAGGACTCCATGAAAAAGTCGTGTTTGCAGTTCATAAAGTCGAACGGCTCTGATTTACTCGTCCCACTTCACTTCCTCTTAGCCGGCGCATTGTTGCCGGCTTGTTCTAATCATAAAGTTATTAATAAGTCCTCAGAAGAGGTTGGTGCCCCAGGGTTGACCGACGGCAAATCGTCTTCAAAGCTAATATCTGTCGTTGATGCTGCGAAAGAGCGTTGGATTCAAATTCGAACCGTCGCCACTCCCCAGACCGTCTCACCGCTCCAAATTAATGCTAAGTCATGCATCGAACAGAAATTTTCTTTTCGATCGACTCTCGAGGTTCTAGGCGTTGGATACGATATGGTTTTTGAAGAAGACGGTGGAAATTTAGCTTTGGCAGTTGTGGAGGATTCCGAAACTAAAATCACTGGCGTTGCTCTGCCTCCGGATATTCGAACTGAAGCGTGTCAGGCCATGGAGGATGTTCGCCGGGACTCTATTTTGCTGCGTGAAGACGTATTAATGCCGATGATTGGAGTGATTAAAAACGTTGTTTCTTCATTGACGCCTGATTGTAAGTCGGTACAAGTTGACGGCCATCGTTTTAAATGTGTTCTAGATTCGCTCCTGCCGCAGCCTGCTTTGGTGAAAACCGAAGATTTTCAACGAGCCATGATTCGAAAATGGAGTCGTCAACCCTACATCCTTGCTCGTCGCACAGGCGTTGTGGCTACACTTGCAAAAACAGCGATATATTCGTCTAAACGAGATGGCTTTGATAAGTTTTGTAAAATTTTGCAGTTTAGTCTGCCAGAGGAACTGCCTGTCGTGATGACGTCAAAGCGCTGGCAGACTGCGCTTTGCAGCGGACGTCCTGATTTGCAACGGCAGGCTTCTTTGTATGGTTTGGCAAAGGGAACTCAAGAACTTGCAATGCTGCGCGAGCTATATGAGGGCGTGAGTCGTGTTGGTCTTTTGAGTATCAAAATACCGGAAGACGTGATCCCGGGGCGTGTTCCTGAGTCATCGCGGCAGCCACTGCGTATCACCATTTCTCCTGATCAAGAGGTGTCGCGACGGCTTGTTGATGAGGCGAAAAAGTATTTAGGGCGCCCGGATCGCGATGAAAAACCAAAACGCCTGGTAGCTCGAAATCATCGCAGGCGCGGACAGCAAACCGTTGTGGCGGCTCCCGTCGAAGTGCTTCAAGCCAAAGCGCCTGAGCGATCCGATATGTGTTGGCACCCGGTTTTTGGTGAGTCATGGGGGCTTTTGCGTATTGCAGATGGAATGAAGTTAACCGGTAATGGATTTAATTCTGATTGCGGTTTCATTTATGAGCATGAAGATGGCCTTGAGCGGGAGATGGCTTCTTTGTCTAAGTACTTGCTGCAATCTCTAAGCTCTGAAACAGAGTTTGTCTTGGATAACGGTCAATCAAAGCTTTTGCGATTACCACACGGAAAATACACATATAAAGTTCATGTTTTACCTCCTAATCCCTTGGATCTGGAGGAGGTTGACGAGGAGGGTACCCCTACTAGTTCTGGAGAGATCGCCTGGGGTGATGCGAAAAACCTCTCGATCAGACAGTGGTGAGCCCTATCGATGGTTAGGTTCATATGACTCGCCGAGCACCTTTAGGCGGGCTCAAAAAATTCTCGACGTGTGATTTGAAAAGGATCTCGCCATCGCGACCATGACTACAAATACGCGGTTTCCTCGCCGCCCCCGCCGTGCACTTCGTCAACAGATGCTTTTGACACCCATGGCCAAAACTCAAGTCCAGTGACTACATTTAAGATAGTCTGGATGCCTTGTACAGCAATGGATTGCGGGAATTTAGGCGGGTCGATTTAATAAAGTCACGCTAGGTCGCTTAAAGACTTCTGTCAGATCTGGGAACTTATGCAGCGTCACCGCTGATTCTAGCAACGGGGAGTTAAAGAAACTGCGAGGACGGCTTGATTTGATAAAACGGCAGCTGGAGGCCACTGCAGAGCATTTAACAAAGTTCCCACCAGAGATGTCACCCGTGCCGATCTTTGAGCAGATGAAAAAGCTCGAGCTTCAAAAATTTGAGATTGAATCGGAATTAAACGAGCTAACGGGTCATCAGACACTTAATCCGCCCGTGGAATTTGCCGACTATAAGAGCTTGCTTCAAAAAATCAGGTATGGTCTTGATGGCGCTGACGACGCCCTAAAAGCTCGTATAGTCACGACTCTGATCAAACGAATTGAAATCCTGCCCGCCAGCATCCGCGTCCACTACCGGATGGGGAAGGGCGACTTTTCATTCGACTTGAAGGGTCTTAAACGCTCAGAAGGGATGTTGTTAGATGCGCCACCGCCCTCTGGAAGGCATCGGGGGAAGAAGGGTTTGCAGGGTGGTTCGAATACTGCTTGCAATGGCGGCCCCACCTGGAGACGAAAAGCAAAGATCGTAAGTTGTTTGAATCATGTTGTTCTCTAAGAATGTCAGTTACGTAACCTCCATGTTTCGTCCGGTCTGGTCCCTTAGTTTCCCGATTGAACTCAAAAGCGTGCGTATAAATTACGTATGAAAATGACATTTTGTTTGGGTGAGCGATGGCTTTTAGATTAGACCTCTTTCAGAGGATTGTAGATAATTTAGACGACGGGTAGTGCAATCCGTTTCATGGTATGAGAAGGGTCTCTGTGGCTCCGTTTAGATTGGAAATATCTGACACGCGGCAGCTCGACTTAAGCAGCGAGCGATTACGAGACAAGACGTACGCGAATGTGTCACAAAGGGTCGTAGGGAAGGTTTTGATTTACGCGGGCGGTTAATATGCTTGGCGCAGGTTGCTGGCAGGGAATTAGTCGTCGTATACATTGAGATTCCGCTTGGAGTACTTGTTGTGACTGCATTTTGGAGAGGGGAAGAATGAAATCGATGACGGTAGATCAAAAACTGGATGTGGCTTATGTGGAGCTTCGAAAGGGCAAGGTAGCGAGAACTGTCGAATTCCGACCGGGCATGCTTGTAGATTTCGATGTTTCGGGTCAAGTGCTCGGTATCGAGATTCTTTCAGCTCAGGAGTTGGCTCCAGTAGTCACGAAAAATTCGCATAGGAAGACCTCTAAGAAAAAATCCGCTTAAAATCACCAGTTATTGCTGAAATTAAAGCATGCTCTCCGGATTGAACCAATGTTGATTGGATTTGTTCTTCAGGATCTTCGAGGTTCATCCTATTTGTTCATAATTGCTTTTGTGTTTTCGCTCAGCGACAATGAGAAATTCCTGCTCAAACCACAGTGGAACCTTCTCGCACAACTCGAGGGATCTACCCTCTATCTGCCCTGAATTAGGACTCAGATGAGGCGTCAAATATTGTTTGCAAAAAGATTTGATCTAAATCTCTTTAACGTCGTCTAGGACGCTCCACTTAAATGGTGCGAGGCTAATCATCAAAC
>JBIKKO010000041.1:0-20924 GCA_044360315.1 Oligoflexales bacterium
CACAAACCCCATGAGCACTCCTAGTATACGCTCTGCATACGATTAATTGGGTTCTCCCATCAAATGACGGTAGATTTTATGCTATGATAAAACACCGTCGTGACGACGACTTAGACTGACCCAAAAAAGACAGAAGTTTGTGATAAAATGATAAAAACCAATGATTCTGAACTTTTGCCTCTCCGCATCAAAACCTCGCCTGCATCATTTTATCCTAAACATTCTTCCAACAACTGTCGATAACCCTCTGTAGCTTTTTTTGAGGTGACGACCACATGCTTCTTTTCAAACCCTGGCGTATGCTGTTAATCGGACTCACTTTGCTAATGCTCTCTTGCGGCAAACGCGCCAACACCGGTGGCGGGATTGTTGATAATGGAAATCGAGACGAGCCTCCCAAAGGGCAGGACCCTGGCACAGGCCCCGTACCGTCGCTTGAACGAGTGGTAAGAAGAGCATTATTTGCAGCTCAACATGAAGTTTTTGTCCCGGAAAGCTTCAAGCAGACAACAGCAAGCCCTACCGAGGAGATTTTCCTGGATGAAGAAACAGAGGTCCTAAGACTGCGCCTGGTGACCTCGACGTGCGACCAGACTGCGTCGTTTATCACAACCACGGGAAAGACTGTTGATATATGCGAAGACACAGGCGCAACGCACCATTGGGTTGTCGTGATCGGTAACCAGACATTCATTGAAGTGCGTTCAAACTTACGGGAACCGGAGCTTAAAACTATAGTTGATACGATTCAATAGGCTTGAAGTGAGTGCCAAAGCTTTCGCATATCCTCGGGCAGATCAGATTCAACGCGAATTGATTCCCGTGTTTCAGGGTGGTCAAACGTGAGGGCAGCCGCGTGCAAGCAACACCGATGGAAAAGAGTCTCTTGCACACAAAACGCCGTCGTTGCTTGTGTCTCCCAATAGTCTAAAAACACATCTTCATTAGGGTGGTATAACTTATCGCCTAAAATCCAATGTCCAGAGTAGGCCGCGTGGATACGAATCTGATTGGTTCGACCGGTTTTGGGAAATGCTCGCAGCAATGAAAAACCGCGGCCGTCGTGCCCCTGGGCCTGCTCTACCAAAAAATCCGTTTGAGCCGGCAGACCGCCAGCTACGACCCATTTTTTGATCCGAATCTTGCTATTCACCAAGTCCCCGATAGCACCATCCACCGACCAGCCGCTAAGAGTCGGACAACCATTCACAATCAACCGATATTCTTTTTTAATGGTCTTTGCCTCAAAATCAGCCGCAAGCTGCTGACGCACCAGGGGATTGGCTCCGCACAACACAATCCCACTTGTTTCGCGGTCAAGACGATGAACCGCAGCCCACTCCGGACCAACCATTTCAGTTAGCAAATGAGCAAACGTATTCTTGCGATAAGCACCATTTTCATGCATCGGAAGATTGCCCGGCTTGTAGACCGCCATGACCGCCCCGCTCTGCCATAAGACGAAAATGCTGCGATCTACGTCTGGTTCAACAGTATTAGGATGATAAAACTGAACCCGATCAAAAGCCTTTAACCGATAGCTTCCTTTAATGGCTCGACCATTGACTAAGACCTGCCCCTCGTCCATGCGCCTTTGCCAGGCGCTGCGCGTTAGAAACGGGTAAGCCTTAGCAAGAAAAACATCCGCACGAGCCCCAACATCCCGCTGCTCAATGGGCCCCCCTAGGGCACGCCAGGACTGTTCATGATCAAACTGTTGCAAACCTTCGGGCATAGACGCCTACCAAGCCCCTGTACTGAAGCAAAGAAGCCCTTGTTTAGCACACAAGCCGTGCCTCGTGCCAAGCAAAATCCCATATGCAAAGACCCTAGGCGCATCCTTATTCGATGTCTAAATCCATGTATTTATTAAATTTTAAGGAAAAAGTGGAGTCCGTCCATACCTTGTCGACTCTACCTTATATAACTTAATTGGGAGGATCTGTATGTTACGAGAGGCTTTGGCCAAAAATGGCTATAATGCAGAGGAAAAGTATTTTCACGAGGAGTCCCGCCGGCAGATTGACGCGATACAGAGGGACCCTTTGAAGATCCGTAGGCTCCTGCGTGCCATGATCCAAGAAGGCGGCTCCAGCTCGACGGAGACACGATCGTCCTCACCTCAAACACCGTCTCAAAAGAAAGTCGCCTGATTATCCTAACTGTTTCCGGTAGTCTCGCGACGTTAATGCCTAGCACTCCCTTATCAGCGGCACACTAAATGACTGCTGAGCCCTGGGCGAGTTATGTCGCAACATGAGCCTCCGTCAACTAGGCCCCATCTATGAGAGACCCCACGCGTTGGCTCACAGATTAAGGCACCCATGCTGTTCATCAGTGCCAGTGATCTGGAGTTTAATGAGCTCACCCTTGGAGTTTAGATGCTCTTCCTGCAGAGCCTTGACCTGCTCTGGGATTTGACAAATGGAATTACCACCCAGGATCAGGAACTGAAGGTCGTTTAGAGCTCCCAGTGACTCAATCGAGGTGATCTGATTGTGACTGATATTCAAAAACCGCAGGGTTTTCAGTCCCAAGAGAGGGTCAAGGTTAGAAAACAAGTTCCCTTCGATATTAATGGCATCAATTCTCTCCAAACCATCAATCCCTACAATTGAGGAGAGCCTGTTGTAGGCTACATCCAACATGATAAGGGACTGTCGCGCGGCTGAAACGTCCAGTGACTCAATCTGATTGTTACTCATGGCTAGATACACTAAAGGCAAATGCTGCAGCGGCTCAACGTCTCTAATCCGATTGTCGTTTAAATGCATCGCCTTCAAATTCTTTAACACCCCAAGCTGCGAGATATCAGAAACCCCGCTGCCTGTAAGTGAGATAGATTGCAGCTTCGACAAGCCAGAAAGGGGGTTTAAATTCGTGATTTTCGTTTGCGAGGCGCTGAGTTCCTCTAATCGTGTAAATTTTGCAACAACGCTTATGTCTGAGATGGGGTTAAAGTTAATATTCAGCTGCCTCAGGTTCGCCAACTTTTCCAGCGGGGTTAAATCGATAATCTCATTTTTCGCAAGTGAGAGACTACGAATCTGAGTTTCTTCCTCAAGCGGGTGGAGATTTGACGCTGAATTTCGGGCCGGATCAAAGGGATCGGGCCAGATACTTAGAAAAGTTTTTTGCCGCAGCGAATCCGCCGCAAAGCGACAATTTTGTTCGTCACGATGCACCCAAAGCTTAAGCTTGATCATGACGGCGACAACGGTGTCGATCTCAGAACTGGATTCAGGGGCGATACAATAATCGTAAAAAGCCCTAGCCTGGATGTGCTCCGCAGGACTAAACAGAATGATTAGGCCGAAAATCTTTAATTTCAAATTAACACTAATGGCCTTTAATTCCCTGAAATAAATATTGCTTAGTTAGCATGCGTTAGCGATATTCTTATCCTTAAGTAAACCTGAGTCAATAACAAGCTTTGTTCGCCAATCGACCAACGCAATCCAACTCGTCTAGACCCGACCGCTGCAGCAGAGTGCGATATGACCACAACCGCTAGGCGCGATGAAACCGCCGCAGCGGAGTTCAATTTGAAGTTTCAGGTGTTGGATGCGTGTCCATCACCGGACCGTCTAGATGATGAGATCGCGGCCTTACTTCGCACTTGAAGACGCTAACGGGGTCACACGTTTAATGTGGCACCCCACCGCGAAGAATTAGGTTTGAGGGCTACTCTCGAGATAATGCCCTCGGCCATCTAGGCATATATCGTTGTTTTTACTAAGAAGCGGCTTGTTAATTCTGCCAGACACATGCCCTTGAAACTCTGCCGAAGAGCCTTGCCTCCAGCAGTGTCTTTCGATTCTTGAAAATTCATTGAATTCCGAGCGAAATTCCATTAGAAAGTCGTCACAATTCTATGCTCCGTGCCGCAGGAAGGGTATGCCATTCATGAACTCATCACTAACTCCAACATCGTCTGAATTGTTTGACGTGATCGTGGTCGGAGGTGGTCACGCCGGCTGCGAGGCGGCTCTGAGTGCCGCGAGGATGGGAGCTAAGACCCTGTTGATCACCCAGAACGTCGATCGCATTGGCGCCATGAGCTGCAATCCAGCCATTGGCGGCACTGCAAAAGGCCACCTTGTTAAAGAGATTGACGCTTTAGGCGGTGAAATGGCGAAAGCTATCGATGCCACTGGTATTCAGTACCGCGTCCTCAACCGCAAAAAAGGACCAGCCATCTGGTCGTCTCGCGCCCAAGCTGATATGGACCTGTATCGCCGCTACATGAAGCATAAACTAGAAAACACAGCCAACCTTAGGATCAGGCAAGACTCGGTTGAGGGTCTTCTTGTAGATCCGACCTCTGATGGCCTACAGCGTGTGGTCGGAGTCGAGACGAAATTTTTTGGACCTTTCAAAGCAGGAGCTGTCGTCATCACGGCAGGAACATTCCTCAATGGTTTGATTCATATTGGCCATGAGCGTATAAGCGCCGGTCGCGCCGGCGATGCTCCAAGCATTGGACTTGCGGAGTTTATCAAATCGACAGGCCTGCGCGTTGGTCGATTAAAGACAGGCACAACACCTCGCCTCGACGCTAAGACGATCAACTGGTCTTTATTAGAGCCACAGCATTCAGATGAAGACATTATTCCGTTTAGCTTCTCCAATGAACGCATTACACAAACGCTTCTACCCTGCTACATCACGCATACGAATGCTCAAACCCATCAGATCATACGCGACTACATGCATATGTCACCGCTATACAGTGGAACGATTCAAGGTATTGGACCTCGATACTGTCCTAGTATCGAGGATAAAGTGGTGAAGTTTGCAGATCGCGATAGCCATCAGATTTTTCTTGAACCCCAGGGATACGATACGGTGGAAGTGTACCCGAACGGCCTGTCCACGTCCCTCCCCCTTGAAGCACAGCTAAAATTTGTTCGTTCCGTTCGCGGCCTTGAACAAGCGGAGATCATTCGCCCAGGCTATGCCATAGAATACGACTTTGTTGACCCGACCGAGTTATACGCAAGTCTTGAAGTCAAAAAATGCCCAGGCCTCTTCCTCGCTGGCCAGATCAATGGAACAACTGGATACGAGGAGGCCGCTGCACAAGGTCTTATGGCGGGAATCAATGCAGCACGTAAAGTTTCGGGACAAGACCGATTTGTGCTGGGTCGAAGCGAAGCCTACATTGGCGTTCTCATCGACGATCTGATAACCAAGGGCACTCAAGAGCCTTACCGCATGTTTACATCTCGTGCTGAACACCGCCTCTACCTTCGTGAAGACAATGCCGACACGCGATTAACCGATCTTGGGCGCTCCATGGGCGTTGTTTCAGATGAGGATTACCAGCAGTTTTGTGCACGACAACAACTGATCCGCGAGGTTATGGCGTTCGTCAAAACAAAAACTTTCGGTGAAGCAAACCTACCCCATGAGTACTACGTTGGTAATGACAACACGGGAACAAAACTGAGTTCGCTCTTGAAACGCCCCGACTTTGAGGTGGACACCTTGATTGACCTAGTGCCACAGCTTGGCACCTATCCGCGCCACATGGTCCGTCGAGTCGCTATCGAAATCAAGTATGAAGGCTACATTGCTCGAGAACAGCGCGCCATGAAAGATAGTCAATATTTAGACAAGGTTCTGATCCCGCGCAGCTTGAACTTTAAATCCATCCCAGGATTATCATTTGAGGTGAGTGAAAAACTAGCAAAGTTCCAGCCAGAAACACTGGGGCAAGCAAGTCGCATTAGTGGTGTCACTCCGGCTGCACTTCAAGTTTTACAGGTTCATCTTCGCAGCGGACTTTGAACGCCAGGCGCTCTTACGCGGCACCGCTAGGACGGCAGGGGCGATGAGGGTTCGCCCTCCCCTCACGAATCTAGTCATGATGGTGTGTTGCAGGACTACCGCATCTAAATTAAGATGATTTTGAGAGGTTATGACTTTCCAGTTCATCTTACATCAGTGAATTTTAATTTATGAACTCCCTTTCCCTATTTCCGCTCTTCCCCTCTTCAGCGTTTGATTCGGTGCTGAGAATCACCCGTCTGATACGAATTTTAGTCACATCATTTGACCGCGGAATGAGGGAAGGGCGGAATTTGGGAATGGTCGTATTCATAAGCCCCCGTTAGCCCACTAAACCATGTGACCGCCAGCGACATTGTGCCATTTTTTGAATTTTTTGTGGAATCTCTTTGAGCAAGAGGATTGACTCTACTTTTCTGATTTTACTAGACCTGCCAATGACTGCGAACTGCCTGCCCAGATCGTTTTATATTAGATTTACCCGAAATAACTATACGAAATCATTATGTTTTAGATGCGGTAGCCCTGTGGTGTGTTGGTTAAAATTTGCCAAGATATCCCCGTTTGCATTACAGTCAAAGTCACTATGGCTGGAACTGGAATTAAAATTATCGCATCCAATCGCAAAGCCTACCACGAGTACTCGATCGGTGAGTCGTGGGAGGCTGGCGTTGCCTTGAGGGGAACTGAAGTTAAGAGCCTGCGAGCCGGCAAATGCAACCTCTCCGACGGTTGGGTCGATATTGATGGATTTATCGCAACTCTGCGCGACGTGCATATTGGGCATTATTCCCATGGCAATATCATGAATCACGAAGAAAAACGCCCGCGTCAGCTGCTTCTCAACAAGAAAGAAATGGCAAAAATTCAACGCGCCATCGACGCGCAGGGCATGACCTGTGTAGCGACAAAGATTTACCTGCGCGGCCAACGCGTCAAGGTAGAGATTGCTCTTGCAAAGGGCAAGAAGCTTCACGACAAGAGGGATTCGACAAAAGAGCGCGACGCCAACCGCGCCATGGCTAGGGCCCTGAAACGCTAACCTGCCCCACCGCGATCCTTGCACGCCTTCTGCCTCTTGACACCATTGGACCCTTAACTCAACCGTGAAGCCCCTTAGGGCAGCTCCGACTCACTGATTTCCTTTAGCACTCGGATCAACTCTGCGGCAGGCGGCACCTCGCCATAGGATCCGTCGGGCCTCGGATCTGGATACTTGGGAAACAACACGGGACCTGAGTGACTTGCACTGATCACGCGTCCTCGGAATACACCCAAGCGATCTCCCGCATTCACATGTTTAAAATTATGCCAGCCCGGATCCAAAACTGGCCCACCAGTTGGTGGGTATGGAATAATCTCCCCCCAAGTATACAGAGATGCCTTGGCGCCACCGGCTGGAGCTATAAGATCTCCAACATCTTGAGCCCGAGCCACCTCAATAGCTCGGCATACCACCCGAGTCCCCAGTGCAATCTGCTGTGGGTCAAACCCATTTCTACCAAGCTCAATCGTGACTCCGGAGCCGCCAATCGAATTGACCCACTCGTCAGAACATTGTCCGTCGGCCGAAAATCCGCCCATCCAATGGGTGATCGTTGTAACATCTGGCGCAACCAATTGCGCAAACTGGAAGCCCGAGGGTGAATACGGAAAAATCCAAAACGGACGATCAATCGGCAGCTTCACCTGATGGAGATCGAGTAACCGTCTACTGCGTGAAAATAATCGTTCAAGCTCATCGGCCCTTTGCTCCTCGAGGGAGCTGCTTTGGGATCGACCAAAGGAGCGATTCAAATCCCGCTCCACAAATCGAACCCCTCTTTCAGCGGCCGGCACATTTCCCAACGTAAAACCAACTGGGCGTTGCAATTTGAGCTCCCCCCTTGTGACAAGTCCCAAAACCTCCACCAAAACACCCAAGCCACCAACCTCAACCCCGTGGATCAGAGCACTGATCGTCAAGCTCACATCTTTACCCTGCAGAGCTTGCACCCCATGACTTTCATCCCTAGGACCAACAACATGCACCCGTGGCGCAAAGGTCTCTACGGAATAAAGAGCCTTACAGTCGTCAATAAGGGCATCAAACCGCCGTACACAACCCTGCAGCTGCGCTAGATTCTCCAAGGGACTGGCGGGTGACCGAGATTCCAAATTCATGTTAGAGACTCCTTAGCTGACTAAAGATTCGAAATTGCGCGAAAACTTTGGCATAATAACTGAAACGGATCACAAAGAGGAACCCATTTTATGGTGAAGCTTGTAAAACCACTTGTGCACGCCCTTCTCCTCTTTGCACTGTTCAGCTGTGATCCTGAGGGAAAAAAGGAATGCCAATGGACTCTGGAGCCTGAACCCAATCTAATCGGCACAACGTCGGAGCCAGGGATGATTCCGGTTTGTGCTCGCAATCGCACCAAGAACAAACAAGACTGTCGATTTCAAGCTCCTCTAGACTTTGCCAAATCAGCATACGGTAAAAAATTTAAGTATGTTGACGTTGCATCAGATAATAGTAAAATGCCGCGTGTCATCAAAAACATCAAATACTGCGACAATAAGTAGGACAGTGTCATTCATCATTGATGATTTTATTGAGGTGTCTACATGCTTTGTAAATCTTGGGTGTATTCAATTATAACAGGCCTTGCCGCAGCGTCATGTGTGTCTTCTTATCCCGCGAAAGCAGACACGACTCGAAATGACTCTCGTGCTAAGAGTGTTGTTTCGACATCCACACCAGCAGCAAAGCCATCAACAATGGTTAAGCAAACATCTGCCAAGCCTCAAACCGACGCTGCAGACCCGGATCGTATTCAGGAGCACTTTCAAAGGGAGTTTGCCCGTGAACTCGCCGCAGCAGGACCAAAGGCCGAGGGATGGGCGTTGTTTTCTGAGGGTGGCATGAGCTATCCAGGACAACGGTGGTTGATTCGACCATCCCCCGACAAGCCCATGTCACTATGTATTATTCGTCAGACGGACAAGACCTGCACAAGAAAATCGGTAACTAAAGAGCAGTTTGCAAAGGCCGTGCCTGTGTTCAAAAAGGCCGATCAGCTGACGCACCTTCTACCTGTTTCGTTCGATGGCGTAAACTTTGAATACCTGCACGCCCGCTCAGGAGTTCCGTTAACAAACCGGGTCGTATTCATCACGAGCGCAAATCCATTCCCAGCCGACTATGAAGCGATTGTCGCCACATTTCAAGCGTTGACGCAATAGTAGAACATCGGCGAGACCCTGGAGCTCTTGTTGGTTCTGCGCGCGGCGACTTACGCCCGACCAAGGCAGATCCCAATTGATTCTGCGGCGATAAGGAAGGGATCGTTAAGCGAGAGTGCTCTGGTCCCATTTTGAAAGTCTTCATAAAGAGAATCGGTGATATCACCGCACCGATACCCCACAACACGTCCATACTTAGCTTGGGACGCAAGATTGACAGCGTGTACACCGAATGCAGTGGCTAAAATACGATCGATCGTCACGGGTGCCCCGCCACGTTGGATATGCCCTAAAACTGTGACTCTTGTATCAATTCCCGTTCTTTGGTGAATTTGACTTGCCACTTCGCCTGCGATACCGCCAAGGTGAATCGATCCTGTTGCTGAGGTTCGAAACATAGGATCCTTACCCTTCTCCCTAGCACCCTCTGCCACAACGATCACTGAGAAGTTTCGACCACGCTGACGTCGCGAGTCCATCGCTCTTATAATCACATCAAAATCAAAAGGTATTTCGGGAATCAAAATCACGTTTGCAGCTGCCGCTATGCCTGCGTGCAGAGCAATAAAACCTGCATCGCGGCCCATGACTTCGGCCACCATCACCCGGTTATGAGACTCCGCCGTTGAATGGAGTCGTCCAATGGCTTCAGCAGCAACCTCGACGGCCGTCATAAACCCAATAGAGACATCGGTGGCCATGTAATCGTTATCAATGGTTTTAGGAATCCCGATGATCGGCATGCCGGCGTCGTGTAACTGCAGCGCCATGCGCTGCGTACCATCTCCACCCACGACAATCAAGCAATCTAACCCCAACGTCCGCCAGTTTTTCAAAGCCTTTGCCTTGGCTTCAGCACCTTTTTGTGGATCTTTAAAGGGACTCCCTTTGTTAGATGTACCCAGAATTGTCCCCCCGCGGTCAATAATCCCCGCCACATCAAGCAAACTGAGCTTTTGCACGGCGGGTTCGTCCAGAAGCAATCCGTTGATGCTATCTTGAATACCGAAGACTTCCATCTGATGATGCAAAATCGCATGACGCGTTACAGCGCGGATGGCTGCATTAAGCCCAGGACAATCACCACCACCTGTGCAAATACCAATCTTCATACGCTAACGACCCCTACTGTTTAAGCAAAAAAATGCTTTGGACCTGCGATGCCGTGACAGACAAAAAATTCAACCCAAATAAGTAAGTGACCTCGCCCATCATCTGAAGGCTCCAAACTTTTTTTGCCAAGCGCACACGGCTTTGATCAAACGATAGTCTCGCAATGCCAGCAGATTCTAAACATGGTTGGCCAGCATCCGTTCCAGGTGCACCAGCATTCATCGTATGCGAATTCCATGGAAGCTTGCAACCCACGTAGGCAAAACTTGCCGGTCAGTACTCGACAGTAGTTAAACCATGTTACACTAAGAGTGGCGGTAACGATGAGGACCTTACATTGAACGCTCAAGCTCCAAAATTACCTGGAAAAATCTTGATCATCGATGATGACCCGGCATTCCTCAACGGCGTTGAGCAAATGTTTGCACGTCATCAAATCACAGTGATGAAAGCCAGTAGTCTTGATAGTGCGCTGTACCTGTATAATCAAAACAGGTTTGATGTCGTCTTGATCGAGCTAGATTTTGGTCCGTTACCGGGCCTTGCATTTATCCAAAAGTGGCGACAGCACGATATCAGTGAAAAACGGTTTACTGGTTTTATTGTAATGGCAAGTAACCAGCGAAACACAGGCCAAGACGGGCTTGCTAAAGAGCTGGAAGATATCGAAATTATCCAAAAGCCATTTAAGGATATTCAGATTCTACCGGTACTTATCAAGGCTGTGGCCATCAAACAAAAACTCATGGCGTTTGGCGAATTTAAGGAGAAAATCGTCACCCCTTACCTCAAGTCAGGCAACTCACAAAAAGCAATCGACAAAGTTCAAGGCATGATCCCCCAACTTGGCGACAAGGGGCGTCGCCTCTTACTGGACATTTATGAAGGCGAATCAAGATGGCAGGACACACTTGACTCAGCCTTAGGACTCCTTGAAACCAAACAAAACGACATCAATCTCAACAACACAGCCGGGCGGATGTACATGAAGCTTGGCAAATTCAGTTTAGCCAAGCCTTTTATTGAGAAAGCCGATCAACTAGCCCCGCAAAACATAAACCGCTTGAATGAACTTGCGACCCTCTACCTCAAACTGAAAGAACCGGACAAGTCCGTCGAACGCTTCAAGGAACTCGTTAAATTAAATCCTGAACAGCCCGACTACAAATTTGAGGTATTTAAAAAACTTTACGATGCCGGCTACGACGAACACGCCATCTCCTTCGGCAAAGAAGTTGCAAACCCCATGGAGATTGTCCGGCATTACAACAATAAAGGCGTGATGTTAGCAAAAGAAGGAAAAATTTCAGACGCCATCGAAGAATACAATCGAGCGTTGAAGTTCTATCCTACGTTCAAGGAAAACTACAGGATCTACTACAATCTAGCCCTAGCTCATCTGCAGTTAAAAACTGCTGAGGACATGAAAAAGGCCGAAATCTATCTTACGAAGGTCTTAGAGTTGGAACCTAATTTTGAAAAAGCAAAAGCAGGACTGGCGGCCTTAACAAAAGCCGCGTCCTGACTGAGCTCAACTGTATCAGATCAATTTACTTTTTAAACCCGCGACGGAACGTCAGTCCAGCGCGCTGGCCTGGGATACTCTTGACCTGCTTACGGCGACGAGCAATTTTCATTTTTGCGCGAAGTTTCGCAGTTTTTTTACGGTTACGTGGGGGACGGTTTTTCTTACGCATGATAACTTTTCCTTATTCAACAACTTTTTAGCACACGGTCGAAGGTTACAACTTCAAGCCAATACCTAAACGAATACTGGTGATCGGAGCCGAGGACTGGGCGTAAAGGGCGGTGGACGTCGTCTCTTCCTTCTTCGACTTTGTCCCGTCGGCCTCTTTGGTCACTGTTTCTGTCTCCGACACAGAAAAAAGCGGGCTTTCAAAGAACGGCAGCTCTAACTCAACAAATAGCGCATCACCAAGACCTGCTCGTATACCAGCGTTTGCGCCATAGTACAAGCCACTTGCAGTGACCTGAGTGTACCCGTTCTTCTCCCAGTCGGCTGTTTTTGTGCTCGCAACACTGGCTGTGCCGGTCACGTAAGGGACAATCGCCTCAGCAAAGGGCTTGAAATAATACCGCACGCCGCCCTGTAACGCAAGACTAACCGAGTTATCGGGGGTAGGAAGACCATTACCACTCGAATAACTACGCAACGACACATCGGTTGCAACCAACCAGGCCATATCCGTCGACAATTCATCAGAATAGCGCCCACCGAGGCCAAAGACCGTCTTTGATCCTGTGTTTTTACCCTCGATTTTGGGGCTGGTCCTTTGAAACAGACCTGAAACGAGGGTCAAATCTGCCGCCTGTACCGACGCTCCCATAAAGACCATGGACCAGAAAATTCCAATGGCCCTAAACACCACCCGGTTTTTAAAAAACGTCACAGCAAACCTCCAACATTTTTAAAGTTTCTCAGCTCCTCAAACGCATCCAGGGCGCCTCGGGAACTTTGCCTATGAGAGCCCAACAGTGTACCCCTTATCTTTAATTCATCAAGGCATTTTAAATGCCCAAGTAACGAACACACCTGACGCATCGGAACCCAAGCAAAGGCTCATCAATCATTGCAAAATGTTGCCTTTTTCTCGGAAAACACCAACCCCACTCTCATGGCCCTTTAAAACAATCAGCCCGTCAATCTTTAGCCCACGATCTATAAGCGAAAAATAGACATTAATTTCAGTTATTTAAAAATTTTTTTGGTGATTCGATAAAGTTCCAAAAGCGACTCCCGAACCCCTTTCTTATCTGCAGGCGCGACCAGACCTTGGACACGCCTTCAACAGGGGGGGGCAGGGCGAATGAGTGACGGGGCGAAGCAGGCTGTAGCTTGGACACTGGCCATGGGGATATCTGCAACCATATATGGTGGTGGAGCTTACTGGATCAAGCATGCTAAGCCAATGGGACTCAAAGCCCTCGCTCATACGTCAGACCACGATCACGAGGTCACCCACAAGTCCACCGAAACAAACCCCGAGAACACTCATGAGGCGGCAGCTGACAAACCAGTCACGTCGGCCACTGGAGAGCTCGCAGCAGGCGAGACCTCAAACCATCACGCAAGCCAGGATGCTCAAAAGACCCAAGGATCTTCGATTGATCACCACAGCAGCGGTCATCATGATACTCCTCATGACCTGGAACACAAACCACCCGTGGCGACGGCCAAGGCATCACAAAATGTCGAAAACCACCCAAAACAACCACAAGAACACCCCACAAACCACAGTTCACCACATTGGAGCTACGCGAAAAACGACGCAAATGGACCCCAGCATTGGGGGGACCTGGCCCATCATTTTAGCCTTTGCGAAAAGGGGCGCGCTCAATCTCCAATTGATATTGGACGCGCGACAGCGACGAAAGATGCACCAAAGCTGATCTGGCATTACGGAACGGCAAGCTTGAACGTGGAAAATAATGGACACACCATTCAAGCCGAAATCTTGAGTGGCAAAAACCATATTACCATCGACGGTCAGCCTTACTCGCTCGCTCAGTTCCATTTCCACGCACCGAGTGAGCACCGCATTTCAGGCGTACCGGCCGACATGGAGCTTCACTTTGTCCATAAAAACTCGTCTGGCGCCCTGGCTGTGGTCGGCGTGATGATTCATGAACTCGCTGGGCGAGAAAACAAAGCGTTTAAACCCATTTGGGACCTCATGCCCCGGGATTTTCACACCAAATCATCGCAACCAACAAATTTGACCTTGGCGTCCCTTATGCCAAGTAACCGACAGTATTTCCATTATAGTGGCAGCCTAACGACACCCCCTTGTTCCGAGGGCGTGCGCTGGTTCGTCTTAGCCAATCCGATCACCCTGTCAAGCGGTCAAATTGAAATGTACACAAGCATCTTTGGCGGGCCAACCAATAGGCCCATACAACCACTGCAAGGCCGCGACGTGATCACCAATGGAACACCTGTGCTGGCACACTAGGCGCGCCTTGACAAAGGGCTGAAGCGTATCAGTGTTGGATCACAACTGGATTATCACTTGAAAAAACAATAGCCCCCGAGGGGGCTTAACATGGACATTGATTTAAGGGTTTATATACGATTCGTTACCATCAACCGTTTTTTTATATTCGCATTCGTGATCATATCTCAAAGCATCGAGACTATCCCCGTACTGCTGGCGACGAAAGACCAGCTTCTGGTCGTTCCATGAAAAAGTATCTTTGACCAATTCGTCTGGCCTAACATCTCCATTCGGTTGTTTACGCTTACGCTCGTAAGTCACTTGAAGCATCCTATCGGTAGCTTTGCTCGTAATCGTTGTTTCAATTGTCTCACCGCCATTCGACTCTTGCCTCGTTTCAGGTTTGTTTAGGGCTTTTATGTAATACTTGCTACTCGCTGGAGCCCCTAAGCCATCAGGCTTAAGGAGATCCAGTTTGAAGGATTGGCAACCGTTCTGACTAATTTTTAAGTTATCAGTGACGTTTCCACCAGCCACCCGGGGTGGCGTATATTTCTTGCCCCCGGAGGCCGCGATCTTGCATTTAACTACAAGCTCCTGATTTTCCTCATGCTGAACGATCGAATACATACCTGCAAGTTGGATACATTCTGGTTTCTTGGCCACATCTTTAGCTTGATCGTTCAGCTTGCTATCTTTCTGTTTCCTACAGCCCAAGACTGAAAGAAACAGCACAAAACTTACTAGTAAACGGTATCTCGACAACCTCATGAAGTCTCCCTATTCATTCAAAAATGATAATTGATTGGCTGCTGAACAAAGAATTAGTACTTCAATGATACAGCTCAAAAAGACTGCAAGTCAAACCCGCAACTCTACCAGAAAGCCGATGAACTGCATTTTATGCATCTCCCAGCAAAAAAATATATACCCTATCCCCCTGCCTTTGGGTTTGTCTGCTCGGCTATGTTTTCATGGCCACGTTTTGGGACGCCAGTCAGTTTAAGTAGGCCGTCCTTATCACTAACTCCCCAACATCATGATGATTAAGAACATTAATCGATGGATATGGTCTTTAGCAGTGGATCAAAACCTGACTTTTAGGTTAGTATTCGCGTCCAATGCTGCCGAAGCCAAGTGACGACGATAAAAATATAAGCACTAGCCGGCGATGGGGCTGATATAAAACATAAGTTCTTTATTTGTGACTGGAACCTAGGCTCGTGATTCAAGACAACTCAACCCAAAACCCTGGTCTCAACGTTGCAAACCTCGGCATGATGTCTGCCGAGGATATCGTGATCACTCCCATGGGGCAAGATGACCTGAGCACCGTATCAAACATGATCCGCCAGGGGATCGGCGCCTACGACGAAGCTGGCACTGTTTTGGTCAGTACTTTTAGGAGGTTGGATAATCTAAAAACCTTCTACCATGCCCCCTCTTCTATCTACCTTGTGGCCAGGGATGCGAACCACAACGGCACCATAGTCGGAGGTGCCGGTGTTGGCCCCCTTCATGGACTACCCCCTTCTGAGGGTCTGGGCGAAATCAGAGACCTTGTGGTGGCACCCAATTACCGCGGGCAAGGCATCGGCGCACGTCTTATCAAACGCAGTCTTGATGAGGCAAAACGCATGGGATACAAACGCCTTTATCTCGAAACGACGCCGCAAATGGAACAGGCCCGCAAACTTTTCATTCGCTATGGCTTCCGTCCAGTGACAACCGGATCACCGAAAGTCGGACAAGCAGATGACTCCATGCCGTGCTACTACATATTGGAAAGCCTTAGTTAGGCCATCTCAACGACTTATCAAGCCAAAACACCTCATGTGACCTATGGATTGTGCATGGCTCGCTTAGATTGGTTAAACGCGTGAGTAACAATAGTGTTGACTAACCTGAAGTCACCCATTTGGACGAATACGTCATCAGAATACTTATCAGTGTGTTGGGAGGATTTCACTTGAAATCCCAAGAATATTCTATTACTTTCCCCCGCTCTGATTATAGAAAGGATCCTTTGCCATGGCATCGAAAACCCGCAAACTAACAAATATCCGTGAACGCAAAGTCGCGAAATTTGGAGCTGCTAGAAAAAACAAACTGAGACTGGTTGGAACAACCGCTCCGAACCTTCCCCTGAATAAGCCTAACGCAAACGAAAAAGCGCAAGCCAAGGCTAAGGCGAACTAACAGCACTTTGGTTTGGAAACCATCGAGTCGGAGGTGCCCGCTTATGGACCCGGCTCGAGACCTCCCGTTTCCAAGACCTAAGACTGACCCCTAACCTCTACTGACGCCGTCGTGAAGTGCCCGGACGTTAGTATTGCTGATTAGGGTCATGACCGTTCCACTCTAAAACCCATATGGGTCTTTTTAGACATTTTAGGGACGTCCCAATGGAACAACTAAACAGCGATCAAACCAACGATGACCTGCATGTGGTAGCCATATCGGATGCGCTCAAGGGACGTCGGATCGACGTCATCATATCCGGTTCCATTGCAGCGGTTGAGTCCGTCAGGTTTATTCGCGCGATGAGGCGCCTCGGCGCCGAAGTCACCCCGTGGCTATCACGCGGAGGAGCTTCGTTCATCACCCCTATGGCTGTCACCTGGGCTGCGGGAAAAGAGGTTGTCACCGGTTTTTCAGGTCATGCCTCTCATATTGCAAATGGTGATGCCGTTGTGGTTGCCCCGGCTTCGTCAAGTATCATCACAAAAATTGCCCGCGGCATGACTGACAGTCACTGCACGGCACTCGTGGCTTCAGCCCTTGGTCAAAAGAAGCCTGTCATCGTTCTACCTGCGATGCACGACAGTCTGTTATCGGCTCCTGCTCTACAGGAACACCTTAGCAAGGTTTCTTCATGGACTAATGTCCATATCGTGAAAGGGCGTATCGAGGAAGGTAAACAAAAATTCCCAGAGCCAACCATTCTTGCCGATCAAGTAGCCCACCTCATCAATCGACCCAGTAGACCTGGAGAACCCACATTAGTCACCATGGGAACGACACGAGGATACATCGACGACGTTCGCTACATCTCAAACTATTCATCGGGAAAACTTGGCTCATTGATTTCAGAAGAACTCTATCGGCAAGGCTATAGAACCATTGTGGTGTGCGGCCCCTGCGAACATAGACCCCAAAGTTTTACTCAACTGAAACACGTTTTCACCACAGGAGACATGCTTAAGGAAAGCCTACAGGCTGCAGAAAACGGACTACACGCGGGAGTCTTTTGCGCCTCTGTTCTTGATTATGAACCATCGGAAAAGTCCATGGGCAAGATCAAGTCTGGGCGCTCTGATCTCACTGTGTCGTTTAAGCCAACCCCGAAAATTATTGACCTGGTTAAACTTCCAGGAAAGCCCAAGGTCGGGTTTAAACTTGAAATTGGTGTTAGCCCCGATCACATCAAAAAAATTGGTAGCGAGTATATCCGCAAATACCAGCTGTCATGTCTTATCGCCAATGAGCTTCACCAGGTTAGCGCTAGCAAGCACCACGCCTTTGCCTTTGCAGGCTCCGACGAGATTGCAGAGCTTTCAAGCAAAACCGCGATCGCCCAATTCGTCGCAGCTCATATAGGCCGCTTTCCTCGGCATTCCTAGGCATTTTAACCATCGTATTTTCTCAAGACCTAGTCCAAATAAATATTTTCCTTATGTGCCAGAATTATTTAGGCATGGATAATCATAACTATCATTTCTGTCACGAGATTAGGGAGAATAACCGATGGTACACTCTATGCGTTTGATTATCGGGACGTATCTATGCATCAGTGAACTGCACACGCAGCAAGCGTTGGGAAACAGTGTAAATAATTTGATGGCGCGACCAACATATCAACACCCCTCTTATACGATGGGCCATAGGAATCAAGAGAACACCCATCTTGATGCAGCAAATCTTTGCCGAGACGTAATCGCAAACATGAGGCAATTCCAGACACTTGTAACCGTCAATGAATTCCGTGAGCAGCTACTACCGATCAAGGTCCACGCTGGTAACAGCTATGCGATCGCGACCGCCAGCGGTGATCACTCTGAGCGGTTAGCGCGGTCTCTTTTGGAGTTACAAAACTCATTTCACAAAGCAAAAGCCTTTCTGAAAACCTCGATGGAACACGAGGAACTCTTTGATGTGAGCGTCGAGGCCCTTACCCTACTTTATCAGCTAGACGAGATGCTCCAATGACTATGGTTGTGTTTGCCGCATCTTAACTATGGTCAAAATTATAGGTTCAAACGTTGGAACTGGATGATAAGTTTAAAAAATAGACGCCCCATGAAACCCAGCCCCTCAGTTCACGTTTTTATTGGTCAGATTCACCCAAAAAACCTATGCTACACAGCATCACCCAGCGCCTTTGCCACACGGATTGATTTAGGTACGACAAGATGACCGAGACCATCAAACATTTACTATCTGAAGCTTGGCGACACCGTCGCGCCCAGGACCTACCGGCATGTATGGATTTTCTTAGCGAACTAAAAGCTGAGCTTTCCCTGCCTTACGCAAGACTTAAACTTGGCACGATCACAACCATGCTTCAGTCCAAAGTAACAAAGCTACCGGCCTCAATCCTAGACGTGACCCTTGAAACTTTGATCTTTTGGGCCTCTCTGCTACGAGCCCAACGGGAACTACCCCTATCACAAGAGTTTTTGCAGTTTGTCGAATCATATCTCGGTCTCGTCGACTACGAATCACGACGGCCTCTCATTGCAAAACTCGCGCAGGAGCAAGGTTTGAATGCCTATGCTTGCGCCGATTTTACAACAGCTCTAGAACACTTTGCCGTTCAGGGAAGACTTGCTAAAAATGACATTGAACGCACGATGGGTCACGTCAATGGACTCTTGTGTTACGAGTCTCTAGGACTACCCACTATGATGATCCACAAGCGAGCCAGAGACGCTATTGCAAGCCTGTCGGCCATTGATCGCGAGTCTTGCAGGGAACTCGAACATGTTGTCGTCGATTTCGAGCGACGCTACGCGTTCTGTCGAGGCGACATCCACTATCTAGCCGATGGCCCCATGTCCGAGACCAGATTTAGTGCCTACATGCGGGCATGGATGAGTAATCTACCCTGGCATCTTCATTTTCATCAGGGACGTCAACTGACAGACCTCATGGCAGCCATGATACCTGATGAGGGGGCGTTACATCTCCGCGATTTTCGCACACGAACCCTGCAAGGAATCAGCCTTCCGAATGATCCAGTCCAAATGCCTGCTGGCGAATTAGCGATCAGGGCTTATCTGTGGACCTGGCGATGGCTTATCAATCCTGCAGATTTCGATGTCCAACGGATCCTTGACACCCTGGCAAGCCCTGTGCTCGTTGAAAACGCAAACTCCATTCCCCCCATGCAAGCTTATATGCTACGCAACGTCGCCTTGTGGATTAGCTTATTTTGCGCCCATCACGCCTCCCGCTTAGAGCGCTGGTCGAAGTCTTTGCCGGCGTGCAATCCGGACGAGTTTCTCATATTTTCATGGGAAAGCCTGCTGATCCGTTACATCGAAGCAAAACATCACAACAATCTCAATCAAACGCACGATATTCTGACAGTCACTCGAAGCTTGCCACCCAGCTCTGAAAACGCAATCCTGTTTGGGGAGATGATCTCTTCACTCGATAACCCATCAGAACTAACTAACCTCTTAAATCGCGCGCCGTGGCTTCAATTAATGTTTAAAAACTTAGGCGCGACATTCACTCAAGTAACATCAGCCACAAAAGAGACCCTCATTCAGGACGCTGCTGCCTCAACTCAACCATGCGTCAGAGTCGACCTACTAACACACGAGGTGAAACATGGCGAATCCGCGAAAAACTCGCGTGGACTCGCCATTGGCTTAGCTCTCTTAAAATCCAGAGAGCAAATTAGCCGCGCCGACTTCGCAATGCTTGTCTGGGGCATACATAATTATGAGCCCGATTACCACGACATGAAAATCTTAAACCTTCTGTCGCGCATGCGCGCCCTCGTTGGCTCAGGCGTAAAAATAGGCGTTAAGAATCATCTCGTATATGGCCACGGAGACTGGAGCAAAGTCGAGGTGGTGGGATCACTCATGCACGTCGCTGACATCAGTCAAGCACGAATATCATTGCGCAGCGGCGGACGACTGGAGGAGGTCGCCAAGACTGAGGCGGCCACTCTCCGCAAGGCACGCGCTTTGATCGAGGATCACGTGACGCAGACCAAAGCCACTAAACTCACGCGACGCGACATCGAAAGTATTCTTGACCTTCCGCGCAGCTCTGCCAATCGCCTGATCGATAAACTTGCTAAACATAAAGTCCTGATGCCGAGGCATTACGGACCAAAACGTTATTATGAGTTCAAAACAAAATGGGGAGAATCCGTATGAAACGCACTGCTTTGACAATCACAACAGCGACCTTGTTGGCTCTATCGACTCCAGGAAACGCTTCGCAGGATAACAACACGCGCCTCGTTGTAAAAACCTACTCGCACCTTTGTGAAAACTCTCAATTTGACTACCGCGGCTCAGGCACCTTGTTCAAATCTCGCCCGGACGATCCTAATATTTATGTGCTCACGTCAGAACACGTTATGCTGCAAGGTGAAAAAATCACTGACGGCGTCTGTCATTTGGTTTCCTACCAAGTTAAAGACGCTTCAGGAGCCTTGTCTTGGGTAAAAATATCAGCACAGCTAGTTGTGAGTGATTGGCAGGCAGGCTTAGCCATTTTAAAACTAGATCCCGGCGACAGTAAAAAAATACCGAATATCCCTGTCTACAAGAGCTTCATATCCTCCAACCCAACCGGCTCGTCATTCGA
>JBIKKO010000042.1:0-20842 GCA_044360315.1 Oligoflexales bacterium
GGCGGTATTCCCGAGGGTCCATCTGATCCTGAGTTGGTACGCTTGCTAGAGGCCAAGATAGCTCGTATTGAGGCTAAGCTAGCAGGAGAAGGATTGACCGAAGGGGAGAGGGCATTACTGGAGTCTCAGTTGATAGAGTTAAATCGTCAGTTGCAGGAGGCAAAGGTACCGGTTTTAAGTGATGAGGAGCAGGCACGTTATGATTTGATCATGAGAAGTCTAGGCTTAAATGAGGATGTGACGTTTGATGAGGGTGAGATTAATTACTTGTTAGCGATTGCTCCCTTCGAGGAGGTTCATGGCGGTATGAAGTTTGTTTCAATTCCTGCCGGCACCTTTATGATGGGTTCTCCCGATACGGAGTCTGGTCGATATGATGACGAAGGCCCTCAGCATCAGGTGACGATATCCAAAGGTTTTGAGTTACAGGCGACCGAGGTGACGCAAGGTCAGTGGGTGGCGGTGATGGGATCTAACCCAAGTTACTTCACAAGCCCTGAGCACTGTCCTGGTGAGCATGTGGAGTCTGGTGGCTTGCGTATGTGTCCCAATAACCCAGTCGAGCAGGTTAGCTGGGATGATGCCCAGGAATTTATTCAAAAGCTTAATAGCCGAGGAGATGGATACCGTTACCGTTTACCGACGGAAGCGGAGTGGGAGTATGCAGCCCGCGCTGGCACGACAGGTCCATATGCTGGAGATTTGGAAGCCATGGCTTGGTACGACCAAAACTCAGGCGATATGACCCACCCTGTGGCTAAAAAGCAAGCAAATGCATGGGGTTTGTATGACATGCATGGCAATGTTTGGGAGTCGACTGCCGACTGGTATGCGTCGTCCTACAGCAGTGGTGCTGTAACTGACCCGACTGGTCCTAGTACGGGCTCCATCCGTGTCTTTCGCGGCGGCAGTTGGTACGACGGCGGGGCGCAGGGCTGCCGCTCTGCCGTTCGCAACGGCGGCTCGCCGGGCAGCCGCTACGGCAACCTTGGGTTCCGCCTTCTGAGGGCTAACCCTTGACCCTTTTACCCTGTTACCCTTGGCTTGAGTTATGAGCGAACACCGGAGCCGCCCTGCCCCCTTTTAAGGGGCAGTGGCCTCGGTGGAGTGTTAGGGTTTAGGTTGATGAACTGTGAAGTTTGCAGAGGATGAGCGCGGCCCGACGGCGGCCCGTAGCCGCGAGAGCCAGGTCGCTTCAGCGACGGCGTAGCGGCAGGTGCCGGCAGGAGGGTTTGCGCGGTGCTAGTTGTGTCAGCTGGCAGTACTCGTAGGGGAAAGCCTTAGAACGTAAGCCACCTAAAGTGGAGTAGAGTCGAGGTTGGAGGCGTCAGTTTGGCTGATTTGAAGAAAATTTCATTGGGTGATCTCCAGCTGTTGGTGGACTTACCCCGCTACCAATCTTTGCGCTCCTGGGCCGCAAAAAACAGGATGAGTCCGATTGCGGCAAGTCGGCTTATTCAAAAACTTGAGGACGCAATTGGCACCCAAATCATTCATCGTTCTGCGATCGGGTTTACCCTAACAGCCTCTGGAGATAACCTCATAAAAAGGGCCATGGAACTGCTTCAAGCGGCCAGTGGCCTTGGCTCATTATCGACACAAGATCCGCTGTCAGGATTTAAGCGAACCTTGACCTTTGGCAGTCGGGGGTTTTTGAACGTGGCTGTAGCTGGCCCTGTATCCGAAAGCGTTCGGGCAACGACGACCAATGAAGGAATTCGATTTGTGGACTTATCGCCCGAGGAGACGGTTGATGCGATGAGGGTTGGAGCCCTGGACGTTGTCTTGTCTGTGGGAGAGCTGTCAGTACCGAAAGATTGGGTTAGTCACCAGGTTGGTTATGTGGAGTGGAGGGTGTTTGGACGAAAACATCATCCTTTGGTGTTTAGTGTAAACATAGACCAAGACGTGGCAAACTACCGCATCATTCACCATGCATACTGGAATGGGAAGAGGATCATTAATAACGAGGGGCTAAAGCATCCGGTGACTGGCCGCGCTTTGACGGGCTTTGGAGCGGAGACGGCTTTGGCGGCATTATCAATTAGTTGCGTCACAGATCAAATCGTTTATGCTCCCAAGATCGCGGCAAAACACCTCCTTGAGTTGAACTTGATTCAAGAGATACCTTTAAAACTAGGAATTGACTCTCGGGTCCCGGCCATACTATATGTGGCTTCATCTAGGGTAAGCAGACAAACACTTAATGGTTTACAGTCTGTCTTAAAGGACCTTTTTGTGAGATCCTAGAACTCGAAAGTGATTCACATAGGAGATAGGTACCATGAATAAAAGAATTTTTTTGAGGACCGTGTTGATCGTGGGCTCTGCCCTAAGCAGTTTGGCTGCCAAGGCCGCAGTTGACTTGCCATTTGAGACGATCAAACAGATGGCGGAGATCAATCCAGTCAATGGACGCTGCGCGCTAGAGCAGGTTCAGATTCGTGATCAGGACGGAAAAAAATCCTTGAGCTTAAATTTAAAAATTGATGGTCGGGACATCCCGTCGTCGTTGGCGTTAAGCAACATTGAAAGCGTTTGGTCGGAATCACAGGGTGTCAACGCGGCGCAAAAGCCATTTTGGCGCTTTGTTATGACTGGCGCAGATCGCTCTTCGCGAGGGGCGTTGATTGATATTGATTGGCGGGTTGAGGGTGACGACTTTAAAACTTCGTCCCTTGCGATGAAGTTTTTAGACCCTGACTCGAATGCAGAGGTTGAGGTCGGCTGTCTGTAAGAGTCTCTTGTTCGACTTTGAATTAGTTATTAAAACAATATCGATCTATAATCGTGACCTGCTAAAATGCCCGCTCACTAGAGAAGAGCGGGCCAGAGTTAGCGGGTCATGTTTTTTGGTGGTGAAGGATGGACCTTGGTTCAACGCAGTCACTGGGTATCTAGAGCGAACCCCTTGTGATCGAGTCACCACTGAAAATAATGATGTGGGCCTGATCGGGATTGCCATAGTTTGGACTACGCGCAATGAAGTCACCGTTACTCAGCGAAGATAATGTTCCACTGCCTCCTAGTTTATCCCCGACGAGGGTTCCAACAAGACTGTTACTTGACGAGATGATTCCAGAGCACCCGGTTGTTCCAGAACACCAGGTGATGGCCCCAACGTCTGTCGACGTACCAGAATCCCAGTTGACGGAGGCCACCGCATAGTGTCCTGTAGCGAGCTTTACGGGACTTCCAACGCCGTCGTTAGCGGTAGAGCCAACTAGACTATTGATTTCTGAAATGACACCGGAACATCCGGACACCCCAGAGCACCATGTTACTGCTCCAGCGTTAACGATCGTATTATTGTCCCAGTTTATGGAGCGCACCACATAGTTACCATTGATGAGATCTAAAATTTGACTGCCAATCTGATCATTGGTGGTTGAGCCGATAAGGCTATTAGACGCAGAAATCTGTCCTGAACATCCAGATGACCCAGAACACCACGTTACCGCTCCGACGTCGGGGGTTGTGCCAAGGTCCCAAGTGACTGACGAAACCACATAGTTTCCGTTACTGAGTGCTGTTATCGTCGTGCCTAACTGATCGGCGTTGGTAGAGCCAATGAGGCTATTTGTTGATGTTATGGGGCCAGTGCAGCCTGTGCTGCCAGAACACCAAGAGACAGCACCGGCATCAGTAACTGATCCATAATCCCAATATCTTGAACGCACCACATAGTTACCGTTAGTTAGTGCAGAGACCGAGGTTCCAATGGAATCGTTTTCACTAGAGCCTACTAAGCTATTAGCAGCAGATATGGTTCCAGAACAGCCAGATGTTCCAGAACACCAGGTTACGGCGCCAGCGCTTAACGTGGTTCCATTGCGCCAGCTTATGGAGGAAACGACATAATAATTGTTTGATAAAGCTGTTAATCGTGTTCCGACCTGATCACCCGTGTTGGATCCGACCAGACTGTTGGACGGCGAAATGGGGCCAACGCAGCCAGTTGTTCCGTCACACCAGGTTACGGCACCCGCATCAGTGTTGGTGCCGTTGTCCCAATATATGGACGAAACCACGTAATTGCCATTATCAAGAGCGAGTAAAGACGCCACCCCCATTCCAAGTTGATCCTCATCGGAGGATCCAACCAAACTGTTTGAAGCCGATACCAAACCCGTACACCCCGTGATGCCAGAGCACCAGGTTACTGCACCGGCTCCAAAGGCATTACTTGAGTTCCAAATTGGTGAACGTACTACGTAATGACCATTTGGCAGAGGTGTTACGTATACGCCAACACTATCTGAATCAGCACCGATCAAACTATTTGATGCAGAAATAGTGCCAACGCAGCCAGACGTGCCAGTGCAAAACGTGACAGCCCCGGAGTCAACGATCGCCCCGTTGTTCCAAAGGGGTGAACGAATGACGTAGTTGCCATTGGTTAGGCCTGTAACGCCTGCTCCCACCTGGTCGTTTGCAGAAGAGCCGACTAGGCTATTTGATACGGACAATGTTCCGCTGCAGCCAGACGTACCGGAGCACCATGTCACTGCCCCAGCGTTTGTAATCCCCGACCAATCCCAGTTAGGTGAGCGTATAACATAATTGCCATTAGTCAGAGTTGTCACACCGACTCCGACTTGGTCGTTGGCCGCAGAACCGATCAAGCTATTACTTGTAGATACGGCCCCACTGCATCCAGACGTGCCTGAACACCACGTGACAGCTCCCACGTTTGCGGTCGTTCCATTATCCCAGAGTTTTGATTGCACAACGAAATTTCCATTTGCCAAGCTATAAATTTGTTCTCCGACGCCGTCGGAAGCCGTCGTTCCATAGAGGGTGCTGATTAGAGCTCCTGTGGATCGGTTAAAGAGTTGAACAATCCCAGCACCACTAACTCCGTTATAATCTGCATTGGAATTAGCAACTACAATATTTCCATTCGCAAGTTCGTAGACAGATCCTTCGGCAGTCAGGGCGTCAGTTAGGCGAATGACGACCATGTAAGTTGCAGTCGCTACATTAGAGTTAACATAGTTGGCTTTGGTCGCTATTGCCTTAACTGTAGTGTTTCTAGAAATACTGATGGGGCTTGAGTACACCGAGGATTCTGTTGTTGGTGAGGATCCGTTTGTCGTGTAGTAGATCGTTGCTCCAGATGTCGTCGTTGAAAGAGTCAAAGATTGAGCGTCTGTATAGAATCCATCGGCTAGGCTAAAGGTTGGAGCAGCAACCTGGCCTGTAATGATGTAAGCAAAGGTAGAAATACTTGAGTTATTATAGTTTGAGGCTGTGGCGAAAGCTTTTATGGTTTGGGTTGCCGACACGCTGATTGCTGTGGAGTAAACAGTCGATTGTGGGGAGGGCGTATCTCCATTGGTGGTAAAGTAAATGGCAGCGCCAGGTGTTGTCGAGGAGAGCGTGACGAGCTGAGTGGCGGTGTAGATTCCCGGCGTTACGGAAGCTGTTGGCGCGCTGGCTACGCCATTGATAGTCAGTGACCAGGTGTTTGACGCTTGCAACGTATTGCCGGCAGCATCAGCGGCCGCTCCTTCATTCAAGCTTGCAGTAATGATTCCTTGTGAGGCAGACAGTTCAAGTGTGAAGGTTCTATCGTCGATGGTCACAAGATTTCCTTTTGTGGCACCACTAACGGCAATAGAGTCTTCATCAAAGTTTGTGACCGGTTCAGAAAATTGAATGGTTAATGGGACTGACGTGATCGTGGTTGGACCTGGGTCAAGCGTGGACGACAAGGTTACTGTTGGTTTGGTTAAATCTACATGGAAGGATTTCAGAGAATGAATTCGTGTCACATAGCCGTCTCCCATGTAGGCAAGGCAGACTTTGTAGCTGCCTTCTTCAAGCAGTAAGAGATTGTCAAATGTAGGGTTCGCTCCTGCAACATCGTCAGGGTTCGGGCATTCGTTGGCATTGTCGATGATTGAAATGCCCTTAACAACCGCCGAAAGCTTTTCATCAAGTAGAAGGAATGATGTTTGATCTTGGAGATTAAAGATTCGGTGGATCAGAGCTAATGGGGAGGTTTCGCTAACCCGCCGTAACACGTAGTCTTTCGTGACAAGCTGCGGATTATAGCTGGCAAGTCCCTCTGGGTCCTTGATGCATTTAGCAAACTTTTCGCAGTTGGTGGCGGTTATGGCTGCAGAGGTTTTAACTTTTACTTCGGTCAAAGGCGTATTGCAGCCAACGACTAGCAAGGCTGCTAGACCTAGGTGCAAGGTTTGTCCCAATGAAAATACCGATAGCATATCTAAATCCTCACCATGACTGAGGAGTTCGGTTCAATCTGGACAAAAATGAAGATAATTCTGAGTGCGGCGTGGGAAGATGGTGGGCGTGTTGAAATAGGCTTTAAATTTAAGGATATAGACCCAGGCTCAGGGTGTTGAGCGGGGCCAAGTGCCGAGATTATTTTGTAGCTTTCTGAGAAGAGTGCTCAGGGCTACCGCGAATGCTCCGAGTTCAACCCCGCGAGTTTTTCAAGGAAAAACCCGCAAGGCTGTGAATAGCGGTGAGCCTTAATTTACTCTTTGATGAAAGCTTCGTATGCGGCAGCATCCAGAAGTTTCGCAGCATCCGTAGGTTGCGTCATTTCAATTTTAACGAGCCACCCGTTCTTATAGGGGTCAGCCTGTAAGCTTTCGGGGGCACTTTTAACGGCGCTATTGATGGCCGTGATTTTACCATCAACCGGCATATAAAGATCGCTTACGGTTTTTGTGGACTCGATGGTGCCGAAAGAATCTCCGGCTTTAAATGTTTTACCAGCATCAGGAAGATCAACATGAACAATATCGCCTAGCTGATCGATGGCATAGGCGGTGACGCCAATGGTGCCTTGACCTCCAGAGGCATCAATCCATTCGTGGTCTTTGGTGTACTTTAAATTTTTTGGAAATTCCATGTGATCGTCTCCCTATATGACTATAATCAACTTGTTACTTAGTTCGCGCAGTATAAAGAGGGCGTTTTACAACTCTAGCACGACGCTGAACGCCCCGGATATCGATTAAAAATTCATGACCTTCTTTCATAGAGCTTTCAACAAGAGCCATTCCTCCAGCTCCACCGACTGTCGGAAGGACGGAGCCGCTGGTGACGTCACCTATGATCTTACCTTCGTTGAAAACCTTCATTCCATGGCGCGGGATGCCGTCTTCCAGCATTTTAAAGGCTACGATATGGCGCTTAATGCCGACTGTTTTTTGGTTCAAGAGGGCGGTCTTACCGATGAAGTCACCTTTATCAAGTTTGGTGGCCCAGCTTATGCCGGCCTCCAGAGGCGAGACCTCTTCGTTCATGTCGTTTCCATAAAGAAGATAGCAGGCCTCGAGCCTTAAGGTGTCTCTTGCGCCAAGACCAATTGGTTTAACACCAAATTTTGACGAGAGCTCTAGAAGTGCCATCCACGTTTGATGAGCTACCGAAGAAGGAATATAAACTTCAAACCCAAATTCACCTGTGTAACCTGTGCGAGCTAGAAGAGACGGCTGTCCACATATTAACACAGGCATAATATGCGTGTACGGCAAGGACCTCATAGCGACAGCGTCAGCATCAGAGACAATAGCAGATAAAACATCAGCTGAATGTGGACCTTGAACGGCGATCTGGGCAAAGTGATCTGATTCATCGGTCACCACAATGTTGAAGCCAGCCGATTTAGACTTAATCCATTGATGGTCTTTGGTTCGATTTGATGCGTTGACACAGATAAAAAACTCGTTGTCGGCCAATCGATAAACAATGAGATCATCGATCATGCCACCATGCTCATTAAGCATGGCACTATACTGTCCGCTCCCCGGCTTAAGTTTTGTCACATCATTGATGGTAAGCCATTGCATAAAGCGTGTGGCTTCCGGGCCTTTTACGCGAACTTCGCCCATATGGCTGACGTCAAAAATACCACAGGCCTCACGAACCGTTTTGTGCTCAGCAAGAACTCCTTCGTAACTAACCGGCATGAGCCAGCCGCCAAAGGGAACCATCTTAGCTTTCATCGCTACGTGAGCATCATAAAGTGGAGTTTTGAGTGTCGTTTTCGCTGGCTCAGTCACGGTCGGGGTGCCTCCGGTAGTCGATAAATACAAGACAATGTTCGACTTTATGGTACCTGGGGGGTGCTGTCAATGAACCAGACAGTTTGTCAAGCATAGCGACACAGCGGCTCGCCTAAGGCTTTGAAATTATATAGATAATTATTTGGTATGGGTGTTGCTGACGCCGAACCTGGGGGTCTTAAATGGCTGAGATCTCTGCCGTGAGTGCTTGAAGGCTTTGAGATGTTGAGAAAGTCTGAATTGCAGGGTTGAACGCTGAACCGGGAGTTGATTATGAAAAGCCGATGGATGGGTAAAAACTGGGTAGCAAGAGTTTTCTTGTCAGGTGCTGTTTTAATGTTGGCAGCTCATGCACAAGCGGCTAGTGTTTACAGCTGTGCTGGCAACGGTGAGCGCTGTGTTGTCAAGCTAGAGGATGGTATTGTTGGCGATCATGTACGTGTTCTCGATGAGAAGGCCCGCCCGATTGCTGCGGGACGGATTGTGAAGAGACGTGGAAATTTCGCCGTGATTACTGTGACCAACGCGACGCAAGTTGTTCGAAAAGGTTATCCTGTTATTGTTAACATAGACAGCCGCTCTAGTAGTTTGCAATGGGCGGCATCATTCACAAATCAGGATTAATAGATCATCCATCGGCAAATAATTTGTCGGTGGTTTTGATCACATTAAACGAATCTAGAAACCTAGCAAGCCTCCTTCCGGATATTCCGAAGGGGGCTGAAGTTATTATTGTTGATAGTGGGAGCAGCGACGATACGGTGACGGTTGCGAAGTCTTTTGGCGCAGTGGTTTTAAGTCGAACCTTTGATGGTTATGCGTCTCAAAAGAATTTTGCCATCAGTCATGCAAGCCGCCCCTGGACGCTGTGCTTAGATGCTGACGAGCGTCCAGATGCCGATATGTGGCAAAGTATTCTTGCAATTGTCGCTCTTCCACCATCTGAGCAATTCGTTTATACGCTGCGCCGACGGCTTGTGTTTCAAGGCAAACCCTTGTCATATGGACGGTCAATGGACCAGGTGAAGCGCCTGTTTAAGACAGGTTCATGTAAGTATGAACAAGAGATTCATGAACGTCTTACCTATAAAAGTGGTGCTTTGATAAAGGCGGTCGGGGGGACTCTTTGGCATTGGAGTTATTATGATCTTGAGGACTATTTCTTAAGATTTAACCGCTACACGTCCATGATGGCGAAAACTCGTTTTGAATCGGGCAAATCTTGTCCGCCACCAATAATTCTCGCATTAAGGCTTCCCATTAATTTTTTGTATCGATATATTGTTAAGCTTGGGTTTTTAGACGGGTGGCCGGGATTTTTGTGGGCTTTGTTCGGAAGCTTTTATAGTTTTGTAAAATATGCAAAGTTACAAGAGCTATACCGCGATGATGCAGGTGGTACATGAAGGTTTGGCATCTACTCTCAAACCGGTGGAACAGTGCCATCAGCGAATATGCCCTCAGTTCAGCCAAAGCCTTGAGGCGTCTTGGCGCGCAAACTCTAGTCACTTGTCTGCACGAAAGCCCGATCGAACAAAGGTTTCAAGACGCTGGTTTTCAGATTCAACCCGTAGATGGATTTGGACCTGGTAAATATTCAGTGTTAGCGGCTAAGTCAAAACAATTTTTGCCAGATGTGATTTTCACTTATGGGGGGCCAGAGACGACGGCCGCTTTTTTTTTCAAGGGGAAATCGCGGCTGATCCGTTTCCATGGCTATGCTGCAGATGCAGGGAATCGGCTGCAGCAGACGACTAGACGACTAGGTCATGTCCATGTTGATTGTGTGTTGGCTCCATCAAAAACGATCGCAAAAACATTAGAATCCCAAATGGCCTGCCCCGTTCATGCGGTCACTCTTGGTGTTGATACGGCGGTGTTTCGCTGTGCTGAGATTACGCGTGACGCGAGACCAGAGCTTTTGATTTTCGGTCGTATTGATCCGGTGAAGGGGCACCGTGAATTCATGGCCCTATTCAAGTCCATGATTGCCCTATCAGAGACGAAAAAAACGCCTCGTCCACGACTAAAGATCGTAGGCTTGCCAGCAAATTTATCGAAAAAACATCTGCTAGAGCATGCTGCCGCCATCGGACTGGATAGAGGGGACTTTGAGATTCAATGTGACCGTGTTTTTAATGTTGCAGAGCTGATGTCAAAGGTTTCTTTAGGTGTGATTTCAAGCCTAGGAAGCGAAGCCATCTGTAGGGTGGCTCAAGAGTTTCTTCTCTGTGGCACTCCGGTTGTGACGACAGATGTTGGCTCCTTGCCGGATGTTTTTTGTCGACCAGAGTTTGGCCAAGTCTATGGCAGGCATGATAATCAAGGTGCCGTAACTATTGTGTTTGACGCCCTGATGGCCTCTCATGGAGAATCCCTAGACGCTCGTCGTAGTCGCTCAGCCTCAGCTCAAATGGAGTTTTCTATTGAGTCAATGAGCGAACAACTTCGTCCCTACGTGCAGGGTGAGCCTAGTGACCTTCCATAGAAGAAGCCGGTTTTTAGATGCCATTTGACAGAACTAGGGCATGTTTAGGTCTTTGCAAAACTCCGTGAATGGAGTGACGATGACCTTATTTCGTTGATAGTGTTTAGTTCCCCGATGAACTTGATAAAAAATCGGGATCTCAGTTCTTTCAGAAAAATAATGCACGCTAGAGCTAATGGCTTTCTCGCCAGACTTACATTCCACCGCAAACATTGGCTTGTCGTTTTTTAGCACCACAAAGTCAACCTCGCGCTTATCAATATCGCGCAGATACCGCAACTCCATCGATTCACCTTGTGTGTCTTCTATCCAATGACAAAATTTAAGAAGTTGTGACGCAACCAGGTTTTCCCACTTTGCTCCAGGGTCATTAATCACCGACCAATCCCAAAGATACAGTTTCTGTTCCTTCTTCACGGCTCTAATTTTTTTTGATCCGAATGGTGGTATCCTGTAGCAGATGTACATGGATTCAAGCACGCTAATCCAGCGTTTAATGGTTTTATGGTCGACTTCAATATCTCGTGACAAGCTTTGAATTGATAATGGGCTTCCAATCCGTCCAGGTAAAGCTTCAACTAGCATTTCGAGAGCGGAGATGTTTTGAATGGACTGGGTGTCTCGGATATCTTCACGAATAATGCGGCGTAAACGTTCTCTTTGCCAAAGTTTAAGTTCGATCGGGTCTCTTGAAAAAAGTGGTTCTGGAAAGCCGCCAAAGGTAAGCAGGTCGTCCAAATTAGATTTAGCACCGGTTTCCCTAAGCTCATTGATGGAAAAGGGGTGAAGTCGCACGTAGCGGTATCTTCCAAATAATGAATCTCCTCCCTTTTGATAAAGATCTAACCGTGCCGATCCGGTCACGATAATTTTGCGATCTTTTCCTTCAATATCAATAATGCCTTTAATCCAGCGCTTCCAAAGCTTAAATTTATGAATCTCGTCGAATACAAGACGGTTTTGCTTTGGTGGAAGCTCCGTGTTTTTGATCTTCTGAGCCGATGGGGCGTGGTCCCAGTTGAAGTAGGCCGGATGTTTTGGTCCGGCTCCTTTGCTGATCAGTGGCAAAGCCAAGTGTGTCTTGCCAACCTGTCGTGGGCCGCCGATGAATACCGCCCGCTTCAGTAGTGTTTTTTTTATAAAGTTAGAAATGTACCGCATACATTGCACCCTAAAACGTCCTATTTAATGTTACGAGTAAATCAGACACATGTCCAGTTTACTCGCGAGTAAATCAGACACATGTCCAGTTTACTCGTAATCTAACTTTGGTCTACATATGTCATTAACGGGAAACGCACATGTGGTGATCTGGCTTACTGCGAGCCACCAAGCCACTTTCGTGGTTTTGAGCCCTCGGCCTTGGCGACGAATCCTTTAAGCTCCATACCCTCGACAATTCGCGCGGCACGATTATAGCCAATCTGTAGATGGCGTTGAAGAAAGCTTGCGCTGACAACGCCGTGTGTTCGCGCAATATTAATGGCGTCGTCCCACTTTGGATCATTAATGGCAGCTGCCGCACCTGTTCCGTCGTTAGTATCTTCGATGCCGGCCGATTTAGTTACCTCTTCGTCGATCCAGCCCATGGCGCGCTCGTCGTAGACGACATCGTAGTTTTTCTTCGTCTCGGCAACGAGTGATAACACCTCTTCGTCACTAACAAGGGCCCCTTGAATTCGTTCCAACCGCCCTACCCCGGGACGCTGCAACAACAAGTCTCCGCGTCCAAGAAGTTTTTCAGCTCCCATTTGATCGAGAATGGTTCGGCTGTCGTGTTTACTCACGACTTGAAACGAAAGACGGCAAGGAAGATTGGCCTTGATGACTCCTGTAATCACATCAACAGAGGGACGTTGCGTAGCGAGGACCATGTGAATTCCAGAAGCTCGAGCCTTTTGTGCCAGGCGCTGAATGCTGCCTTCCACGTCCTTTGGTGCGGTTAGCATAAGATCAGCGAGTTCATCAATGACGAGTAGAATGTAGGGTAGCCTAGAGATGTGTGGATCATTCATTAAACCTTTGATCTGTTCTTTCCGCGATTCCGTTGCCGAGTCCCAGAAGGCATTAAATCCACCTATATTTCTTACTTGGGCGTGTTGCATTATTTTGTATCTTCGTTCCATTTCATTTGCAGCCCATTTGAGTGCAGATGATGCGCGGTCGGGTTCCGTGATCACAGGCATGAGCAGATGTGGTATACCGTCGTAAACGCTAAGTTCGAGCATTTTTGGGTCGACGAGGATCATTCGAACGTCTTCGGGAGAGGACTTCATGATGACGCTACAGAGAAGGCTGTTAATGCCGACGGACTTTCCAGTGCCCGTGGCTCCGGCCGCAAGCAGATGAGGCATGGTTGTGAGGTCTGCAGTAAATGGATGTCCGTTGATAGTTTTCCCCATGGCAAATGTCATCGGCGAAGGACTTTTTTGGAAAGACTCGCTTGCAATGACGTCACCAAGGAAGACGATGTCGCGGCGTTGGTTTGGGACCTGAATTCCCAGGGCGCGCTTACCCGGAACAGGGTTGATGAATATACTGTCGACTTTTAAGGACAGGGCTAAATCATCCATTAACGAGATGATTTTAGATTGCTTGATGCCTGCATCTGGCTGGTATTCATAAACGGTGACGACAGGGCCAGGCTGCCAGCCAACGATTTTTCCTTCAACCCCGAACTCAGATAGGGTTTTTGTTAACACCGCTCCCGTTGCTTCGAGCTCTTTTGGACTTAGGGCAAACGAGGAACGTTCGTCAGATCTCTTAAATGTTTCAAGAGGTGGTGTTGTGTAAGGTCTCTGTGGCGCAAACTCTCCTGGGCTATCTGCATGCTCTTGAGCAGCTAAAAGTGGTGGTTCATCGAGTAGAAGTTCAGCTTGAGTTTCAGAGCTTGACGGGGCTATCGGGGTTGATAAGGCTTCGTGTTGCGGTTCGATCATTGGCAAGGGCTTTTGCTCTCGAAATTCTGTTTTTATTGATTCGTCAGACGGAAGCGGTTGATCATCTTTTTTAGATTTAAGTTTTCTCACAAACCCTAAAAGTTCAGCCAGTTCAATGCGGCTTACCAAAATAAGGGAGGCTGCCAAGGCGCTCCATAAAATGACGTGAGTTCCAATGGAGCCAACCGTGTCGCGTAACGTGGCAAGGATGGTGTTGCCTAGGGCGCCACCCGTGGCAAACCCGATGCGGCGGATGGTTAGGGTCGGCTGGATTGAACTCAGGATCGGCATGAGCGACATGAGCAGGGTAAGCCATCCGGTGATGGTTGGACTTAGGGATTGTCGTAAAACGCCAGTTCGCAAATGCCAGCCAATCTGCAGCAGGAGTAGCGGCAGCGTGGCCGCAGTGATTCCCATGTAGAAGATCAGCAACCCTGCAATAGCATTGCCGAAGGGACCAGCAATATTCTTTGATGATAAAGTAGTGGCGGAACTGTAAAGCCAATTGTCGAGAGGTTGAAACCATACAAGGGCGATCGCAAGAAATATGCTTGCACCGACGACGGCGACAAAAGCAGCGTCTCTTTCAAACTGACGGCGGGCATCGATATTGATCATTCGACCAAATTTATTCGCCGCCTCATTGGCAAGCTGACTCAGTTCTGCCATGTCTTATCCTCTTTGTTGCTCGACGGGTTGTGTCGTATCTTGGTCTGAATGAGTTTGAAGGCTTTTGCGACAAACAGTGAAACCATGCCCTTAAGGCTGGTGTCGTGATCTCTGGGTTTTCATGAGATCGTCTTAGCGAAGCGATTCCAAACATTTAGACCGTCTCTATTATATCCCGTCTTGCTTCGAGCCGCAAAAGTGGTCGGATCCCGTGAAGGCTTTGAACCGTTTCGCAGAATGTATCGCTGGTTGTCGGTCGTTTGGACGGACATCGGCTGTTTGCACCGTCAGCAGTCGTTTGAGGGTGTGCAGGTTGATGTCAGGGGGCGTCCGTTTCTAAAGAGGTATTTGTAAAGACAAGATGTAATGATATGGTCAGAAAAATACCGTCAAGCAGCTGTGGCCCTTGGAGAGTTCGATTAACCAGGCAACCATTGGCTACCTTTCGAAAGCAATCGCAGGGCTACATCATACTAAAAAAGTGTTGGCTGATCATTAACGTAAAGAGGGTGAACCTTGGCAGCCATTTCCTTCATTTCCGCCACATAGCGTTTGGCATACGGTCCAAAGAAGTAAAGATCTCTAGGGCCAACCATTTGAATGATGGCTTTAAGCTCAGGGCCGTCGCAATGAGAAGACAAGTAGAAGGTGTCCGTCACTGTCGTTTGAAAGGCGTCAGATGTATCTCGCTTAAATTGAGGTAACGCATCTTCAATCGTAATAAATGGTCCTTCATTGTCGCGGACAGGCAAAATACTGTTGGCTCGCCGCGATTTTGGGACCAGCATCACGCGCTGTCCGGAATGCCGCTTGCCTAACACGCCGTAAGATCCCAGAATTGACCCAAAGGATTCATAGACGCGGTTAACGCGGTAGATCGTGGGGTGAACCGCAACGCCAATACCGTGTTCATTAAATAGTTTGGTAATTTCTTGAGCCGTCGAAATGGGGTCACAGAGGATAGTCGGTGTGCGACCTTCATTTAAACTGTCTTTCATGAGGTTGACGAGTCGTTCTTTTTCTTTCCGACGATTGGGCAGTGATTGATGAGGGTCCGGATGAAAGGCTCCAAGAATGAGTACGTTAGCTTTTTTCACCTGCATTTTGCGAACTGTTGCGATGGCGTTGGGCTGAAGACAGGGGGCATATAAAATCCGTCGCTTGTCAGTCTCAACAAACAGGCTTGCGCCACCCAGTACGCTACCGGAGGGTAACAATTCAATTTTAAGACGACCGATTGAGAAGGGGCGATTGTACTGACAAACGAGTGCATGAGGTTTCTTACGGCAGGCTTCAAGAATTTTTACAGTTTCTTCTGTAGCGATAACCTGTGGAACGCGCGTTTGAGAAAGAGCAGATGCTGATGATAAGAAAGAGAGTTCACCTGATAGTTGTGAGTCGAGCCAAAGAATAGAATCTGCGATGTGCAGTCCATCTTCGGTTGATCTTAATTTGATCAATTCGCGCGACATAGGTTAACCCTAACTGATTCTTGGCAAAAGCCTAACTATACAGGTTAAGGATAGTGATATTTGGGGGCTATGGTCAACAAAAGTCTTGATTTTTTTAATTTATTGTCTCGTGGAGGCAAATCTAGGCAAGGTCTCTTGGAACATGCTTTAGAGTGAGTTTTTTCAGATGGGTGACCCTCTCAGCATGGAGCGGTGATCAAAATAAGATTATGAATTTGTTGTTTTTTTTGCAATTTCGATGGTTTGGCATGAGTAGAAAAAAGCTGGTTTTCAAGATCAGAACCCCGATCAAGCTCTTAGGGAAAGCATCGACGACAACGCGTGCCATCGTTACAACCGCCGGGTCCAAGCATTTCTGAGAGCCATTACAGTCGTGGTCCTGACTTTGGTGAGGAGTGCTTGGAATAATAGGTGTAGTCCCAGTAGAAGTCTTCAAATGTTGTGGCGCCAGCAAGGCTGCCGTGATTGATGCTCTTATAGAGCTCCAAGTACTCCTTGTACTTTTTCACCACGGTTTCAAAGTTTGTCCGCCTATTTTCATAAAGTGCCATTGCTGTCATCCCTAAAGCTTAAGTCGGCTCATCCTTTTTGCCCGAGCAAGACTGCTTGCTCTTACTGTGGGAAATGTCGGCGGTTTTTGTCGAAAATTGAGCAAAAACCAAAAATCTCTATTGGTTTCGGGGTGTTGAGATTTTGTGAGAGGTGCTATTCTAGGAACGTTAGGTCGGTGTCCACAGCTTTTCAACAAGCGCGGGGCAGATTCCGGGGAGACGTATTGTTCATGATTGAGCCATGGTGGAGTGTATCGTTGGTGGCACTGCTGGCACTCAGTGCTATGTGGGGGCTTTTGAAAATTCAAGACAAAGTCAGCCCCAAGCGGTCGGCTAGCTATCGCGATCAGTTTGAGCGACTGCTCATCGATCTGGAAGCGATGGTCGGGCGTGCCAATAAAATCTATGAGATCGCAACAAAGACAAAAGATTCGGTTCTGTTAGATCATTATCAGTCGGCCCTAAAAATGATCGAGGCTTTGCTTGAGGCCGTGAGAAAGCTCAAAGCTTATGACGACACAGCCGACGTCCTCGTAGCACCCAGGTTTCTCTGTAAGGATATTCACGATCGCCTGATGCGTGTTGAAACGGCCATGATGAAGGGTATGCTCGGTAAGCCGCACGAGTTCATGCGTTCGGCTCCAGCCATGGCGCAGACGGTGATCGGCTGTCACTTTTGTTCACGGCCCTTCGAAGCCCAGCTTTTTGGCAAAGTTCGCGTTAAGATTGATGGCTCTAGTCAAGAGGTGGCGGCCTGCGTCTTTTGTCGACAGAAGCTTTTGACCACCCGCAAGGCTCGCATCCTATTCTTTCAGGAGAATGGAGAACAAGTGCACTGGTCGAAAGCAAAATCATGGACACCGTCTCCAGAGTATTGGAATATCAATCGTGACGAAGCGACTCAGGTGACCAAAGCGCCACATTTGGAACTCGTGTACAGTAGTGTTTCACGGATTCGTAAAACCGACGCGGATCGGGACTCTTGACGAGTCGTCATTGTGTGAGAGATCATGTTTTATTTTTTGCAATTAACCTTATGTGGAGTGATAGATTATGACAAAACCAGTGGTAAAAGTAGCGGTGACAGGCGCGGCGGGGCAGATTGGGTACAGTTTACTTTTTCGTCTGGCTTCAGGTGAAGTCTTTGGAAAGGATACATCCGTTCAGCTAAATCTGTTGGAGTTGCCGCCGGCCATCAAGGCCGCTGAAGGCACAGCGATGGAGCTCGAAGATTGCGGTTTCCCAACTCTTGCGGGCATTAATATTTCTGACTCTGCAGTGACGGCCTTTAACGGTATTAACTGGGCTTTATTTGTTGGTTCTAAACCACGTGGCCCAGGCATGGAACGAAATGACTTGATCCGTGACAACGGACCGATTTTCGTTGAGCAAGGTAAAGCCTTGGCCAGAGCGTCACAAGATGTGCGTATTGTAACAGTAGGTAACCCTTGTAATACCAACGCTTTGATCGCCCAACATAATTGTCGAGATATTCCGGCTGTTCGCTTTACGGCTATGACTATGCTTGATGAGAATCGAGCCAAGGCACAGCTTGCAGTAAAGGCTGGGTGCAATGTGGGCGACATCAATATTGCGATTTGGGGAAATCATAGTTCGACCATGTACCCTGATTTTGAAAATGCGACCATTGCTGGTCGAAGACTAACCGACGTCATCAAAGAGCGCGCTTGGCTTGAGGGTGATTTTTTAAAGACCGTCCAGCAGCGTGGAGCGGCAATCATCGCTGCACGCGGTAAGTCATCTGCGGCCTCTGCAGCGTCGGCATGTATCGACCATATGAAGCGTCTGATGGAGAAAACCCCTGAGGGTAAGTACTTCTCATGCGCTATTCCAAGCGATGGGAATTCTTACGGCGTCCCAGCAGGACTCATCTTCTCTTTCCCTGTTCGTTCATCCGGAGACGGTAAATATGAGATCGTCAAGGGTCTTCCAGTTTCCGACTATGGTAGGAAAAAGATTGAAGAAACGACGAAAGAGCTGCTGGCCGAGCGCGAAGTCGTCAAAGACCTTCTGATTAAGTGATTGAACCGATTGCATTTTTATATGACAAACCCCACCTTGACTTACAGGGTGGGGTGATTATCTTTAGAGAGTGTATAAATTTCACGCCACCCTGAATTGGGGGCTAAAGGAGTCGACTTGTGGTCTGGTTTAAACGTATAGGCTTGTTTCTTATTGTCAACGTTTTGGTGATGACAACCATTTCGATTGTGACGAGCTTGTTAGGTCTTCGCGGGTACCTGACACCCTACGGAATCGACTACGGCCAACTGATGGCCTTCTGCTTGATTTGGGGTATGGCTGGATCGTTTATCTCATTGCTGCTGTCTAAAGTGATGGCTAAATGGATGATGGGTGTTCAGATTATTGATACGAATGTCTCGGACCCACGTCTGCGCGAGCTCGTGAACATGGTCCATCGGCTGTCAGATCAGGCCGGACTGCCAAAGCGTCCCGATGTCGGTGTCTACGAGAGTCCTGAGGTAAACGCTTTTGCGACGGGTCCATCTAAATCAAACTCTTTGGTCGCGGTTTCAACAGGCTTGTTAAATCGAATGAACCGTGACGAGGTGGAGGGTGTCATTGGGCACGAGGTGGCTCACATTGCAAACGGCGATATGGTGACCATGACCTTAATCCAAGGTATCGTGAACGCCTTTGTCATGTTCTTTGCGCGCATCATTGGGTACGCCGTTGCAAATGCCCTTCGTTCGAATCAAGACGACCGGCCAAGTTACATGATTCAAAGTATGGTCACATTGGTGATGGATATCTTGTTTAGTATTTTAGGAAGTATTGTCGTTGCTTGGTTTAGTCGTTGGCGAGAGTTCCGCGCGGATCGCGGCGGCGCCTCTCTTGCAGGACGTGGCAAGATGATTGCTGCTCTCCAATCTCTAAAGTCCCTCCACAATATAGGACCGGATCATGAGCCTGAGGGTCAGCAGGCCATAGCAGCGCTTAAAATTTCCTCAAGACGCCGTGGGTTTTTGGCCTTGTTTTCGACGCACCCGGATCTTGATGATCGGATTGCAGCTCTAAAAGCGGCTCAATTCCAATAAAGAGCTGATTTCTTCGCCCCTCCTAACGCTAGTTTTGCTTGAGGGGCGCGTCAATCCTATGTATAGTCGTCGTCCTTGGAAGTTCGGCAGGATCTTAGTTGCGGAAATAGCCGGATTGGATTTTTGGAGAGATGGCCGAGTGGTTTAAGGCGGCGGTCTTGAAAACCGTTGTGGGGTTGCACCCCACCGGGGGTTCGAATCCCTCTCTCTCCGTTGGTCCCAAAGATAGGCTTCAGTTAGCCGCTGAAGTCACTGTCTGAGATGTTATAACCTCCCCTCGGGAGGCTGGTGCGGAAAGGTGGCCGAGTGGCTGAAGGCACGTCCTTGCTAAGGACGCATACGGGAAACTGTATCGAGGGTTCGAATCCCTCCCTTTCCGCTCTTTTCTTGAGCTCTTTTTAGCATTTTAAACAGTATGCGAATCCTTGGCGGAGCCGACTCGGTTCTTCGCCGGGTCATCATTTAACGGTTGGCTCGACCCTCTCTAACCGCCTGAAATTTAAATTAATCTTCTGCGTTTAAGATATTTTCCGATCTCGAGCGCTGATTTTGCTTGCAAATCACCAGGCGGGTTTATATATAGCTCCTCTTGCCGTCGTGCACCCGTAGTTCAGTTGGATAGAATACCAGACTACGAATCTGGGGGTCGGAGGTTCGAATCCTTCCGGGTGCGCCATTTTCTTCGCGAGATTAGAAAATTAAGAAGACATATTTAGTTAAGCTAGACATTTGAACCCGTTCTTATGGCGTACGTTTTTATTTTCGGGGCTTGGACGATGGGTAGTCAGGGAAGATCGATGATGAATTTACTTATCATGATCCTTCCGTTCTTTGGAGCAACCTTTGCAATGGCTTCGTCTACGAAACAGATCACTCTAAATGACAACGGCGTACCTTTTGACGCGACAATAGTTGAGGCATCAAAAAAGTCATGTAGCGTCTTGTTTGCTGTAGGAATCGGAGGAAATCCGGAGCGACACAACCCTTTGTTAAATTCATTGGCGGAAAGTGCAGTTTTCTATCTAAGGCATAATTATGGAGTTGGTTACAAAGTCGCGCGATTTGGTGGGCGTGTTACAACAGCCCAAAAACACCACGGAAGCATGGCTTCATGTTAATGCTCCAAAATTTACGTTTGTGGATAATGTTATTGTTTACAGAACGCAAGGTCCTACAATTTCAGCGTGCACAGGGCCCAACTGAACAGTTTGTTCCTCGCGAGCAATATGATGGTTTGTTGTTTCTCGAGGAATCAGCGACAGCAGAAGCAATAATTGAGTAACTTTAGCTGCACTGGAGTAGAAGTCTCATGCTTAGGTCGATTTTTGTGACTACGTTAACAATAGCAACAGCTGCGTTGGGAACATCCGTAGTGCACAACTTCTCCCCGGAAGCGCATACAGACACCACTTATGGCCAGTATTATGCTGAATTTCAACTTCCGCTAAAGGGAGAAGAAAGTTACTTGGAACCAGGTGTTACCTTTCAATCCAATTGGCAAATTTCTTTTTAGTTCGTTTCACCTAAAATGGCATAAATTACTGCCCCTGAGATTAAATCAGGTCAAAGTTTAAGCTTTGCGTTCTGGTTCCGAA
>JBIKKO010000005.1:0-59455 GCA_044360315.1 Oligoflexales bacterium
AGTGGTGGCTCAAGGACGTGTTCGTCGTAGCCGTCTTTATTATCTGCGTGACTTGTCCGGTAAGGCTGCTCGTATCCGCAGTCGTTATATTAGTGGCGAAGCTTCGGAATCTTAATCAACCGCTAGATAACTTTGTTTCTACACAAAACACCTGGTTGGCAAACAGCCGGGTGTTTTGTTTTGATTTTTTGTCGAAAAGAGTTCGAGTGGCAGTTTAAGCTTAACTAGGAATCATCGCTTGAAGTCAAGGTCCGCCCCTAACGTTATGAAGATAGAACATTGGGCCATCGATAAGCTTTAATTTTCTGATCGTTACTAAAAAGATCAACGGCAATGAGATCTACCGTTAAGGTTTTAATCACCGTATCATTTGCCGATAGTTTTCCAAGAATGTGATTAAGGCCTCGGGTAAGGGCGGCTTTTTTTCGCGCTCCAATCCAGGTGCGTGTGGTGTTCATGTCTGGCGGGTGTTTCGGGTTTAATCGTGTTTTGACCTCAAGAACACACAGAGTGGACCCTCGTCTAACAACTATATCAAGTTCAAATCCAATGTGGCGCAAGCCTTTTGCAAGAAGTTGGAATCCGCTAGCGTCAGCCCAGCAAGCAACGAGTCCTTCTCCAAGTTTTGCTAAGGTTTGAGACGTCAGATCCCTTGCCGGTGGGAGTGTGTGGGGCATGGTGATTTGGGATACTCCGGTAGTGGAGGAGCTACCCCAAAAATTCTGCAAGTTGGAGCGGTCAGAGGGGGCTATCATCGTTTATACGACTCAATCACTGGAAGTTTATGGAGTCTAGGGTATTAAGATCTCGAATGGGCGCGAAGTTTCTGCGATGAAGTTCGCAAATACCGTGCTCATTGATTGCTTTGATGTGTTCTGCTGTGCCGTAGCCAACATGGCGCTCAAAACCCCAAAGGGGGTACTGCTGGGCTTGGTCTTGCATCAAATGATCGCGAAACTCCTTAGCGAGGATCGACGCGGCTGCAATTGAAAAGCATAAACTATCGCCTTTGACGATGGGAATCTGACGGATGTCCTGTCCAGCAATATTCTGGTTTCCATCAACTAAAAGTAACGTCGGATGAAACGGTTTCAACGACGCAATCGCGCGATTCATCGCCAGAAATGTGGCTTTGAGGATGCCAATCGACTCAATCTCTCGCGCAGAGGCATGTCCGATTGCATGGGCAGTGCTGATCTCTTGTATGAGGTCTACAAGCTCAGCCCGCTGTTTAGCCGAAAGTGTCTTGCTGTCTCTAATCTTAGCTCTCGTCAGAGTATTCAAACTATGAAGCTTGACATAGTCCAACACCACTGCAGCAGCCACAACGGGACCTGCAATACAGCCACGCCCGACCTCGTCAACTCCGGCGAGAATAAAACCCTTTTCTCGCCACTCTTGCTCGATCGCGCCTTTGATTAAATGCTTGGCCATATGCCGAAGCTTTCTCCCCCCTAGAGGGCTTTGTTTAGCATGTCGACAAGCTTCGCCTTCGGGACTGCGCCAACTGCGCTATCCACGACTTTGCCGTTTTTCATGATGACCAAATAAGGGATGGAGCGAACGCCAAATTGTGATGGTGTATTAGCGTTTTCATCTACGTTCATCTTTGCGATGGTGACTCGACCTTTGAATTCCTCAGCCAATTGTTCTAGGGTTGGCGCGATGGCAACACATGGTCCACACCATGGCGCCCAAAAATCCAATAAAACTGGCACGGAAGATTTCACGACAGCGGATTCGAAATTAGAGTCGTTTACATTGATTGTATTTTGGCCCATGGCTATTCTCCTATGAAGAGTCTTAGACCTCTATTGAAGCCAAGAGTCACGTGTTTGTAAAGCGATGATGACAGTGACTTGAAGCAATATTTTAAAAACTGATGTGCATCCAGGCAGCAGCAGTCGCCGGTACCTGAGACAGGTGGTCCATTATGAAGTCTTTGTGGCTATAGCGTTGTCACCCGAAGACCAGGCCCACCGACAGTAACATCCATGACTTGTCCGCCAGCTGCAGTCATAGCTTTCGCCACCTGGTTCACACGATCAATGGGACAAAAGACTCCCATGACCCCGCCACCACCGGCACCACAGACCCGTGTAAACGTTGCGCCTGCCTCTTTAGCAGCCTGATCAATGTTCTTTGTTTCGGAGGTCTCAATATTAGGCCACAAGGCTGTGCGTAAATGCCACTCACGTTTTGAAGCATGAATGGCATCTTTCCAAGATGACTTGGCTATTGCTTCAGCACAGTCTGCAGCTTCATGTCCAATTGCAGCAATTTTTGCGACCAGGTCCTTGTCACCATCGAAGATTCGCTTAAAAATTTCCCAGTTATTTATGGCGCTTGCGCGAGACTTGCCGCTGTAACAGCAAATGAGGCTAAAGTCTTGTCCCTGCCAGATGGAGCCAGGTAGTGTGGTGACATCTGTCCTTCCAAACGGAAATTTTATGATATTGATTCCGCCGCGGACTCCGCCCCAGTAATCTTGAACACCGGTTGGTGCATGAATGACTCGTGACTCAACATCTTGCGCCGTGCGAACTATTTCAGATTCATGAGGGACTTGGTAACTATGATCAAACCGGCGTCTGGCTTCGGCCACGGCCCTAGCGAATGCCACAGCCAAGCAGCTCGATCCACCAAGGCCAGCTCCTGCGGGTGATTGGGCAGAGGTCTTGATGTTGATAGGGGGAAGATTTCGGTCCCAGAAGGCGCTTAGTAGTAGTGAGAATAGACGAAGCTTTGTCGAGGTGGTGATTGTGTCAAACGAGCCGGCGTCGAAGAGCTTTTGATCGGTACTTTCGAAGCGAAATTGTAGGTCTGTTGACGGAGTAATTTCAACCGATGCATCAAGATTTACGGCAACGTTGACTGTGGCTTTACGATCGAGAAGGTTGTGAATGGGCCAAAGATCAAGTGTTCCGCCAGCGAGATCAACCCGCGTAGGTGCCGTTGCAATGATTTTGAACATGACTGAAGCTCCCAGAGCGTTTGTATGCTAATATTCAAAGAATCAGTATAGCATACGATTGCTTGGAAGGAGTGCTGTTGGCGACGACAAACCAGCTATTTGATCAAAAGCGAATGCGTGTATGTCATTGGAATGCGACACCAGGTTTCGTATCTGCAGCCTCTGCCATGATTGAGCATCATTTGAAGCTTTTGATCAAACTTGATTTAATTTCCGTGCGCGCCCTCGATGATCCTTTGATTACGCCGGCTGATTTGCTATTAATTTCAGCAGAAGGCCTAGATGATGAACATTATCCCACATGGCTAAAAAGTATAAGTCCAAGGATTCCCTCTAATCATGGTATTACCGTACCCACGTTCATCTTTGGGACGATCTCACCTGCTGTCCAATCCGAGATTTTGCGCTGGGCGGTTGAAGTGAACTGGTATTTTGATATTGTCGATCCTCAGCATGCATCCAGCTTGATGATAAGGGTTGCTAACTTTTTACGGATTCATGACCATTTGCACGAGGTGCGCCGCATGACTGAGGTCACGACCAAGCTTCAAGCAAAGGTTGAATCTATGGAGGATCAGATGCAGCAGATTTTGAAAGGTTCAAGGGATTAGTGACCTTCATTGATATTAAAAATTTATCTGACGAAGCACTGGTAGCTCAGTATGTGATCGAGCTGATGGGTCACGGTCACTTTTTGTCGAAAGAAGATTATTTACGCCTGGATCGGTGGAGGTCTTACTGTTCTTCGGCTGATGAGCTGCTTTTGGTTTTAGATGAAATTCTACCAGAGAAAGTTGCGAAGTCTCGCTCAAAAGGCAAAAAGGTCTTTTCACTCTCGGCGATCAGCAAAGCGGTTGAAAAAAGACTTTCAGAGCGGAAACTGATGTTGGATGGGGGTTAGACGTGCATCGTGATGAAAACGCAGAGCTGCAAAAAATTGTTGAGCGTCTAAAGATTGATCGTATTAAACGCCATATTCTTCTTTGTACGGGTGATAAATGCTGCCCCTCAGAAGAAGGAATGAAGACGTGGGATTACCTTAAAGAGAGAACCCGTGATTCTGATGCCATCGAAGCTGGGATTTATCGCACCAAGGTGGGATGTCTGCGGGTTTGTCGCGAGGGGCCTATCGCTTTGGTATACCCTGAGGGAGTTTGGTACAAACGGGTCACGGTGGATGCTTGCAAGAAGATTTTTGAGCAGCATCTTTTAGGGGGGAAGGTTGTGGAGGAGTTAAAGTTTGCTGAACAGCCACTTCACCCCGGGAGTGATTCAAGGGACCTCTGGGAGACTCCGTAGGCGTTTGGGATGGAATGTGTCGGGGACCGTTTTTGATGACCCTAAAGCGACCATATCGGCAAGGCCTCGACCTGCAGCAAAGCCAAGAGAGAGTCCTGATCCCATAAATCCAGATGCCAAGAGGATACGAGACTCGTTATACCAGGGGCCGATCAGTGGTAGCTCGTCGCAGGTGTGAAGTTCGATTTGAGATTGGTATTTATCCGTTGCGGTCAGTTTAATCTCAAACAAGTCCTCGATCTTTTCTTTGACGAGGATGTTTATTTTTGGCTCAAACTCAGCGTGGGCTGCCTCAACACCAGCCCATTTGCGCATGAATCGGCCACCTCCGGCAGTTAGCGTATGGTTCAATCCTACGGAAATCCAAAATTGACCGAATTCAGCTAAAATAAAGTTGCCTGGAATGAGCAGGGGATGATCTCCCTCTTTCGCAAAAGTACACCATTGGTCCGCATGATTGATCAAAACCGCCTGGAGATCTGGCAGCAGCGTTTTTAGGCCAAGATGACATGCCAGGATGATCATCTGCGCCTGTATGTTTTGACCTTTCGATGTTTGCACGAGCACGTGATCTGGAAAGCATCTCAACGAAGTGACATTTTCATTAAACATCGTGAGTTTGAGGTCTGTTTCGAGGCGATCTAGTAGCATGGCGGCATTGATAGTCGCCGACGCCGCTCCGTCGGACTGAGTGCTAAATTTTTTGCCTTGTTCAAGACCATGGTCGTATTGAGCTGGGAATCCCCGAGAGCTAAGCCAATGACTGGCAATCAACATTTCACGGGCTTCCATGGAGGAGCTTGTGATTCGGTAGACCTGCCCCTCGCAGTGAGTGACTCCTAGTAAGGAGGACTCTTTTAAGAGGTCACAAAAACCATGATAGTTCAGCCTTAGAAGGTCTGCTGCTACCTGTGACCCTTGTCCATGCACGGCGCGTGAGATGTTGTCGTGTAGAGAAACCGAAATGTAACTTGAACTAAGGGAGTTGCAATTGGTAAAATCCCGTTGGGGGCCAATCATACAGACGGATTTGATCCCATGACGCTTAAGGTGCAGGGCTGTGCTCATGGCGGTGATGCCGCGACCGGCTATGATAACGTCAAACATTGGGCTTAAGCTATAAATTAAGGTTGGTTCGCCTATATACTCGTTGAAAACAATGGTAAGCTATCTGCTAAGTCAATTCCACTTGCAATGGATTATATTATGCATGCACAACAAATCAGAAACTATGCATTAACCGCCGTATTGGCTTTAGGTTTTGCGAACTCACATGCTTTCGCCGCGACCTTGGATGTGATTGGCTGGGGGCCAACATCTCATCTTAAGCCAAAAAAGGAGCCCCCAACATGGCTTGGCGATGATCCAATACTGGGTCGGCTTGCATGCCCAGCCGTGTTACGGCTTGAAGGGGACAAGCTTCAAAATGACGCCTTACTTCTCAAGTCAAACCCCGTCATTGAGAAGGTAGACGGTGGCGAACGGTGGACTTTAACCCTACGCCCGGGACTGCGCTGGTGGTCAGGGGCCGCGATTGACGCAAATTCCCTGAAAGGGTGGTTGAAGTCGTCATTGCCCCAGGCTGTGACAGAAAAGCTTGGGGTTACATTCCCTGCTGACGTGGACTATTCGGTTGCTGGGCCGTTGGTCGTCAAAGTCTTCTTTCCTAAGGCGCCGAGCTTTGGCCCTTATGTCCTATCAGGCGTTAGCTTTATTCGACCAACGTCGGATGAGGGTTTTGAGTGTGCTGGTCTCTATGCAATGGCGCTGACCTCTTATGGTGTCGATCTTGTGCTGAATAAGGGATACACTGCAAAGTTTGAGCGGATTAAAGTTTTCACGTCGAGCACCGCCCTTGGAACAAGTTCTTCGCAGTTGAGATTTACAATGGCCAATCAGGCTTCGAGGGCGGCCACCACCTCCATTGAAACATCCTCTTGTACCAATCGGATCGATATTCCGTTGTTTACGACCATAATCTGGAATCCCTCCTCTCCCCTCTCCTCGTCAGCATTACTTCGCCAGGGCTTAACCATGGCTACCCCCCGAGGTGAGATTTTGCGCACCGCCGCAGGAGACATTGGATCTTTGGTATCGGCTCCCATTTTGCGGTCTCACCCCGGATATAACTCTAAGACTTTGATTCGTCCCTATAATCTTGAGGCAGCCTCTCAGATCTTTGAACAGGCTGGTTTTAAGCAAGGTCACATCGGTTTGCCGCGATCAAAGACGGCCGATAAGCCGATTGTGATCGAAATCGCCCGAATGAGTGGCCGCCAAGACTTGGTTGAAAAGATCATCGGCGACTCTTTTGCATCGCTTGGGATCGAGACTCACTTTGATGATTTGCCGAAAAGTGGCGCAGGGAAATTTGATGCCGTCATGGCTGGTATCTTTATCCCCATGTTATCACAAGATTTAAGGTCGGTTGCGCATTCAGCTGCGATTAAGACCAGCGGCAGAAATGGACAGTCGTTTCCTTTTGAGTATCAGGGCGATAAGAAGCTTGATGACTTGCTGGATGCCTATTCTGTATCTCTCACGAAAGACAATGCTGATTTTGGTCTCCTCCGCCGTGTGCATGAGCGATGGTTTGAAGTTGAGCCTTGGACGGTCATCATGGCTCATCAATATTGTGTTGAATCTAAGGGGTTAAAGGGTATTCCCAAGAAGATTAATGCTCGGGATGCCGACTGGTTTCGTAATCTAACGGTAGACTAGTTTCCATGCAACGGCCGATGGCAGACGTCAATGAGCAGATGGTCTTAAAAAAGCAGTAGCTTAGTCCAGGGACGCGCAACGTCAGATTAGGCGACAGCCCCATCGAGGTCGATTGGTAGCGCATTTTAGAATTTGATTGCTGTCAAACACCTCCAATGATTAGAATCCCCGCCATCTTGATTGCTCAGCATGAGCCCAAAGCGGCTTTAGAAAGAGAATGACTTGTGATCGTTTTAAAATCCGATTCAGAAATCGATAAGATGCGCGCTGCTGGCCGTTTGGCTGCAGAAACCCTAGCGATGATCGAAAAGCACATCCAGCCCGGCGTTTCAACGTTGGAATTGAATGATATTTGCCATGACTTTACGATTAGCCGCGGCGCTGTCTGTGCGCCTCTTAATTATCGAGGCTTTCCTAAAAGTATCTGCACCTCAGTTAATGATGTCGTTTGTCATGGGATCCCAAATCCAAAACAGATCTTAAAAGACGGAGACATTATTAACATCGACGTAACTCCGATATTGGATGGTTATCATGGTGATGCGTCGAAAACATTTTTTGTTGGATCAAACCCGTCGACGATGGCTCGACGATTGGTTCAGGTGACGGAAGAATGTTTAGAGATTGGCATCAATCAGGTTCGTGTTGGCGCCCGAATCGGTGACATCGGCCACGCTATCCAGGCGCATGCGGAGAAAAATGGCTTCAGTGTGGTGCGAGACTTTGTTGGCCATGGCATCGGTCGCGTGTTCCATGAAGATCCCCAGATCCCTCATTACGGCGAGCCTGGAAAAGGTGTGCGGATTGAGCCGGGCATGACGTTTACCATCGAACCGATGATTAATGTCGGAGATTATCGCTGTAAAATCTTAAAGGATCGCTGGACGGCCGTGACAGTAGACCGAAGTCTATCTGCCCAGTTTGAGCATACGATAGCCATTCGTTCGAATGGAACAGTTGAGATTATGACCTTACCCTGATCGTAGATGAGTATTCGTCAGCTGTGGTGCGGATGCGGCCATAGCGCAGCGGAGATCGCGTCTAAGGCAGCAGTGATCTTATTCAGGCTCGTCGTTAAATGAATTTAGATATAAAGCCAGCTCGTCTTCATAAATGATATCCGGGTCGACGAGGCGTTGCTGAATTTCTTTGATTTTTGCGTAGGCGGACGCAGCAACCTGAGCCACGCTGCTGGCCTCCTGCAGGCCTGCCTTCTTTAATAGTTCGAGAGCTTGCTCGGGGTTTGCTGCCATCTTTTCGTAGTGAGCAAGCCGTATGCCTCGCAATGTTCTAATTTCGTTTAGCGTTTCCTCGTCTAGGGTGGCATCGACAACAATTTTTACAGCGTTCACCATGGCTTACTCCGGTTCTTTGAGCACCGCGTCACTACGCAGTCGCGCGTCTGTCCGCTTCTTTTGCAATGTCTAAGCCAATAGGTAAATCTATGATATTATTATAGTAAGCAGATGAGTTCAGGGTGGTTGTTGATAGTTTTTATCTACATTGTTCTTTGTTTAAACAGTTGAGCCTTTGGTTACGGCAAGTGTAATCGCTTCGCCTTGAAAGATTAATTTTCATGCAGGTCAGTATGTCCAACGGTCCCATCTAGGTTCCCGAAATGGCTTACGTCAGAAATTTCTTTTATCTTTATAATGACTTAATAAATTCTCAAGATCATAGACAAATAATTAAAAGATTGATTTTTTTGTAATGTAATTATAATAATAATAGTTGAGGACTCAAAAGGAGGCTCCCATGTCAGCGCAAAGCGTCGTTTCTGGCTCAGTTCGAAACTACCGAGCTCGTGCAGTCGATGGAGTGAGGCAAAGCCTTGGTCGTTTAAACCCAGCTTACAAAGATTTCCAGGACCGGGTTCCGGTTCACTTTACAAAAGGTCATTTCACCGTGAAAACCGTGTCGTCAAAGCGTGAGCTTTGGCAGGTCATGACGTTGCGTTATGAGGTTTTTCACAGAGAGTATAAGAATAAGCTAATTCCCTTTGGGATAGATCGCGATCGATATGACGTACTTGCCGATCACCTGGCGATCGTCGACAACCGAATCAATAAAATTGTTGGTACCTACCGATTGATCCCGAGCTGCAGGTCCGAGGATTTTTATTCAAAAACCGAGTTCGAAATGTCAGATTTTTTGCGTCGCGACGGCGTTAAGGTTGAGTTGAGCCGAGCGTGTATTCACAAGGATTACAGAACGGGTGCTATCATCACCCTCTTGTGGAGGGGTATTATCGACTATCTAAATGCTGCAGGGGCGCAATGGCTGTTTGGTATGGGTAGTGTAAAGACCATCGATTCGGATGAGATTACGGCTGTTTATAAGAGTTTTGCTGTGGATAAAGCTGTGGATGATTCATTTGATATCAGAGCGAAAGCCAACTATCGGATCAGTGACTTTTATGAGCGTCTTGAGGGCGCTGTCGTAACAGAAAGAGCGCAGGAGCTGATGCCCTCCCTTGTAAAGTCTTATGTGCGAGCTGGGGCTGTGATTGTGGGTGATCCCGCAATTGATTTGGCCTTCAATTGTAGTGATCTTTTTGTGATTTTAGACGTCTCAAAGATCACTGCGGCGTTTAACCGTAAGTATCAGGTAAACTGAAATAAATTTGCCTTAGATTTCTGATTTTCCAAACCCCGTAAAGCCCAGGGCTGAGCGGGGTTGTTGGTTTTTTGTTGGGCTCAAAGTAAAATAAAAGACACACCCTAATAAGACACCACCAGGAGCCGACTGTGACGGTAGAGGTATCGCGATCATTACTGTTGCACCTGCCAGAGCTCGTGGAACTTCAGCGGTTGTCAGCCCATGCGGCTAAGGACTTTATTCGGGTCCGAGAGCTCGTTTCAGTAAAACACAAAGACCTGTCGCTGCCAGTTTTGGCATTTGAGATGGGTAGCCTTGACCCAAAGGCCCCAGCATTTTTCTTAACGGGTGGAGTTCACGGGCTGGAGCGTATTGGGACTCGCGTTATTATCTCTTACCTGAAAACGTTAACTCACCTAGCCCATTGGGATGCCTCGACTCGTGACCTGTTGGGCCGGGTCCGATTCTGCATCCTGCCAATCATCAACCCAGTTGGGATGTATCTGGGGCGAAGGTCAAATGGAAATGGTGTTGATTTAATGCGCAATGCGCCGATCGAAGCAGATTCGGGAAGTCGAGTGGGCATCGCGGGTGGACACCGTATTTCGCCCCGACTGCCTTGGTATCGCGGGGCGGCAAACTCCGATATGGAGGCTGAAAATGTGGCGCTTGTGCGGTATTTTGAAGAGACTTTTTCCACGTCCAAGGCCGTCATTGGGCTCGATGTTCACAGCGGTTTTGGTGCTGTGGATCGGATCTGGTTTCCGTACGCTAGAACAGCCCAGCCTTTCCCAAATTTGCATGAAGTCTTTCTATTGACGCAGATGCTGGATAAGGTTTATCCCCATCACATTTATCGGGTTGAGCCCCAGGCTACAAGCTACACAACACACGGAGATGTTTGGGATTATCTTTACGACCGACGCCGTGACCGAGGGGGTTCAATCTTTTTACCATTAACCTTGGAGCTCGGATCTTGGTTGTGGATAAAGAAAAATCCTCGGCAACTCTTTTCTGGTCTCGGGATTTTCAATCCACTCTTGCCCCATCGGACCTCGCGAATTCTGAGGCGTCATTTGCTCCTACTCGATTTTCTGATGCGGGCTTCCGCTATGCCTGATATGTGGTGCCAAGGGCTTGGGACACACTTTTCATCTGAGGACGTTCAGCGGTTAGCCAAAGCACGCTGGTATGATAGGAGTGCAGCTTGACCCACAACCTCGATGTCTAAAGGTTTAAACTCCCCGATGGGATAAACTCTTTCAGGCCATAAACCCTATAAGTCTAGTCTCTGATTTATGAACAAGTTCACCCCAGGGGGCGTCTTTGGTTGGTCGATCAAATCATTTTGGGCCCCCTTGATCCTAAATGACTACGGCCAGGGTGCCTTGGGGTGCCATCAACAAGCCCGCGTCTATGACTTCAACTCTAGTCTTGTTAAAATGTCTTGAAAGGCCTGAGCAGTATGGACTTGCTGCATCTTGATCCCAGGGCTTAAAAAGCCTCGCCACCGAAGCTTGTCTTCTGGCAGTCAAAAAACTTTCAATATTTTTCTAATATCCCTTGACACCATGCCCACCTGAGGGGTACATATCGCGTCTCTATTTTCAGGCACGCCTGCTTAGCCAAGCCTCTGCCATCCTCAAATCGCAAGCCTCGCGACGTACGGTTGCCCTGAAAAGTGAATTAGTTCAGTAAGTTGTGAACCATCATTGACAGGGTCTCAAATCATGGAAAACCAAAATATCAGAATCCGGTTGCGTGGCTATGACCACAAGCTGATTGACAATGCAGCCGCGGATATCGTCGAGCGCGCCAAAAGAACTGGTGCGCGCGTTGCGGGTCCGATTCCTCTGCCGACTGCAATCAGCCGCTACACGGTCCTCCGGAGTCCACACGTTGACAAAAAGAGCCGTGAGCAATTTGAAATTCGCACACACAAGCGCATGCTCGATATTCTTGAAGCAAAGCAGCAAACCATCGACGCCCTTATGAAGCTTGATTTGGCTTCAGGTGTAGACGTTGACATCAAGCTGACAGGCAAGAAGTAATTAGAGGCGTTTGTTTCCGTTAACCCAGTAGAAAGCAGGTCTGAGACATGACTACTCCAAAAGGATTGGTAGCTAAAAAGATCGGAATGACACGCATGGTCGGAAAAGACGGCCAGATGATTGCTGTCACTCTACTTCAGGTAGAAAACCAAAAAGTAACCAAAGTTTTAACAAAAGATCGTGATGGCTATGACGCATATCAAGTCGGCTATAAGGTAACTAAAGAGAAGAACTTAGCGAAGCCCGATGTTGCGCGTATGCGCAAAGTTAATGTGTCTGAAAACTTCACGTGCTTCAAAGAATTCCGCACAGAGGCTCCAGTCTCTATTGAACTAGGTGCGCCACTGACGACGGATATTTTGAATGGCGTAACGGCTGTAGACGTGACTGGATTGACCAAGGGTCGGGGATTTTCTGGTTCAGTAAAGCGCTGGGACACGGCAGTTGGTCGCTGGTCTCACGGATCGCGCTTCCACCGCAGTCCAGGATCCCTAGGTACTCGTACAACTCCGGGTCGTGTATTTATGGGCAAGAAGATTCCAGGGGTATATGGTACAGAGCAGGTGACCATCCAGAATCTATCTGTTGTCGACGTTGACAACGAAAACAGTTTGATCGCGCTAAGCGGCGCCGTACCGGGACACCGTAACGGTTACCTTTTCATCAAACCATCGATCAAAGCGTGATCGGAGAGGAAGGTAACAGATGGGAACTCAAATGGAAATCCAAGTAAAAGATATCAATGGCAAAGCGGTCAAGAATGTCGCCCTATCAAGCGACATCTTCGGCGTAGAGATGAACGAGCATTTGCTTCACCTTGTCGTGAAAGCCTACCAGGCAAACCGTCGTCAGGGAACGCATGCGACAAAGACGAAAGCAATGGTGTCTGGTGGCGGTAAAAAGCCATTTAAGCAAAAGGGAACTGGCGAAGCCCGTCAGGGATCAAGTCGCTCACCGTTAAACCCAGGTGGTGGTGTATCCCATGGCCCACAGCCACGTGACTACAATGAGAAGGTGAATGCGAAGTCCCGCCAGGTGGCTCTCGCAGTAGCTCTAAGTGATAAGCTTCGCCACAACCGATTAATCGTTGTTGATGACTTCAAGGTTGCCGGTAAGCCTAGCACCAAGCACGTTGTGAAAGCTCTTAAAGCATTAAAAGCAGAAAAAGCTCTAGTGTTGGACGAGCGTAAAGACGATCTTCTGTATCGCTCTACTCGAAACATTCACGGTGCAACCTGTGTTGCTCCGGCTGAAGTAAATGCTGAGCATGTGCTTCGTTATGAAAACTTTGTTATAAGCATGACTGGACTTGATGCTCTCCAGCAGCGCTTTCAAGGGGGAAGAAAATGAATCCGTTTCAAATCCTTTCAAAGCCAATTCTTTCCGAGAAGAGTACGCTCGTTCGTGAGAACCTGAAGCAGTATACTTTTAAGGTAGATCTTCGTGCTTCGAAGATTGACGTTCGCAACGCGATTGAGTCGGTCTACGGTGTAAAGGTTGTGAAGGTTCAAACTTTGATCACAAGAGGCAAGGTTGTTCGCAAAGGCAATCATGTTTCCATGACAAGTAAGACAAAAAAGGCGGTTGTTACGCTTGCAGCAGGTGCAAAGCTTCCGCTGTTTGAAGAGCAATAAAACAAAGCTGATAAGGAAAACCAGAAATGGCTATCAAGCAATACAAACCAACTACTCCGGGTCGTCGCGGCGCCTCTGTTGTAGATTTCTCGAAGTTGGATAAAGTTAAGCCTTTATCGACCGCGCTTGAAAGTATGAAGGAGCACTCCGGTCGTAACAACACGGGTCGCATTACCATCAGACATCAAGGCGGTGGTGTTCGTCGGCACTATCGATTGATTGACTGGCGTCGTGACAAGCTCGACATTGTAGGAAAGATCGAATTTGTTGAGTATGACCCTAACCGCAGTGCCTTTATAGCCCGGGTTCTCTATAAAGACGGGGATCGTCGTTACATTTTATGCCCAGATGGTCTTGCCAAAGGTGATGAAGTCGTCAGTTCAAAGACTGCAGACGTAAAAGTTGGAAACGCCATGCCGTTGAGTAATGTTCCTGTTGGAACGTTTGTTCACAACATCGAAATGCGCCCAGGTAAGGGTGGACAGATGGCTCGCTCTGCTGGAACATACGCTCAGCTTATGGGTCGTGTTGAGGGTTATGCTCAGCTTCGTATGCCTAGCGGTGAAATGCGTCGCGTCCCTGAAGAGTGCTTTGCATCGATCGGTCAGGTCGGTAACAAGGATCACTTTAACGAGACGATCGGTAAAGCCGGCCGTAGTCGTTGGCTTGGTATTCGTCCAACAGTACGTGGTTGTACGATGAACCCAGTCGATCACCCGCATGGTGGTGGTGAAGGTCGTGGTAAAGGTGGAAAGCATCCAGTATCTCCTTGGGCTCAACCAACCAAGGGTTATAAAACTCGTAAGAACAAGCGTACCGCGAAGAACATCATTCGCGATCGTCGTCAGAAGTAAAAGGAGGACACGCACGTGGCTCGTTCACTCAAGAAAGGTCCGTTTGTTGACACTTACCTGTTCAAAAAGGCTGAACAGGGAAAGAAAGATAAAAAGCCTATCAAGACGTGGAGCCGTCGCTCTACGATTGTTCCAGAGTTTGTGGGATTGACCTTTGCTGTGCACAACGGCAACAAGTTCGTAACAATACCTGTTACTGAACACATGGTGGGTCATAAGTTTGGCGAATTTGCTCCGACTCGTACCTTTCATGGTCACGGGGAAGACAAAAAAGCTCCTAAAGCGTAATTGAGAGAGGCAGATCATCATGTATCAGGCAGTACTCAAGAATGTTCGTATTTCGCCCCGCAAGATGCGGCTTGTTGCGGATTTGGTCCGTGGAAAACAAGTCCAACTTGCGATGGATACGTTGCAGCTCACCAACAAAAAAGGTGCGCGCATCATGTCCAAAGTTTTGAAGTCAGCGATCAGCAACGCTTCGGACGTGGCAACGATTGATGTGGATCGTCTACATATCACGGAAGTGACTGTAGATATGGGGCCGGCCCTCCGGCGCTTCATTCCTCGCGCTCAGGGTCGCGCGACTCCCGTGAAGAAGCGGATGTCGCATGTGACGCTGCGTGTTAAGGAAGTCTGATTTAACTCAAGAAAGGAAGAGGTCAGAAAGCGTGGGACAGAAAGTTAATCCAATTGGTTTTAGATTAGGCATCACTCGTACATGGTCATCCCGGTGGTTTGCGGACAATAAATATAAGTCCTTTCTGCAGGAAGACATCGCGATTAGGAAGTTCATCAACAAGAAGTTTGAAGCGGCTGGAGTCTCTCACGTAGAGATTGAGCGCGCTGCAAGGAACTTGAAGATCAACATTCACAGCAGCCGCCCAGGTATCATTATTGGTAAAAAGGGCGCTGGGGCGGATGACCTTAAAAAAGAGATCATCGCCCAGTGTAAGATTAAGTCCGGCGATCCCGTCCTCAACGTGTTTGAGGTAAAGAAGCCAGATTTAGATGCGAAGCTCGTTGCAGAGAATATTCGTCAACAACTTGAAAAGCGTGTATCGTTTCGTCGTGCCATGAAGAAGGGTATGACTCAGGCGATCAAGGCTGGTGCCAAAGGCATCAAGGTCAGTCTGTCAGGGCGCCTGGGCGGAGCCGATATGTCCCGCACAGAGCGTTATATGGAAGGCCGTGTGCCGCTTCATACCATGCGCGCCGATATTGATTATGCAACAGCTGAAGCTTACACGACCTACGGCCTAACGGGCGTAAAAGTGTGGATCTTCAAAGGCGATATTCTTACTAACTGATATTTTCATTGAGCTGAGAGGAAAGCACACATGCTAGCCCCTAAGAGGTTAAAATTTCGGAAGTCCCACAAGGGACGAATCAAAGGTAAAGCTAAAGGCGGCACCGAATTGACAAAGGGCGACTACGGACTGATGGCCCTTGAGTCAGGTAAAGTTACAGCTCGGCAGATCGAAGCTGCTCGTATCGCGATGACACGTCACATTAAGCGCGGTGGTGAGGTCCTGATCAAGATCTTCCCGGACAAGCCAATCACGAAGAAGCCTGCTGAGACGCGGATGGGTTCCGGTAAGGGTGGCGTTGAGTACTACATCGCGGTGATTAAGCCCGGAAAAATACTTTATGAGATGGCAGGCGTCGACAAAGCGGTCGCTGCTGAGGCCCTCGGGTTGGCGGCTGCCAAACTAAATATCAAGACAAAACTCATCACAAGACAAGATGATCCGTGGGGTTAATGTATGGATTTCAATAAGTTAAATGTAAAAGAGATGCGTGCTATGGATGCCAAGAAGCTTGGTGACTCCGTAAAATTAATCCGCAAAGAGCTTGTCGGACTGCGAATGGACGTGTATAACGCCGGTCCACAGTCGAAGAGTAAGTCCCGTAACCTACGTAAGACTTTGGCTCGCCTGCTGACCGTGGGTAGGGACAAAGCAAGTGTAGCAGCCCCTAAAAGCAAGAAGAAGTAAGAGGCAACAATGACTCAGGCATCCGCAACAGAGAAGACAGTAAAAGAAATTCGATGCGTCGTCACAAGTGACAAGATGACTAAATCACGCGTTGGTGTGGTTGAGCGTCTGGTTAAGCATCCGATTGTTGGCAAATACCTACGTCGGCGCACCAAGTTGATGTTCCATGACGATACAAATGAAACACGGGTTGGCGATGAAGTGATTGTCACTCCATCTCGACCGCTGAGTGCAAAGAAGAAGTTCACCTTGGTGCGGGTTGTACGCAAGGCATAGGTTGGGTTCGATTGGGTGCTTGTATTGAGCAAGCGCGAAATTTATAGGAGCGAACGAAATGATCCAGATGGAAACAGTCCTCGCGGCCGGGGACAACTCAGGAGCGAAGAGGCTTAAATGCTTCAAAGTCCTGGGTGGAAGTAAAAAGAAGTATGCCTCCGTCGGCGATATCATCGTAGTCTCGGTAAAAGAGGCTGTAGCCAACAGCAAGGTAGCCAAGGGCTCCGTGCACAAGGCGGTGGTTGTCCGGACAACGAAGGAAATCAAACGCAAGGATGGTTCGACCATTCGGTTTGATCAGAACGCTGCTGTGCTAATCAAAGGAAAAGATAATGAGCCTGTCGGTACCCGTATCTTCGGGCCGGTGGCGCGTGAAGTTCGGGTTGCGGGTTTTGGTCGCATTGCGTCCCTCGCTCCTGAAGTATTGTAATTGACCCTTTAAGATTGTTCGAAAGTGGGAACAACAATGGATATGCCAAGACTTCAAAAACAGTATGAATCTGAGATTCGCGCAGCCCTTGTAAAAGAGCTCGGTCTCAAAAACGCCATGCAAGTGCCAAAACTCAAGAAAATTGTCGTCAATATTGGACAGGGCGATGCGACCCAGAACATTAAGACTCTGGAAGCCGCTGCAGCTGAGTTGGCAGCGATCACAGGCCAAAAGCCAATCTTGACCCGTGCAAAAAAGAGTATTGCAACGTTTAAACTTCGTCAAGGTGCTCCCATCGGCTGCTCTGTGACTTTGCGTCGCGCCCGCATGTGGGAATTCCTCGATCGGTTTATTAACGTGTCAGTCCCTCGTGTTCGTGACTTTAAAGGCTTTACACCAAAGGCTTTTGATGGTCGTGGAAATTACACTGTGGGTGTGAAAGAGCAGATCATTTTCCCGGAGATTGATTACGATAAAGTAGACAAGGTCCGTGGATTGGGGATTACGTTTGTGACTAGCTCTGAGAGCGACACGCATGCGAAAGCCCTACTTGATAAATTCAACTTCCCGTTCCGCAAGTAATCAGGACGTCCAGAGGATAGGAGCTAAAAATGGCAACAAAAGCCATGATCGAAAAAGCAAACAAGAAGCCAAAGTTTTCCAGCCGTGCTTACACACGCTGCACCAATTGTGGTCGCCCCAAGGCGGTTTACCGTAAATTCGGCGTTTGCCGGATTTGCTTCCGCTCGATGGCACTCAAGGGTCTTCTCCCCGGTGTGAAGAAGGCTTCCTGGTAATCAATGATTGCAAGATTTTTGGAGATATAAACATGCGCGCAAATGACCCAATCGCAGATCTTCTGACCAGGATCCGCAATGCACAGCAAGCAAAACACGAAGTCGTGTCCGTACCAGCTTCCATGGTGAAGATTGCTGTCACCCACATCTTGAAGGATGAGGGCTTTATTAAAAACTACAAGTGTATCCGTGATCGGAAGCAAGGCATCATCAAGATCGCCCTCAAGTACACGGATGAAGGCTTAGGTGCCATTCGGAATATTTCCAGAGTCAGCACGCCTAGTCACCGCGTTTACGTGGGTGTCGATAAGATTCCTTACGTGAAAAACGGGTTGGGTATTGCAATTCTTTCGACCCCGAAGGGTGTGATGGCGGACCGCGAAGCGCGTCAGCTTAACGTCGGCGGCGAACACATCTGTTCCGTTTATTGATTGGCGGAGGAGTAAAACATGTCTCGTATTGGTAAAAATCCAGTAGCAATTGTTAAAGGTGTCGAAGTTTCCGTGAACGGCCAGACTGTGAAGGTTAAGGGCCCTAAGGGAGCTGTTGAGCGGAAGATTCACGACTCCATGTCTGCTGTTGTTGAAGGTGGCGCTGTTAAAATCGTGCCAAAATTAAGCGATGGTCAGAGTGCTCGATTCCACGGTTTGACACGCACTTTGGTGGCAAACATGGTTGAGGGTGTGACTCAGGGTTTTTCAAAGACGTTAACCCTGGTAGGTGTTGGTTATAAGGCTGCCCAAAACGGTAAGAATATCACCTTGAACGTCGGTTATAGTCATCCTGTTGAGGTCAAAGCACCAGCAGGAGTTGAGTTGAAGATTGACAAGACAGTCAACATTATTGTGTCTGGTCCCGAGAAAGAAGTGGTAGGTCAGCTTGCAGCTTCGATTCGCGGTATTCGTCCTCCTGAGCCTTATCACGGCAAAGGAATTCGTTATGTAGATGAAGTCATTGTAACTAAAGTTGGTAAAGCAGCGGGTAAGAAGTAATAACTACTGTCGTCCTTCTGTATAAGTGAGGAAACCATGGCAAATAAAGTCGCAAAAAAGAATGAGCTTCGCTTCCGTCGAAAGCTTCGCATCCGCAAAAAGGTGTCAGGGACTGTTGAGCGCCCTCGCCTTTCAGTTTTCCGTTCGGCTCGTCATATCACCGCTCAGGTGATTGATGATGTCTCTGGAAAGACACTGGTTGCTGTGCATTCCTATGATGTTGGAAGCCGCGCTAACAAAGAAGTCTGTACAAAAGTTGGCAAAGACCTAGCCGCGAAGTGCAAAGCCGTCAAGATCGAAGCGGTTGTTTTTGACAAGAACGGTTACCAATATCACGGTCGTATCGCAGCTCTTGCTGCTGGCGCACGTGAAGGTGGCTTGAGCTTCTAAAATAGACACAAACAACTGAAGAAAGATCGAGGAGAGACTCGTGGCAAAAGAACAAAGAGAGACAAAAGAAACAAGAAAACCTGATCATGCGGCAGCGTCTCAGGAAGGTGATGGCTTTCAAGATCGCGTTGTGCACATCGCTCGCGTGGCGAAAGTTGTCAAAGGCGGTCGCCGGTTCAGTTTTTCTGCACTGGTGGTCGTAGGTGATGGAAAAGGCCGCGTTGGTTTCGGCCTCGGTAAAGCCGGTGAAGTGCCTGACGCCATCAAAAAAGGCGCAGACCAAGCTAAAAAGAACCTGGTGAAGGTTGTATCTTTAGAAGGAACGATTCCTTTTGATGTGACTGGTAGGTTTGGGGCTGCTAAGGTTCTGATGTTCCCCGCCAAGAAAGGAACAGGTACGATTGCAGGTGGTGCGGTGCGTATCATCTGTGAACTAGCTGGAATTCAAGACATTGTCTGTAAGGTTCATGGTACGAAGAACTACCATTCAGTCGTGAGAGCGACGGTCAATGGCCTTCAGCAACTCGTTTCACCTGATGATTATGCGGCTGTTCGCGGAAAAACGCTTGCAGAAGTATTACAAGTTCGTGGGTCGAAGAAAAAGTCCGCTGAGAAGAAGCCAGCAACCGGGAAGTAATGTATTGTAGCTCGCATTGTAAAGTGCGAGATAAGAATAGGAGTGTAGTATGAGCGAGATCGTTGTGACACAAAAGCGCAGCCTCATCGGCCAGTCGCAAGCGCACCAGCGCGTTGTTAAAAGTCTCGGCCTTGGCCGTATCGGCAAGACCAAGACTCACAAAGACAACAACTGTATTCGCGGAATGATCAATAAGGTTAGGCACCTTATCACCTACGAATTGAAGGCCTGAGACTTTGATCTCAAGTAGAGGACAAATCAAATGAGTACAAAATCTGAAATGAAGCATCTTGGTAACTTGAGCCCAGCTCCTGGTTCCAACGTGAAGAAGAAGCGTCTTGGTCGTGGCCCAGGTAGCGGTTTAGGAAAAACGGCTGCACGCGGTGGTAAAGGCCAAACAGCCCGTAAAGGGGGCGGTATCCGCGCTGGTTTCGAGGGTGGTCAAACTCCTTTGTACCGTCGTTTGCCCAAGAGAGGGTTCACGAATCCATTCCGCGTGGAGTACAATGTCGTCAATATTTCCGTGTTAGAGAAATTTGATGCTGGAACAAAGGTAACACCAGAGTTCCTTAACGACAGAGGTCTATTGCGCAACCCTGCCAACCCAGTGAAGGTGTTAGGCAAAGGTGAGCTTAAGAAGAAACTGACAGTTGCAGTTCACAAGGTTAGTGCCACCGCAAAGTCGGCGATCGAGAAGGCGGGCGGTAGCGTTGAAGTTAAGGAGAAATGAGCGTGGCTCAAGGCATCAGTAAGCTTCCTGAAGGCACGCTGAATCACCTTCAGAAGAAGATTCTTTATACCCTTCTGTTTCTTGCGATCTATCGTATTGGGGTTCACATTCCAATTGCAGGGGTAGACGGAGCCGCATTGGCTGAGTTTTTCAAAACTCAGGGCGCCAATCTCTTCGGGATGTTCAACATGTTTTCGGGCGGCGCTTTGGAGCGGTTCAGTGTGTTCGCTTTGGGTGTGATGCCTTATATCTCAGCTTCGATCATCGCGCAGCTTCTCACGGTGGTTGTTCCCTATTTTGAGCAGCTATCAAAAGAGGGTGATGCTGGTCGGCGTAAGATCAACCAGTACACCCGCTACGCGACCATGGTGTTGGCGTTGTTTCAAGGTTATATGATTGCTGCTGGGCTTGAAAGCCAAGGTCTCCAGGGTGGACGTTTGGTGATTGAAGGCGGTCTTGCATGGCGTCTCATGACGGCTTTAAGTTTGACTGCCGGTACGGCATTTGTGATGTGGTTGGGTGAGAGAATTACGGAATTCGGGGTTGGCAATGGCATGTCGCTTATTATCTTCTCCGGTATCGTAGCAGGTCTTCCTAAGATTGTGACTGGTACATATTCCCAGTACACACAGAGTCAGATGGATTTGGGTCGGATTCTGCTTTTGATCGTACTCGTTGCCATCATTATCGCTGGTGTGGTGTTTATGGAGCAGGGTGTACGGCAGATTCCTGTCCAGTATGCCAAACGCCAAGTTGGTGGTAAGATTTATGGTGGGCAAAATACTCACCTACCTGTGAGACTAAACGCGGCAGGTGTCATTCCCCCCATTTTCGCAAGCTCCCTGTTACAGTTTCCTCAGACGATTGCAGCGGTGTCCCCTCAGTCCAGATTCGCAGATATTATTAACTCAATGTTCATCCCTGGTGGGTGGCTCTACAACACGATTTACGTGCTGTTGATCTTGTTCTTCGCATTCTTCTACACGTCAATCACGTTTAAGACTGATGATATCGCAGAGAATCTAAAGAAGCATGGCGGCTTCATTCCAGGTATCCGTCCAGGCGCTAGGACCTCGGAATATTTGAATAAAATTGTGACGCGGTTGACTATTTCTGGGGCGATTTACCTGTCGCTGATATGTGTACTACCAAGCGTATTTGCAGATCAGTTTGGGGTCCAGTTTTATTTTGGTGGAACAAGCCTCTTGATTGTAGTGGGTACGGCACTCGAAACCTTCAGGCAGATTGAGGCCCATCGCCAATCACTTCGTTACGACACGTTCTTAAAGCGCGGCGTCATTAGGCCTCGTGGGAGTGGTGTATGATCATCGTCCTCATGGGGGCTCCTGGTGCTGGTAAAGGCACTCAGGCTGATTTGCTGAGCGATCGAGCTGGCTATCGTAAAGTTTCCACAGGGGACGCGTTGCGTAAGCACGTCAAACTTGGCACATCTGTAGGTAAACAGGCAGCAGAAATTATGGCTAAGGGTGAGTTAGTTCCCGACGGAGTTCTGCTTCAGGTTCTTAAAGAGGAGTTGGGGTCGAACCCTAAAGAGACCGTTATATTGGACGGTTATCCACGCAACTTAAGTCAGGCTGAAACGTTGAAAGAGGTTGTTGAGGGCGTGCACCCGGTGGTTTGCTGTGCTCACTTAGACTTGGGTCGAGAGGACATCATCGCCCGGCTTAGCGGACGTAGGACTTGTTCTGGATGCGGTGCTTCCTATCATGTCTCCGCAAACCCTCCGAAAAAAGAAGGTGTGTGTGATAGGTGCGGATCTGCGTTGGTGCAGAGACCAGATGACGAAAGTGAGAGCATTGCGGTTAGGTTGGATGTGTACGAGAGAGCTACGGCTCCTGTTTTGGATTACTACCGTCAGCGAGGACTATACAAGCGCGTAAACGGGTCGGGCCAAACTGATCAAATATTTGGGGATCTTAGCGGTATTATCAACTCTTGTCTAAATTCGTGACAAATCAGTTGATTTTTGGGTGAAACTTGTGTAAGGTGCAGCCTCATTTTCTAGGGGCTGCGGTTTCGGAGAGAAGGCGCATGGCAAAGGAAGACGTGATTGAGGTTGATGGGGTTGTTAAAGAGCCTTTGCCCAACGCGATGTTCAAAGTGACTTTAGAGAATGGTCATGAAGTGTTAGCCCACATCAGTGGCAAGATGCGGATGCACTTCATTAAGATTCTGCCCGGTGACAAGGTTAAGTTGGAGATTTCTCCATATGATTTGTCTCGGGGTCGTATCACTTATCGTGCAAAGTAGTGGAGTGTAGAAATGAAAGTTCGAACAAGTGTTAAGCCTATTTGTGAGAAGTGCAAGGTCATCAAACGTCGTGGTGTCGTTCGCGTGATCTGTTCTATTGGTAAGCATAAACAAGCTCAAGGATAATTTTGGAGTAACGACAGATGGCTCGTATCGCCGGTGTTGACCTTCCGGGTAACAAAAAAATCGCAATCGCATTAACCAGTATCTATGGAATTGGCCGTCGCCAGGCTCAGCGTATTATTGCTGAAGCCGGTGTTAATCCGGACATTCGCGCCAATGATCTAAACCAAGCAGACACGAACGCGATCCGTAAAGTGATCGAAGCGTCTTTGTTGGTTGAAGGTGATCTGAAGCGTGAGGTTGGGCTTTCCATCAAGCGCCTCATGGACCTTAGTTGCTATCGTGGCTCCCGCCACCGTAGAAACTTGCCGGTTCGGGGTCAGCGCACCAAGACGAACGCTAGGACGCGTAAAGGTCCGCGTAAGACTGTGGCCAATAAGAAGAAGGCAACCCCAGCTTAATAGTCTCAGGGAGGTTTTTTCCTCCTGAGCCAAACTGGGTGAAAAATTATTCATAACTGGAGAATTTCTGATGTCGACTGTGAAGACCGCAGGGGTCGCAAAAAAGAAAAAGACGCGCAAGGCTAGCCCAGCCGGCGTAGCTCACATCCAAGCAACGTTTAACAATACGATTGTAACGATCACAGACCTAAACGGGGAAGTGATCACTTGGTCAACCTCGGGTGGCAAAGGATTTAAGGGATCTCGTAAAAGTACTCCGTTTGCCGCGCAGGTTGCTGCTGAAGATGCAGGACGCCGAGCAATGGATGCTGGAATGCGCTCAATCGCAGTATTAGTAAAGGGTCCTGGGTCTGGTCGCGAGAGTGCTGTTCGAGCCCTTGCCGCTGCTGGTCTAAAAGTAACGATGATTAAGGATGTGACGCCAATCCCTCATAACGGTTGCCGTCCCTCCAAGCGTCGTCGTGTTTGATATTGAATTGAAAGAATCCAAGGAGTTCCAAAATGGCGCTTTATCATGGTCCTGTTTGTCGCTTCTGCCGACGTGAAAATCAGAAGCTGTTTTTGAAAGGCGATCGCTGCTTTACAGAGCGGTGTTCATTTGAACGTCGTGCTTATGCTCCTGGTCAACACGGCCAAAAGCGCGGCAAGATTTCTGAGTTCGGGCAGCAGCTTCGAGAAAAGCAAAAGGTGCGACGGGTTTATGGGTTGACCGAGAAATCCATGCGTTTAACCTTTGAGAAAGCCGCTTCGACGCGAGGTGTTACCTCGGACATCTTTTTCCGCAATTTGGAGCAGCGTTTAGATAATGTTGTCTTCAGAATGGGCTTTGCGCGTAGCCGCAGCGAGGCGCGGCAGATCGTTCGTCACAACCATATCCTTGTGAATGGGAAGCGCCTAAACATTCCTAGTGCAAAACTCGCCGTAGGTGATGTCGTGACGATCAGCGAGAAAAGCCGTACGATGCCAGTTTTCCCATTGGCTGCTGAGCTGTTCTCCAAGAGAGCCGCCATTCAGTGGGTTGATGTTGATCACAAAGGGTTCACTGGTAAAGTGACTGCAGCCCCAACACGTGATGATATTCATCTGAACGTGAAAGAGCGCATGATCGTTGAGCTTTACAACAAGTAAAATTTCGGACTTCGTCAGACGAGTGAAGTGTCTGCGAAGTCTTTTGAGCGGAGATCTAGTATGCATCGCAATTGGCAAGATCTGATTACTCCAAAGAACCTTGAAACCGAAGTATGCAATGATACATACGGTAAATTCGTGGCCAAGCCTTTAGAGCGCGGTTACGGCCTGACCTTGGGAAACTCATTGCGGCGTGTATTGCTATCGAGTTTGAACGGTGCTGCGATTGTGGCTGTGCGAATTGTTGGCGTTGATCATGAGTTTTCAACAATCGCTGGTGTTAAAGAAGACGTTACGGATTTGATTTTAAATCTCAAGCAAGTCAATATGCGTTATCGTGGTGATGGAGATGCTACAGTTCGCTTGAAAGCAAGTGGTCAAGGCGTTGTCACCGCGGGTCAGATTGAGACAAGTGGGGACGTTGAGATTCTTAATCCAGAGCAGATTATCGCGCACTTGGATGCCGATGGTAAGCTTGACATGGAGATGGTGGTTCGGCTAGGTCGCGGTTATGTATCAGCTGATGAAAATCGTTCTGAAGATCTGCCCGTAGGTATGATATCAATCGATTCGATTTTCGCTCCGGTTCGTCGTGTGTCATACAGCGTTTCAAATGCTCGCGTTGGTCAGATGACGGACTACGACAAATTGACCATTGAAGTTTGGACAAACGGTGCTGAGCGTCCTGATGATGCTTTGGCTTATGCTGCTAAGATCTTAAAAGAGCAATTGACGATCTTCGTAAATTTCGATGAGGTAGAAGAAGAGGCTGCTGCTCGTGTGGTCTCTGCGCCGGCTTCTGTCGCTATGAACGATAACCTTTACAAGGAAGTCAGCACGCTTGAGCTTAGTGTTCGAGCTGCAAACTGTCTTGAGAATGCAAACATCAAGTACATTGGTGAGTTAGTGACACGATCCGAAGGCGAGATGCTTAAGACTAAGAATTTCGGCCGGAAGTCTTTGAACGAGATCAAGGACCTCCTTGCAGAGATGGGTCTGTCGCTCGGTATGAAGATTGAGGGTTTTGATCCAAGCACGTTGCGTGGCCGTGAAGGTCACCAGAACGATTAATAGTTGTGATTTGTTAGGAAACGAGGATTGTCATGAGACATTTGAATGGATACAGAAAATTAGGTCGGAAATCAGCCCATCGTAAGGCTATGTTGAGAAATATGGCGACGTCTCTTGTATTGCACGAGAGAATCGACACTACTTTGCAAAAGGCAAAAGAAGTACGTTCGCTTGTGGAAAAAATGATTACCCTAGGAAAGCGTGGGGATCTTCACTCTCGTCGTTTGGCTGGTAGTTTCTTATTTGATGACGAGGCTGTGGCGAAGGTGTTCAGCGGGTTGGCAACACGATTCAAAGATAGGCCGGGCGGCTATACGCGAATCTTGAAGAAGGGCTTCCGGGTCGGGGACTCAGCGGACCTAGCTACGCTGGAGTTCGTTGATTTTGAAGTCAAGACAGCTGCGGCTGAGAAGTAATCGTTGACTGGATCAATTTTTAATCAGAAGGCGTCGGGTTAGTCACCCGGCGTTTTTTTGTTTAACTTGTTGATATTTTAGTTATGCCTTTTTTCGTGATCTAACGCGAAGGGGATTGGTTTCGGTTTTAAGCAGATTGCTCTTGGGATTGTGGTTGGTCGTTTCCTTTGATCTTTAGGTAAAGCCCCCACTCTTTTTGTGAGCATGAACCCTTATGGGTGCTCGCTTTCAGCCCCGAGCCAGTGGTTTATCTTTTAGTTGATGGTGCTGATGGGTCGGATATAGGACTTCCTCACAAACGATGCTAAAATGAGTGGGTTGCTCAGGTTTCAATCGTTCTGATGTCGGGGGCAAAGATGTTGCGTTTAACTTTTTTGTGCGCTTTGGCTGGACTATGGTTGATGTCTTGTAGCCGCTCTGAAGGTGGCCGTACGCGGACGGTGAGGGAAAGCTTGGATCTGTGGACCTTTAGGCATCTTGGGACAATGGTCTTTGATTCTGTTCCCCGTGAAGACTTGCGCAGTGTTCATCTTGCCGGCGTTGGTTTATTGAATCGGGATGTGCTTGTTAGCGGCGTTGTCGACGCTTCTGGGGCAGAGGGGACATACGTCGTTTTAGTCGATGAGACTGCGCGTATGTTGGTTGATACGACTCGGCTTAGTGCAGCTGGATTCTCTCCTGAGGGAATTCAGGGGCGTAAGTTAATTATTCATGGTGAAGTTAAAAGCGGTGAACGCGGGCATATTTATTTGATGGCTAACGGCTTCAGAAAGGGGTAGCCCTCGTTCATGCGTTTGTTTTGGTATATATTTAGAGATTATGTAAAATACGTCGTCGGAACGATTACCGTATGCTTGTTTTTGTTTGTGTTGTTTGATTTCATCCACAAAACAACGAGATACTTCCCAACTTACAAACCTGCCTTTGAGCTTATCGTCAAGATGTATGCCTATCAGATGCCTCTGCACTTTAGTCAGGCTCTGCCGATAGCATCCTTATTGGCCAGTGTTATCACAATGGTTTTGCTTAGTCGAACGAACGAGATCACCGCCATGCGCGCGGCAGGTCTCGGGCCATGGCGGATTGGCTTGCCGTTGGCGATGGGCGGCCTAGTGTTGACGGTATTGGCCTATGTGGTAAACGAGCGGGTCATCCCCCGTTCCTCATCGCAGTTAAGATATGTTCAAGAGGTTTTAATTGAAGGCGGTCAGGCCGAAGAAATTGCAAGTCACACACGCTGGCAGAGGCGCGGCAATACGATTATTAACTTTAGAGACTACGATGCGGGATCACAGACGATTGTCGGGCTCAATATGGTGGAGGTTCGGCCGAGCTTTAAGCCAGATCGGATGATTGAAGCTGCATCTGCAAAGTTTTCACCCGATGCTGATGTTTGGGATGCCAACGATATTCGCATCACTTATTTTAATGAGGACGGTACCATTGATTTTTCGGAGGTTAGAAAATCATTGACGGTCCGTCTGAACGTGGATCCAAAAAAACTCATGCGGGATCGTCGTGCCCCTGATGAGATGAGTCTTGTGGAACTGCGTGAGTTGATTCAGCGTGGCGAACGAAGTGGTGTAGATACCCTGGAGTTTCGCGTCGATTTTCATGTGAAGCTTGCTTATCCTTTGGCGGCGTTTGCGGTTAGTTTGATTGGGTTGAATTTTGGCTATCGTTCAGAAAGAACCACGGAAACGGCCCGTAGCGTATTGATGGCATTTTCGATTGGCATAAGTTATTGGTTTATTCTAAACGCAGTGAAAGCCCTAGGGAAAAGAGGATCCATACCACCGTTTGTTGCAGGCTGGTTTGCTGATTTTTACATTATGGCTGTGATTGCACTGCAGTTTTGGCGGGCCAGGCGCGATTAGGTTTAAGGTTATCTTGGGACATGTGCCTGGGCCAAGATCATCACCACTGCAGCAACGTCTCCGAGGTCCGTAAAGTACGGCGTCATACCTTCATCAAACGTAGGGATGGCGAACGCTACCCTACCCTACTGATCAATTTTCCTAATGGTTGTTCGAAGATGCTGATCGCTGAGCCATTTATTTGTCTGGTTTTGGAGTTCAAGCAAACGCAGCTCTTGATCAAGTTTAGCTTTTTTTGCGGCAAAATCGCGATTTTCACCCAGTTTCTTCTCTACTAATTGAAAGATCATCAGCCCCCCGGGCATTGAAATGGGTGCTGTAAATTCTCCCGTTTTGAGGGGTTCAATCGCAGACTTTAGTGTGCCTGAAAGGTCTTTTAGTTTGAGTATGATCGGCTTTTGCTCTGTCTTTTTCGCCTCAGGGTCATCACTGTAAAGACCCATGGCGTCTGTGAAGTCCAGTCCAGCCTTGAGTTTGGCGTGGATATCGTTAGCTAAGGTCCTCTTGGCCGCAACCAGGTCTTTGTTCATGTTGGCATCAATTCGAATCAAGATTTGTCGTAAACTTACGTCAACTAAGTCGTTGCTGGACTCGCCATTTTGGCTTAGGTAGTAGGTCTCCACATCTTTTTCTGTGACCTTGATCGACGGTGCTATGACCCGCCTTTGAAAGCGGCGTAGTACCATCTGATTCCGGAAGTCGCGGCGATAGTTCTCGAGAGTTTCTCCCTCTTGAGCTAGCAGCTCTGAGAGTTTGTCTTTTGAAATCTTTTGTTCCTCAAGATAACGATTGATCTCCTGATCAAGGTCCGCATCGACGACTTCAATGTCTAAATCTTTTGCGGCACTCATGATCAACTCAAAATTGATGGCATCATTGAGGGCCCGGGCTTCGGCAGGAGCGTCCGCCGTGGCGGGGTACTCACTAACAACGACCGCTGGGCCTACATCAATTTTGCGACGAACATCGCGGTAGAAGATCGGACGTCCGTTGACCAGAGCCAGAACCCGGTCGATCAAGACCTCACTGGGATCGGGTGCTGCGGCAGCTGGACTGCTGGGGACGGAAGCCTTTGCTGCGGTGCTGGGGGCTTCCGTGGCGGTTGCGGCCTGGCTGAGCAATGGATTCAAGAAAGCCAAAAAGAACAATGTTTTAAAAGTCATTGCATGATCCCCGAGCTTGGCGATGTTACCGAGATAGCATTCATCGCAGTGTTCAGCCAGCGTTGAAAAGCGTCGAGCTGTTTCGTACGTATCAGCTCAGCTCGTATCTCAGGCGTGGCCTCAGTAAGAGAGATGGTCTGCGGCGGTAGTTTCTGAACCGGCATAATGATGTGAAACCCGTACTCAGATTTAATCACACCGCTGATATCTCCAGCGTTCATCGAGAACACAATATCAAAAAGCGTTGGAAGTTGCTCCTTCGAAAATGGACCGATGAGCCCTCCGTTTGCAGCCTCAGGAGTGATGGAGTGTTTCTTTGCTAAATCACTGAAATTACTTTGTTTTATGGACTTTCGAAGCTCATTTGCCAGGTCTTCCTTAGCGACAACCACCTGCCGCAAGAGGACGCGAACAGGTTTTCGGTATGATTTTTCGTGGGTCCGATAATAGGAGGCAATCTCGGTGTCGGCTACCGTGACTGACTTGAAGATCTGCTCTTCCAGGTACTGTCTAACGATGGACTCCTCGCAGACTTTTGTTTTAAGTCGTTCGCGGCTTTGGGGTGCTGCAAAAAATTCTGGATTTGATTGAGTCACGTCTTGAACTTCTGCGAGGCATTTTGAGTAACGGGCTGGATCACTTAGGTCAAAACCGCGAACCTTATCCTGGATATATCGATAAAGCACCTTACGCTCGATAACCGATGACACAATGCGTTCTCGCAATTCCGGTCCATCCTGAACGTCGATCTTGGAAGGCTTTGCGCTATCGTCACTTTTGGGTAAACCAAACTGCTCATCGTGGTGCTGGGAAATCGAGACCCTTGTGTGTAGTTCTAGCTCCCAGGCGAAATCACCTGGAGATATCTTGGTGCCACCAACCTCAATGACTTGAAACTCGGTCTGACTATCAGATTTTGGTGGTGGTTGCGACGAAAGTTCTGGCAGATTGTCCGCTGTCGGGAGTGGTTTGCTGAAAAATTTCCAAATGGCAAATCCACTGAAAAGACAGAGCATAACAAATACTAAAGGTTTAAAACGCGTATTCATTGTGGTTCCATTCCAGCTGCTAGGGGATCTAGGTGTTCAATGATATATTTTACCACTTGGGTTTGTGGAGCTGAATCCATTGAACCACGATCAGCCGCCTGCTGCCAATACACATACAACTTATAGTCGGGAGAAAGGCGATATGTGTTAGGACTTCGCTGAGCTTCTTTGATGATTCTATCAAGTTGTTTTTCCTTGAGGGAGCCAAATTTAATCTCGAACCAGCCAGCACTAGGGTTCATTGAAAGCTGGATAGCCCCGAGCCAAGATAATATCAGCTTCAGTCTGGCCACTCCAAACAATCTTTGGGTTTCTTCTGGTGCCGGGCCAAAACGGTCGTTCAATTCATCGGCGATGGCCGATAGCTCGTCCGACCTTTCGATGCTAAAGAGTGACTTGTAAAATTGTAATCTGATCCCTTCTTCTGGTATGTAGGATTCAGGAATAAGAGCCGTAATCGGCAGTTTGATTTCCGTATCAATTTTTGTTTTCTCCGGGATTTGGCCGCGGATTTCAGAGATGGCTTCCGCTAAAAGATCCGTATACATTTCAAGGCCAACTTCCGATGCGTGCCCCGACTGTTCTGCGCCCAATAAATTTCCCGCGCCGCGAATTTCCAAATCATGACTGGCTATTTGGAAGCCAGCTCCTAACTCCTGATGCATAGCCAGTACATCAAGCCGCCGGCGGGACTCCTCTGTCAAGCGTTCGGGATCTTTCGTTAGAAAATAGGCGTAGGCCTGTACTGATGATCGTCCTACGCGACCGCGCATTTGGTATAACTGGGCAAGGCCAAATCGATCGGCATCCATCACAATGAGCGTATTGACATTAGGCATATCAACACCGGATTCGATGATTGTCGTGCAGACTAAAACATCGAATTTATGCTCTATGAAGTCAATGATCGTAGTTTCCAAATCGGTTTCGCGCATCTGTCCGTGTGCAAATCTAACGTTAGCCCGTGGGACAAGACTTTTGACCCACAAGGTGGTGGCGTCGATATCTTCAACGCGATTGTGGAGAAAGAATACCTGGCCGCCGCGATCAAGCTCATGTGTAATGGAATCTCGGATCAGAGACTCATCAGCGCGAGCTACATATGTTTTAACGCTCATTCGATTCTGAGGTGGTGTTGTAATGATTGAAATATCTCTGAGTCCAAGCATTGACATGTGAAGTGTTCGAGGAATCGGTGTGGCTGTCAACGTTAAAATATCGGCGCCAGCTCTGAGGTCTTTTAGTTTTTCCTTATGCAAGACGCCAAAACGTTGCTCCTCGTCAACAATGACAAGCCCTAACCGTCTGGTTTTTACATCTTGGCTCAGTAGTCTATGAGTTCCCACTAAAACATCAACCTTACCAACCATGAGATCGTCCAAGACTTGCTTCTGCTCTTTTGAGCTTACGAACCGATTTATTTGAGCAACGCGGATACCGTGGCGGTTAAGTCGATCATGAAATGTTCGGTAGTGTTGGTAGCAAAGAATGGTTGTGGGAACTAGAACCAAAACCTGGAAACCCTCGCTTGCGACGCGAAACGTAGCCCTTAGGGCAACCTCTGTTTTTCCGAAGCCGACGTCACCGCATATAAGTCGATCCATGGCTTTTGTTGACTGTAGATCAGTATTGACCTCCGAGATGGCTTTGACTTGGTCCTCAGTTTCCTCGTACGGGAATTCAGCCTCAAATTTGTAATAATCATCTCCAGGCGGATCGTAAGTGTGAATGTGAGCTAGGGCTCGTTGGGCCTGGATCTTTAGAAGTTTGTCCGCCATCTCTTTGACGGATTCTTTGACGCGTTGTTTCTTCTTATCCCAAGATCCAGAACCGAGCTTGTCAAGTGACGGATGTCCAGATCCCTCGCCACCACTGCTATAGCGTTGCAGGAGATTAAGCTTGTCGACGGGTAAATAGATTTTATCCGTACCAGCGTACTCTAGGTTTAGAAAGTCGCCAGTGATCCCGCCCACGTGAAGTGTGGTCATACCTTTGTATCGGCCAACGCCATGAAGCACATGAACAACAAAGTCTCCGACCTTCAGATCACGAAATGAACTTAGAAAGTTTTTTAATTTCGTCGAAGCTGACTTTTGCCGTTTTTGAACAACACCAAGCAGAATATGTTCTGGCAAGATAAGAGTTTTTGTTTGTTCCAACCAAAGCCATGAGCTGAGATGGCCAGATAAAATATGGACATTTTCATGGGCGCCGTTATAAATCGCGTCCAGTAAAGATTTTTGTTTCCTTGATGTGCGTAAATCGCGGTGACTGAATAGTGACGCCAGGCGTTCCTCTTGCTCGTGTCCAGAGGCTAGAACGCAAACTCTTCCATGGTCGAGCTGAATTAGGTTTGTAAGCGCCATAATCCAGGCGTCGAATCGAGAACTGCCGCTTAGGGCCGGAGACACGGCCTCAAAGCCTCCAAGGTTGGTGAGGCTCAGTTGCGTGTAGTCTTGTTTTATTACTGGATTGCCGAGTTCAATCACTTGGGACTGCGCTTTCGCAATCCAGTCTCTAATAGCCGTTCGTTCGGGGAAATGTTGCTCAGGCGTCACGCTGATACGCTTAGCTTCCACATCCCTTTTATGAGCTTCAATAAAGGATTTGAGCAGATCGTCGTAGGCTCCTAGGGCAGCATCTAAGCCTTTAACGAACACGAGACATGAGTCACCTGTAAGGATGTTAAAGGCTGACGTGCTTTGGGCACGCAAAACTGGCGCTAAAAGATCCCACCCCGCTGGTCGACTGCCTGTTAAAAATGCTCCCCGAAATCCATCTTTGTCAGGGGTGGGAACCTGATCTAAGCCAAGAAGAAACTCATGTAAGCGTTGGGCGGCAGCAGATCTATCGGTATCGCTAACAAGGATCTCATTGGCTGGGCCAATGTGTGCCGTGGTCAGGGTTTCCCGACTTTTCTGATCGTCAATACTGAACATGCGCAGACTAGTGATCAGATCGCCACTAAACTCGATTCGAAGTGGCGCAGGTAAATTTGGAGGAAACACATCGATAATTGATCCGCGGACGCTAAACAATCCCTCTTCGTCCACCAGAGTTGAGGAGTGGTAACCTGCTTTTTCCAGATTTTTAATCAACTCATCCTGATCAGTTTCTTCATTAGTTGTGACGTTATAGGTGAAGGCATGCAGTAATTGCTGAGTTAATGTGCTCTGGAAAAGACCAGCGATCGTGGTGACGATGATGGACTTTGACGATGTCTCATTTAACTTGAACAAAGCATTGAGCCGTTGTTTTCGACTTAACGTTGGATTAATAAATCGATCAGCACCCCACAATGACAGATGTGGCAGGTGAGATGCGGAGACGTTTACCGCTGACAGCGTACTTAAATTCAACTCTAATAGGTTGAGTATCGACGACACGTCGCGATGAGATGGGGCAATCAGGACGACTTTATTCCATCGTGTTCCAACGACAAGGGACAAAAGCTGACCAGCCACATCCGACGCGCCAATGATCTGTAACTTAGACGGGAGGTTGTCCGGGCGTTTTAGGGTGTCTATCAATCGTTCAAGAGGCAGGGCATGGGGAAGAGACCCGTCACCAGGCGTATTGTTTAGCAATGTTGTGGATCTCCTAAGTTTCGAGTCTTTAGGTATATCGCTATGCACCGGGGTTGGCAACAGGACGGATGATCAATCTGGCTTCTGGATAGGGTTTGCTTTGATACCCCCGTCATTGTCCCTATTTTGGGCGTTCTACGATTTGGGTTGTCTTGCTAAAGGCGTATGTCTTTTGAACCTAATGGGTTTTGTGATTCACCGCGTTTTTTAAGACGGTTGGGTTATTTGATATGACTTGGGATAGGTGATTTTCTGAAAGTTAACTTATGGTTGTCTAACCGAGGCGGCCGGTTTAAAGTTTAATGATAGACAGGCGAGGACAGCGTCTTTTTATGCTGCGGTCTTGATCCCTTAGCATTGCTGTCCCAGCATAAAAAAGGAGACCTTAGTGGGCCTAGTTGCTGAATCCCAATGCCCTCACTGCGAGCGAGTCGCAAGGGCCCGTGACGGATCCTTGGACCGGCTACTTTTTGAAACAGAGCATGTGATCGTGATCCCAGGTGAGCATCAGTATTTCCCCGGATATTGTGTGGTCATTTCCAAAACGCACGTTCGGGAGATGCATCAGCTGCCTTCGGTCGACGGCGCATCAATTTTTGCAGATGTATTGCGGGTTGGTAAACTTATTAACGAGCACTATCATCCGCTCAAAATGAATTATGCGTCCTTAGGCAATGTTGACGAGCACCTCCATTGGCATGTGATCCCACGCTATGAGACAGAGCCTAACCCTAAGGAGCATCCCTGGGCTGGCGCGCCCTTTTTTTCATCACACCCAACAACGGTTGAGGATGTAAAAAAATTGAAGTTGATATTTTCATGATCAAATTCGCTTTGATCTGTGTTAGATTGACACGTTCGGTAATGTGTTTAGTACTCGTAGTGACGTTTTACGAGGACGCCTGATGATCTATAGCACTGACGATCGATCGGCAGACCGTTTTGCTATTATTCATGAGGGCTTGCTGGCGTGCAAGTTTGCGCTAGAGGACAGACGTCAAATTGGACTAAACGGTTTCTAAGATTGAGATCATTTCAACTAAAATTGGAGGATGACATGCGTCACTGTGTAAGATGGGTTGGGGTTTCGGTTTTGTCGATGTTGTGTTCATCAGCATTCGCCCAAGAAGAGGTGATTGGCGATGATGGTTACAATAAGACCTATAACGATGAATCTAAGAGTTTTGGTGAGCGGATGAAGGCAGCTCGCACCCCGCCAAAAGTAAAATCGGAAAACACCTACGGTGGCTTCACACTCGGTGTGGTCGGTGATTTTGGTCCTATCTATGATGCCGAGCCTAAAAGTAAGTCTGGTATGGGGTTTGGCTTTGGTGTTGAGCCAGGTTACTTGATTCAATCAGAAAGCTGGAGTCGTATTGAACTTGGTGTCGAGGTTGCCTATCGGTCATTTAACTGGAAGGCCTCTCCGGAAGTTAAGGCAAGCATGACCCCAATTAGCTTTACCCCTCGCGTGGGTTTTGGTCATTCCTTGGGTGATAATTTGTTTGGAGTATTTCGCTTTGGCTTTGGTATGGCGCAAGGTCAGTTCACGGGTAAGAGTGGCGGTAAAACAAGCAAAACTGATGAGAAGCTTGGTTTTGTACTGACCGGTGGTTACGATGCCACCTACGGCGCAGATACGACGCAGTTCTTTGGAGGACTTGGCGTGACGCATCTTCAGTGGTCGTTTAGTGAGATAAAAGTAGATAGCCAGGAGAAGCAGTCGGAAGATACAAATTTAAATCTTAACTACATCAATCTTCGGGCTGGTATGCGTCTAAAGTTTTAAGACGGACTCCGGATCAGGTTTGAAAACAATGGGGGCAGCTCTGGTGGGCTGCCCCTCGTGCTTAGACGTAATTTCCTTTTTTGATCTTTTCAACGATGATCTTTTCTGCGATTTGAGGGTCTCGGGGGTCAACCCCATAGTAGGCCTGCTGCTCGCAACGACGTTTGTTCTTGTGTAGCCACTCTAAAATTTCCGATAGACCACGATTACGTTTATCCTTAAAGAATGGATCATTTTGTAAGGCGTCCTTAGCTTTTTTGAGTGCCCGAGCCTCGGTTGGGTCTTTTTCATTTACCGAGTAGTCGTTGAGATCGTATTTTTTGATGTCCTCAGGAAGAACGCCGAGGAACCTAACTTCCGGCGCCGAGAAATCACTGTTTCGGATCAGTGATGATGCTGATCCGGCTTTCAGCGTACGATAAATATTTTGAATCGTGTAGGCGTCGAGGTCTCCGTAGAAAAACAGTGGAATCTTGAGTTGGTCTTGGATACGTTTCGCCCAGCCTCTAACGGCATTAGACGGTACCCCTCCTGCGCCAATGACGATCGAATTGTGACGTTTGGTGAAGCCATTTGCCACCAGTGTGTTGGCGGTCGCTTCTGATTCAATAATAATGCCAAAATCGATCTTCTTTTTAGCTTTCAAAGTCAGGTTTTGTGGCCTGTTCTTGGGTTGAAATGGAGAGGTGCCGAGCTGGCTTAAATCAATCACCGCTTGAGTGCCGTCAGACATAGTCTCTGTGACGACTAGCTGCTGAGAGTAGGTTTGCCCACCACGGTCGTTGGCAAAACAATTGAGCTCTTCTCGATAGGCTTCAATCATCTCGCAGATAAAATCGATCACTTCATCGGATTCATCCTGATCCGCAAAATCGAGTGGTTTTAGGTTTTGATTGTGTTTAATCTCACCCTTACTCACATAGTAAAGTTCGCGTTTGTTTGCGACGTTTCCTGATTCGAGGTTGCGCAAAAGAATCTCGAGCATGAAAATCGACCGAGACATGCGTTTCACAGAGCTTACGTTGAGCTCAGTCGTCACTTTCTTGTCCCCGGGGGTAAGGTAGCCAAGCCGATGGTCGTATAACGAGTTGTCGAGACTACATTTTGTTGCTTTTAAGACCGGTCTTTTGGCTTTTTCTAAGTCTGCGAGCATATGATCGCAAAGAGCAAGGCACTGCTTCATAATATCAGTGTTGATACGGCCTTTACGGGGTGTATGAATTGATGGCATGGGGGCTATCCTCGTTTCTATCTCATTTTTTGTTAGCGGGGGCCTTGGCTGTGGATTTTTTAGCCGCAGCTTTGGACTCTGGTTTCTTATTTACGATCTTCTTTTTGGACGGAGTGTTGGCCGATTTTTTGAGTGGTTTTTCCGGGGCGAATACGGAAAGTATGTCTTCATCTTCGGATTTTGACTTTTTCTTACGTGGGCGCTCATCAGATTGATTGAGCTCATCAATGTCTGCATAATCTTTATTGACGTGATCAAGTTCGGTGTCTGACTCTAGCATCTCCATGTCTTCGCTCGTTGGTACTCTAGTTGCTTCGAGTGCGTTATCTTCGTCGCGGAAAGCCTTTAGGCGTTTTTGACGCGCCAAATTTGCCTCATCTAATGCGGTCTCGGCAGAGGCCAGCTTTGTTTGTGCTTCATCGGTGTCACGACCAAGTATTTTCTTTAAGCCTTCATAGGCAGCAGTTTTGCGTTTTTCTGGACTTTTTGTGATACGAATCAATGTATCCACGAGAACAGGACCAAATTTTTCGATATATTGGATTTTCTCCTCGAGATCTGCAGCCTTGGTTTCACGAGATAGATGTCGCGATAGCCGTTGCCCGGCCTGCATGAGTGCGCGACGGATTTCCTCAACTAGTTCATCAGACGCGTCGATGGTTTCTTTCGACGCATTCTTGAACTTTATAAATGGTGATACGATGGAGACGGCAAGAATATATGGTCCAGTTGGTAATGCATCTTTTGGTTGTCTCAGCCCATAGGATCGCCAATTTACTGTGGTGATGGCTTTCACGATAGCACAGGCGGCCTTATCGAATTGCAGTGGCACACGGTTAGCAAAACGAAGGACCTGAACCGGTTCATCGGCATCGATGCCAGCTCCTTGAATGCGGGCTATGGCAACTTCGACTTGAATCGGTTTAAAGTCGCAAATGGTTGGCTTTCTTGTCGCAACTGCAAAGAAGTTAATTTCGCCAAGACGTTGCACTGACAAAGACATAGCATCTTCACCAATGCTGACGACACTTTGGGTGCTGGGAGCCATGAGCTGCGTGGCATGAACTGCAGCGTAGATCGACTTAAGGCTTTCGTCTGTTATAGATTCAAGTCCTTTGTCTAAAAGATTGGCTGGTAGACTCTGTGCCTTCCACATGTCGGAGATCACTTTGTCAGACATTCTTGAAAAGCCAGTCTTAAGCCATGTCTGCATCTTTGTCCGGCCAAAAAGTCGCGCATGGGCCAAAAACTCACCAAGTTTCATAGTATGGGGATGGGGCTCGGTGGCGTCAGGGACGTGTGGGACTTCCTGGGTAACCCGTTCGTAGGTGGCCGTGCCGACTTCAGGAAGGGTGTACGTTAATGTCATGTGGGGGTTAACTAACACATTCCCACGCAGGTAACTGAGTAAGCCTGCTTCGCCGTTGAGCTGGACGCGGCCTTCCATGATGAATTCAACAGACGTCCCGTGTGGGCGGTCCCAATCGATCGTTTGTCGGTCGCGGATGATCCCTTTATTGTTTTTTAAGTCAACTTCAATGGAGCACTTAATGGCTTTGCGTTGATCCTTTGTTTTTGTAATGACGCGAACAGGGGTCGCTGTTGTTTGCAGGGCCCAAGTTGTTGCGGCAGAAATGCCGATACCCTGCTGGCCGCGGCTGCATCGACCACGACCGAACTTAGAGCTTGCCAGGTATTCGCCAAAGACCTTAGCGATGTCATTTTCTGGGATACCCGGCCCGTTGTCATCGATCAAAATTTTTAGGCGATCGGTGGTTTTCATGGTACCAGCGCCCAGCTTTTCGATGATCACGTTGATGTTTGGTAGGATTCCATGGTCCTCGCAGGCATCGAGACTGTTGTCCATGGCCTCTTTAACCGTGGTTAGCACAGCCTTTGTCGGTGATGAGAAGCCCACCTGCTGAAGGTTTTTCGAGAAATATTCGGCTGTTGAGCTCGAGGTGATCTTCTTTCCTGCGCGAGGCTTGGGCGCCTCCTCAACAGGCAATTTTGCTGACTTTTTAGTCATGCTTACGCTCCAGAACGTTTGATGAACAAGTTATTCTTAGGTCTGACGCCTTCGAAGAGGACATTGAAGCAGGTAAGTTTGGAATTCGTCAACTCCCGATTGAAAATAACTTAGCAAGTTTATGGAAATTTTCGTCGTCTCGGCCTAGTATCTAAAGGTCTAACAATAATGAAAAATTTATTTGAGGTTGTCATGACAGCTGCTTCGCGCCCTTGGCCCAATCGATTTACACAACATGCCGGTATCGAGCTTCCGGTCATTTGTGGGGCTATGTATCCTTGCAGTAACCCTGAGTTGGTGGCGGCAGCAAGCGAGGCTGGAGGCATCGGCATCATCCAGCCTGTGTCTTTGGTCTATGCTCATGGCTATGACTTTCGTGCCGGCGTTCGCTACATGCAGCAGCTCACTAAGAAGCCGCTTGGGCTAAACCTTCTCGTGGAAAAAAGCGCGAAACGTTATGAAGACCGATTGAAAGCCTGGCTGGATATTGCCATTGAAGAGGGTATTAGATTTTTTGTAACAGCCCTTGGTAATCCGTCATGGGTGATCGAGCGAGTGCGTCCTTTGGGTGGTATCGTTTATCACGATGTAACAAATCTGAAGTGGGCTGAACGAGCTGTTGGTTATGGTGTTGATGGGTTGATTTGTGTGAACAATCGCGCAGGCGGTCACCTTGGTACCGAGTCACCAGCGCAATTGGTAAAGGATTTGAAGCAATTTGGGTTACCACTTGTCTGTGCTGGCGGTGTGGGTAGTCATAAGGAGTTTCAAGAAATGCTCGCGCTGGGGTACGAGGGCGTGCAGCTAGGAACGCGATTTATTGCGTCGAAAGAATGTTCAGCCCACGAGGATTACAAACAGGCGATCATCAAAGCCCAGGAAAAAGATATAGTCGCAACAGACAAAATCAGTGGCGTTCCTGTGTCGATCATTAAAACACCTTACATCGAAAGCATTGGTACCGAAGCGGGAGCTGTTGCGAAGTGGATGCTAAAACATCCAAATTTTAAGCATTATGCGCGGATCTTTTATACGTTAAAGAGTGTTTGGCAATTGAAGAGATCGAATGAAAAAGGTTCAGGCTATAAAGACTATTGGCAAGCTGGCAAGAGTGTAGAAACGATTGACGAGATTCTGTCCGTGCGCACGATTATGAACGAATTGGTTCAATAGCAGCGATGACGCTTCGGGGATCTGGTTTCGTCATCCTCGGCGCCTTTGGCGCGTCGGGGATCGTGCGCCCGGTATGGGTAATAACTAATCATGAAAGAACTGATCTTGGCCTAGGAAGAAGGAACAAGTAGGCGAAGGCAAGGGTGTCCGAAGAAACAGTGCAGATTTGGGCCGGGAAGCCTGGCTGGAGAGAGGGCCGCGTAGTTCGCGGCGAATATCACGGATTATTGCATGTGCCAATGAGGAATCTGAAGAAAGCTGGAGCCAAAATCGTCGTCCAAGCGCGAGCGAACCTCCGTAAGGCCGGTTGGGTGGATGAGATGTCCGTGACCATCGAAGTCCAAATCCTTTCCGTAAATCCATCAGGTAATGGAGGTGGGCAGGCGAGGAATCAGTTATGACCCTTACCCGGGGAAGGGGCCGCTAGTTTGGGTCGCATTCGCCCACGGGATAACGATAGCTTAAGCCCTAAACTGCGCTAGCGACCGCATAAGATCGTGGAAGATGACATGCAACACAGGAGCATACAAATAAAATGAGAGAGCAAACCTTATCTGATCTAAACAAGAGCCTCTTTGAACAGGTGTTTTCAGATGATCACTTACGCGAAGCCTTCCGTCAAGTAAAACGCAACCGTGGGAAACCCGGTGTCGACGGGGTTAGTATCGAGATAAGAGACAACGGAAGGGGCGCCACAAGGTACAAGTACATCGATTGAGATCACAGTGAAGAAGATCAACCAGTGGTATGTGGGGTGGTCTAACTACTACAGTATGACCGAATACCCCTCCGTTGCCTTCACTGAACGAGGCTAATCTATCACGCAACTTGAGGGTCAAGTAGAAAGTGAATGGCCTCAAAACCACCCCGCCCGGCTCATCTCACAGCCCGCACTCTGCCAACATTTCCTGCCACGGGATAACCTCAACGCCCTTGATGAAGAGTCGCTCGGATCCCATGTAGGCCAAGATTGGCCGATGCGGGCGTCCGTAGTATTTTGCGAAGCTCTCCAGACCAGTAAGGTCGGTTTCGCTGACGTAGCGGGTCGCTTTGATTTCAAGCGCAATGGTGGTGTCAGCGCGCTCAATGATCAGGTCGACCTCCGCGCCATGCTCTGTTCGGTAGCTCGACAATCGGCAGCCGATTTCATCCCTAGCCGCGATGCTGTGAATGACTTGGGTTACGACAAGATTTTCAAAGAGCGCCCCTTTGCGATCGTCGCTGACAATGAAGTTCCCAAGGAGGCCATTAAGAACACCATTGTCGAAAAAGAAATATCGTGGATGCTGAATGAGTCTTGTGCGCGATGACTTCGCGAATGCGTCGAGCCGATGCACGATGAGCGTGTCTTCCAACACCGTGAAATATCTTGTGGCGGTTTGATGATTGATTTGGGCCTGCTTCGCCAGTTTTTGCAAATCCAAAAATTGGGTGGCGCACACCGCGGCGAATTTCAAAAAGCGAGCGAATCCCTCGATGTTTCTTGTCAAGGCCTCGGCCTGGATTTCCTCTTTTAGGTACGTCGCTGCGTAGGAAGACAACGTTTTGGAACGATCCTGCTCATCTGATTCCGTGTAAATTCCAGGCAGGGAGCCATAGGCTAGCATTTGTTCTGTGTCCCCCTGGTAGTTCAGCTCATGTGATACCAACGGGCCAAGGGTGTAGCCATGAATTCGCCCAGGCAGCAGGTTGGCTTCGCCCCGCCGGAGTTTGCGAGCGCTCGATCCGGTCAGGAGAAACCGAATGCGACGCTTTTCGTCGATGATCTTCTGCACTGTGTTCAAAAGGCTCGGCAAACGCTGAACTTCGTCGATGAACACATCGCCCTGAAAATTTGGACCTAGCCGCCGTTCGAGCATTCGCGGGTCGCCCGCAAAATTCAAATATTCCGACTCATCGGCAAGGTTGAACTTCTTCGACTCGGGAAACAGATCACCAAGCAAAGTCGATTTTCCAGTTTGTCGAGGGCCGAGAAGCAAAATGCTTTTCTTGGATGCGGACAGTTTGTTCGCCAGCGTTCGTAGAATCGTTGTCATCGGAATACTTCCATGCTGTTGGTTTCCCCCACTTTTACCTTGTGTTGATTTTACGACATAATTTCAACACATGTCAATAACGCTGTATTTTCAGCAAAGAACTGCCCCGCCCCGTCGCCGATCCCGAAACGTCCGATTGTGACCCCGCAATGGGGCCAATAGGAGCATTTCAGATTCCGTTCATGATTTCGGGTTGATGGGGGATTTGGCAGACATGCGGGACTCAAAATCCCGCGCCAGCAATGGTGTCCCGGTTCGACCCCGGGGGGTGGCACTAAAAAACGAGGCCGACGAAAGTCGGCCTCGGTCGTGCGCCCGGTATGGGTAATAACTAATCATGAAAGAACTGATCTTGGCCAAGGGTGTCCGAAGAAACAGTGCAGATTTGGGCCGGGAAGCCTATACCCCTCCCAACTGGCAAAGATCGAAGCACACGTCAGGCGACGACTGCGATCGAGGTTTATATCTCAGCAGAAGAAGCGACGTACTTTATTCAAACATTTAGTAGGGAGAGGCGTCAGTCGCGCCATGGCCGCGAAAACAGTTTTCTCGAACAATGGGCGATGGTGAGATACCTCCTCCACTGTTGAATTTATCCAGTCGGCAAGTTTCAAAAATGCGCGCTCTGCTGCATAGGTCCTTAGTCGCTCAGCGTTTTGTTGCCCGATGTAACGGGTAACTTCCGTGTGCTGCTTAGATCCTGTCACGGTACAAAATGTGATGTTCAACTCGCCGGACTCGGGCACAACCGAGATGGTTGCCGTATGTCTATTGCTGGTAGGCTTGATATCATTTAAGTCGGTTGTTATGTCGCTTGTAATGACTGTAATCGGACTTTGGGCGGATACAGCGGCAAATAGCCTTTTTGCGGCGTAGCCTCGTGTTCCACTATCGATTAAGACTAACCGCTGGATTCTTGTGGCCGCTTGTTGAAGATTCAAAGCCGCGTCAAAATTATTCTGTCCAACGAGCCAAGGGGCTAAGGCAGACTCCAGTTTTTGCTTCCAGCTGGCATTGAAGTCAGGCATTTGATGCGGCAAAATCCAGACTTTGACGTGGATGTACGGCATGTGGCTTCGGTATCCTGTTTGCAGTCCACTGCCTGCTAGAGCTGCTTCAACGATTTCACCAAGGCGAGACTCACTTTGGCCAAGACAAGTCCATACTTCTGGATTTTGGCTGTTGGCGTCAGGGTTAAGATTTTGGAGAAGAGACTTTATGTGATCCTGCCAGAGTCCCTTGATCTCTCTCGGTGGACCCGGCAGTGCGATGACATCGCAGCTACCGATTTTGATTCGAAACGCGGAGGCTGTTCCGTGTGCACTCGGGAAAATCTCAGCCGAGTTGGGAAAGTAGGCTTGCTGCTTGTTTGACTCGGCAAACGGAGCACCGACACTGTTGAGCCTGCGCAGGATTCTTTGCCAGTCATCCTCAGACCACACTAAATTGTGTTTAGAAACATTGGCGATGACGTCACGGGTAAAGTCATCTGTCGTTGGTCCCAAGCCGCCCGTGATAAACACCAACTGGTGGTCCAATACAAGATTTGCGAGGTTTGTCGCGATTGCGGCACGGTCGTCTGGCACGGCGGCATGATGGTCGCACAGAAACCCAAGCTCTGAGAGCTCAGCGGCAATAAAGGCAGCATTCGTATTGATGACTTCGCCATTGGTAATCTCAGTACCAACGGCTAGAATCGCAGCTTTTGGTATTCGGTTTGATTTATTCATGGTTTGCAAATGTGAATTCGGGTTTTGCATCACGTGAAATGAGATCCATCAATGCGGCTTTTGTTGGCTTGTGCTCGTATAACACTGCAAAAACTTGGTCGGCTATGGGTGTCTCAACGTTTAGTGTTCGCGCAAGTCCGTGGACGGCTTTGGCTGTCGTGAATCCCTCTGCGACCGACCCTAAGCTTTGTAGCGCTTCATGAACACGCATGCCTTGGCCGAGTTTGAAGCCTAGGGAATAATTTCGACTTTTGTCTGAGCTGCAGGTGAGAAAGAGGTCTCCAACTCCGCCGAGACCTTGAAACGTTAACGGATTAGCCCCAAGCTTTACTCCTAAATGCGTAATCTCGGCAAGTCCGCGCGTGATTAACGCAGCCATACTGTTCATTTGTAAGCCAAGTCCTGCGCAGGCCCCGGCCGCAATGGCCACTACGTTTTTCATGGCGCCAGCCACTTCCAGTCCAATGGGGTCTTTCGATGTATAGACCCTAAAAAATGAAGTATGAAAAATTTTCTGCACTTCAGAAGCGCGATTGTGGTCTTTGCTCGCGGCGACAACGGCTGTGGGCAGCTTTTGAGCAACCTCAATCGCAAAGCTCGGTCCCGACAACACGACAGTCCCGTCAGCCAGAGGCTTGCCAAATAAATCAGCAACCAAGTCGATGAAGAAAAAGCCAGAGCTGATCTCAACTCCTTTGACAGCACTGATGAGCAGTGTGCTTTTGTTTAAATGTTGAGCAAATGGTTTCAAAGTTTCACGCACGGCTTGCATCGGCACCGCCACAACGATGGCCCGATAATCATTTATATGGGAGGGCTCGATGTGGTTGATCGCAGTCAGGGTCGGTGTTAAGGTAATCGTATTGAGATATTTGGGATTTTTGTGAAGACTGTTGATACTCTCAACGAGAGTCTTTGAACGAGACCAAATGTCGACATTCCAGCCCTCGCGCGCGAGATGCTCTGCAAGGCATGTTCCGAAGTTTCCGGCCCCGAGAACGAGAATTTTTCTTTGTTTATCTGTGCCAGTCATCGAAACAAATCTCCTGCAAAGGGTTTACCTGGAATGATATATTACCAGACTTTTCTGGCAGGTGGACAGAATGAACCCTTATCTTCCGGTGTTGATCGTTCTAATTTTTGGTTTAACCCTTGGGGCTATCTTAAGTGCGCTAGCTGCGTTTCTCGGGCCGAAAAATCCAAGGCCTGAAAAAATAGACCCTTATGAGTGCGGCGTACCAAAGGTAACGAACGCCAATGAGAAGATGAGCGTCAAATTCTATTTAACGGCTATTCTTTTTATTCTTTTTGATATTGAAACAATTTTCCTTTATCTGTGGGCGACCGCTTTTCCCCAGCTGGGCTGGTTTGGAGTCGCCGAAATTCTTGTGTTTATGATGATTTTGATTTCTGGATATATCTATGTGGTGAAGCGGGGGGCTCTTGAATGGGATTGACAGCAGATGAGTTCACAGTCCAGTTTATCGCAACGATTTTAAAGTTTGCGATTATTGCTGGTCTGTTATTACAAATTCCTCCTGTGATGGTTTGGGCTGAACGCCGAATCCCTGCCATGATGCAGCGTCGAAAGGGTCCAAACCGGACTGGTCTATTTAAATGGCGTCTTTATGGGTTGCTGCAATCACTTGCCGACACCATCAAGCTCATCTTTAAAGAAGAGGTTGTGCCAGAGGGCGCTCAAAAAGCGTTTTATCATTTAGCGCCGATATTTTCCGTGTTCCCTGCGTTTTTGATTGCTATGGCCATACCTTATGGTCCAGATATTCACGCATTCGGAACGGTCATTCCCCTGTCGGTTATTCGAGTCGACGTTGGGTTCCTGTTCATCTTTGCAGTAAGTTCTTTGGCTGTGTACGGTGTGACAATTGCTGGTTGGGCCTCCAATAACAAGTATTCACTGCTTGGTTCGCTCCGTGCGTCGGCGCAGATGATTAGTTATGAGATTCCTTTGGGGTTGTCTCTAATCCCGCCCGTATTGATTTATGGTTCGTTGGATCTTAATAAAATTGTTGAAGCTCAAAGTCATTTTTGGACATGGGGTGTTTTCTTATCACCGATATCATTTGTGCTGTTTTTAATATCGATGTTTGCAGAAACAAACCGTGCACCATTTGACTTGGCCGAGGCTGAAGGTGAGCTAGTAGCTGGATTTCACACGGAATATACGTCTGCCAAGTTTGCCGCCTTCTTTCTTGGGGAATACGTATCGATGTTTGTGTTGAGTTGTTTGGCCTCGACGGTCTTCTTTGGCGGCTGGCAGATCCCGTTTCTTGATGTTCAGTCATTAGACCAGCGGACGGGATTTATTGGTGTTAGTGCTTTGTTGGGTCACGTCACTCTCATGCTGAAGGCGACATTTTTCATGTGGCTATATGTTTGGGTTCGGTGGACTATACCGCGGTTTAGATACGATCAATTGATGTCCCTTGGATGGAAGTACATGATCCCCCTTGGTCTTGTGAATGTTGTGCTGACGGCAGTGGTGATTGCTGCCTTCAGATTCTCTTAAGTTTGGGAGTTGGCGATGCCAGATTTTGCTTTATTAACCACGCATGGGGTTTTCCACCTTTTTGCAGCCCTCATAACGCTTTGTTCATTGATGGTCGTGCTCTCAAAGCATCCAGTTAAAAGCGCAGTTTTTTTAGTTGTGGATCTATTTCTGTTGGCTGGACTTTACGCAACCCTCGAAAGTCACTTTGTTGCAGCGATTCAGGTGTTGGTGTATGCAGGTGCGATCGTGGTGTTATTTGTTTTTGTGATTATGCTTTTGAATCTGCAGCCCGAACAGCTCAAAGGCTTGAGATTTTCGGCCGTTGAGGCTGGGACGCTGGTGATCTCCTTGGTTGGCTTTTTGATCACCGTAGCGGCGACCTTTAAAGGTGATCAGACGGGATTGGGAGATGGTTCGCTTGACCCTGTGGCCATTGAAGCCGCGGGCGGTAATACGTTTGTTGTGGCTATGAAGCTATTGACCAACTTTATTTGGCCATTTGAATTGGCGTCAGTTTTGATTTTAATGGCGATCGTCGCAGCGATTGTTATTGCCAAAAAAGATAAAAAGAATACGTCGGCATCTTGAGTCGTCAAACGAGGAGACAGTTTAAGTGGTACCAGTCGATTTTTATTTTGTTTTAGCATGTGTGATTTTCTCCCTGGGGTTGTTTGGGGCCTTGTTTCGTCGAAATTTGATCATGGTTTTGATGTCGATCGAATTGATGTTAAATGCAGTAAATTTAGTTTTTGTTGCGGCGGGGCGCGCCATTGGCAATGTCGATGGTCAGGTTATGGTTTTGTTTGTCATAACGGTCGCAGCTTGCGAAGCAGCCGTAGGCCTTGCAATGGTGATTGCTTTGTTTAGGAAATACGGAACGATCAATACCGATATTTTAAGACTTCTTCGCGGCTAAATTAGGGGGGAATAATAATGATGCTGTGGATCATGCTCTTGTCGCCTCTTGTTGGCGCAGCCATAAATGGCTTATTTTTGAGGAAGTCGCCTAAAGTTGTTAGCCATTTAGTTGCGATTGCGGCAATGGTTGTTTCGTTCGGCGCCGCACTGAGCTTGTTTTTAGATATGATGAAGTCTGGTGGCGAGCCGCAAACCTATTTAGCTTTTCAGTGGCTCGATGCAGGCGGTTTTGTTGCCCCTTTTAAGTATATCGTCGATCGACTGTCTGGCCTCATGATGTTGGTTGTTACGGGTATAGGTACTCTCATCCACATATATGCTGGTGGTTACATGCATGAGGAGGCCTCAACGGCGAGATTTTTCGCTTATTTGAATCTCTTTGTGTTCATGATGCTGCAATTGGTCATGGGTGATAACCTCATGGTCATGTTCGTTGGTTGGGAGGGCGTGGGTCTGTGCTCCTACCTGTTAATTGGCTACTGGTTCCATGATGACAAAAATGCCGCAGCTGGTATGAAGGCGTTTTTGGTAAACCGGATTGGTGATATTGGTTTTTTACTTGCAATTTTCTTAACCTATAAGCATTTCGGAACGGTTAGTTTCTCTGAGTTAAGAGAGATTATTGGGGGCAACACCCTCGATGCCGTGCATGTTGGCGCTATCGGTTGGATCACGATCTGTCTATTTATTGGAGCAACGGGCAAGTCTGCCCAGCTTCCTTTGTATGTATGGCTTCCTGACGCGATGGCTGGTCCTACCCCTGTTTCGGCGCTCATTCATGCCGCAACGATGGTGACCGCTGGTATTTACATGATGACTCGGTTGAATTTCATGTTCTATTTAGCCCCCTTGACCATGCAAGTCGTCGCTATTGTTGGTGGTTTGACAGCTCTCATGGCTGCCACCATTGCGATCGTCCAATCTGACATAAAGAAGGTTCTGGCCTACTCAACGGTTAGTCAGTTGGGTTATATGGTTATGGCTTGCGGAGTCGGTGCTTTTGATGCCGGTGTGTTTCACTTGTTTACGCACGCTTGTTTTAAGGCGCTCATGTTCTTGGGTGCTGGTTCTGTGATTGTGGCGATGCATCACGAGCAAGACATGTTTAAGATGGGCGGTCTCAGAAAGTACATGCCTATCACTCATCTTGTGTTTTTGGTTGGTGTCTTAGCGATTATTGGAATGCCCCCGTTTGCGGGTTTCTTCTCAAAAGATGAAATCTTATGGAAGTCATTCATCGGTGGTGGTCCACTTCTTTGGGGTCTAGGGGTGGTCACTGCAGGTTGTACATCTTTTTATATGGTGCGTTTATTATGTTTAACGTTCTATGGTGAGCATCGAGGTGCAAGTCACGGAGAAGACAATCATCATGACGGGCATTCCCATGCAAAATCAAAAGACCATGATGACGGACATGGACACGTGCACACGCCTCATGAAACCGGCGCTGATATGTGGGGTCCGCTCGTGGTCCTTGCAGTTATGAGTGCCGGCGTCGGATTTTTAGGCGTGCCTCACGCCCTGGGCGGTCACAATATCTTTGCCGAATATTTAAAGCCAATCATGATGATCCCAGACGTTGCGAAAGAACACTGGGAATTTCTTGAAGGTACTTATAGTCACTCCCTAGAGCTTGGTTTGATGGCGGCTTCGGTTGTTGTGATGTTGATAGCGTCGTCTACTGCCATTGTACTTTACGGCAAAGGACCGAAGCCCGTGTTGGGTCGCTGGCGCTCGGCGATGGCTGGTGCTTATAACTTGCTGTGGAATAAGTACTTTGTTGATGAGTTCTATTTTGCCAAGATCGTTCAGCCCGTTCGCGATATGGCAGAGTTTTTATGGGCGTTTGTGGACGTTAAGATTATTGATGGGGCTGTGAATGGGACTGCAGAGTTCTGTCGATTCATTGCTGGTGCGACAAGTTTTAAGATGACGGGATCCATTCATCGTCATGCCATGGTGTTAGTGCTAGGACTCGTGTGCTTATTGTCGGCTTTAGTCGTTTATTAATCCCAAGTGAAGGGTTTGGTCTCTATGGACTTCATTAATTCGTATATATTGTCGTTTCTGATTTTCTTGCCGCTCATTGCTGCGGGATTGATTTTAGTGTTGCCATCCCTGACATCAGCTCGTCTGGTTGCGATGGTGGCGGCAGTCATTGTCTTTATGGGATCCCTTCATGTCTGGTATTGGTTCGATGGGACGTCTTCTGCTCTGCAGTTTGTAGAGAGCTACGAGTGGATACCGTCCATGGGTATGAAGTATATAGTTGGTGTTGATGGTCTCAGTTTGTTGCTAGTCGTTTTAACAGCATTTTTGATGCCGCTTGTGTTGTTAAGTCAATGGCATATCGAGGAGGCTAGTCAGAAGAATTTTCTCGCACTGTTACTTGCGCTCCAATCTGGAATGATTGGTGCCCTTGTGGCGATGGATATGGTCTTTTTCTATGTGTTTTGGGAGGTGATGCTGATCCCTATGTACTTCATTATTGGAGTTTGGGGCGGTAAGCGCCGGATCTATGCTGCGACTAAATTCGTGCTTTATACGGTGATTGGTTCATTGTTAATGCTAGCTGCGGCAGTTGTCCTATATTTTGCACACTTTCGCCAGACGGGTGTCTATTCCACGAGTCTTCTTGATTTATATCAGGTTAAACTGCCTCTTTCGACTCAGTTATGGATGTTTACGGCGTTTGCTGTGGCCTTTGCCATCAAGGTTCCCATGTGGCCGTTTCATACTTGGCTTCCCGATGCTCACGTCGAAGCGCCCACGGTCGGTTCAGTCATTCTGGCTGGCGTACTGCTGAAGATGGGTACTTATGGTCTTCTTCGATTTACTGTGCCGTTATTTCCAGAAGCTATGGTTCAGGCGGCACCGGTTCTTATCTTTTGCGGTGTTGTCGGGATCATTTATGGCGCCTTAACGGCTTGGGTTCAAAAAGATGCAAAGAAAATGGTGGCATACTCCTCGGTTTCGCACCTTGGATTCGTGGTCATCGGAACGTTTGCAGTGATGGCTAGTGGTGAGCTAAGTGTGGAGGCATTGACTGGTGCCACTTACCAAATGATTAATCACGGGATTTCAACTGGAGCATTGTTCTTTTTAGTGGGGGTTATTTATGAGCGTCGGCATACGCGAATGCTCGCCGACTTCGGTGGCTTGGCGGAAAATATGCCATTGTTTGCGATGATGCTGATCATCGCAACGTTGAGTTCCGTGGGTTTGCCGGGTACAGGCGGCTTTGTCGGAGAGTTTCTAATCCTAAATGGTACATTTCAAGCGATGCCAGTCGCAGGGGTTTTTGCATCGTTGGGCGTATTGCTTGGCGCTGTTTACATGTTGACGCTGTGCCGCAAGATTTTGTTTGGTCCTCTTGACAAGGCAGAGAATAAGGAGATGGAGGATCTCAATGGCAGAGAGCTTGGATACCTCGTACCTCTCGCGGTTTTGGCCATTGTCATGGGTATTTTTCCAAATGCGTTTATGGGCAAAACAAAGCCCGCAATTGAGCATCTAGCAAAAAATTATAAGAATTACAGTCTCGACTACCGACTAGGTTCCGAGATGCGTTCAAAGGCAGCAAATTAATCCCGCTTAGGAGTCTAAAGTGAATGTTCAAGTTCCACAGCTGACAGCTAGTTTCTATGGGGCCACCTTGCCGATCCTGATCCTGTGTGTGACGGGGATCCTGGCACTCCTGGGCTCTGTGAGTAAAAAATTCTCAAGCTCCAAGGTGAATTATTGGCTTAATTTCGCCGCCCTTCTTTCAACTCTCCTTCTGGTCGTTCGTCTTTATGCGATCTCTGGCGCAGCCAGTGAGATGTTTTTAAGTGGTGGCTTCATCGCTGGACGCCTTGGTTATTTTGGTCAAGGCGCGATTATTGGCATTGCTTTGGTTGTATCGCTACTTATGGGCGAGGGCTATTTAAGAGAAAAGTTTTTCCGGGGAGAGATTATAGCTTTGTTTCATATGATCATCGCCGGTATGTGTACAATGGTCGCTACGGATGATCTCGTGACCCTGTTTGTAGGTCTTGAAATGGCCTCCATCGGAATCTATGCTCTCATAGGCTATACCAGTCCAACAAAGTTATCCCAAGAAGGAGCAATCAAGTATTTTGTACTGGGATCGATCGCTGCGGCAATATTGCTATTTGGTTTTGCTTTTCTATATGCGGCTACAGGCACGTTGCGTATCAGTGAGATTAGTGCGTCGATCGGCAAAATTAGTGGGCACTCATGGATTGAATTGGGTACAATTTTGACCCTGGCTGGATTTGGATTCAAAATGGCATTGGTTCCCTTTCACATGTGGACCCCTGATGCCTATGAAGGCTCCCCGACGGGATTAACGGCCTTTATGGCTACGGCAATGAAAACTATGATTATGATCACGGCTGTTCGTATGTTTGAAAACGGCCTTGATGGAGTTCATGGAGTATGGTTGCCAGTTATAGGGTTTATGGCAGCAGCCTCTCTGCTGTTTGCAAACATTATGGCTCTTGCGCAGCAGAGTGTTAAGCGGATGCTCGCTTATTCGTCGATCGCACACAGTGGATATATGGCCCTGTCGCTCGCTGCCATGAGTGGTGGAGTCGCGCAATACTCGGTACCGTCGATTCTTTTTTATCTGATAGGTTACGTGCTTGTGAGCCTTGGTGCGTTTGCTGTCATCATGTGGCTAGAAAACGAGCGATGTGAGAATGTGATCGTTGATGACTTAACAGGTCTTGCCAAGCAACATCCTTATGCGGCGTCGGCCCTAGCTTTATTTATGTTTAGCCTAGGGGGAATGCCGCCGACGGTCGGATTCATAAGCAAGTTATATATTTTTAATGCTGCTTTGAGTAACAACATGATCGCTTTGGTCGTAATTGCTGCGATTGGTTCTACGATATCTCTTTACTATTACATGCGACTTATTGTTCGGATGTTTATGATGGATACGAGCCCAGTATTGGGAGCACTCATTAAACCAGTTAGGTCTCGTGTAACGACAGGGGTAGTTGCCGTTTGTGCAATACTGATCATCCTATTTGGAACGATTTTACCGGAGTCTGGTATGCGTGTGGCGCGCCATTCAGCCGGCGAGGTTACAGGCGGATAGAAAACCAAGGCAAACTAAGCCGTGTTTGCCTCCGCGAGCCCTAGATCCAGCGGTCCTAAGGGACAGTGGCAAATGCGTTAAGTTATGGTTTTAGGTTGATAAGGCTACGGCCCTGGGCAGGGCTTGTGCAGGAAGAGTTGTTGCTTAGTGACGCCCACATCAGAGATATGTGGGCGGCCAGCTGAGGAAGATAGGTGTTAATTCGTTACATCAGGTAAGTTTAAATCAGATGGAGTATCTTCCATCATCTCCTGACCAGCCGGTGCGGTTGATGCTGGCGTGAAGCTCGCGATCACAGTTCGCTTTGACTTGAAGATTTGATCTGAACCTGATCGACGTAAGTAGATCATCTCCGGGTTGTCGAGAGCCGTCCATATATCGATGGAAACGTCCTGGCCGGTGCCGGAGGCAAATCCAAGAATGACACGATGTTTAGGAGCCTTTGGTAGTTTTTTTGCTACATCACTCTTACCATCAAAAATGTCCTCAGCACGGGCATACTCCAGATCCACCACAAGGCCTCTGACATGGGTGGTGATGGATGGTTTTTCCTCTGTCTTTCCTTTAAATGTTCCGTCTGAAGCAAACTTGGCGGCATCTTCTGATTTATACCAGTCATTAGCAACTTTGGTAAAACCTTCACCGTCGATTGTCACTTTGCTCACATCTGCTGTACTAAAACCGAATATTCTTTTGTCGCGGAGGTCTTTAGCTGTTTTCAAGACTTTGGAGCGAGCGTCTTCTCCTAGCTTAAAGATCGTTGGCGATCCATCTAGTCTGGCATACAGAGCATCCTTGTCCTCATAGACCGATAACTTAACAGTAGCATCTTTTTTTATGAGATCGATTTGCCCAAACAAGGTCTTGTCACCGAATTTCATGAGCATCTCTTTGGACGGTTGATCGAAAAATTCTGCAGCCTTCATCCCAAAGATATCGTCTAAGTAGTTTTTCACGGCAACGGTGTCAGCAGCTACGCTTAAGGGGCTAACGATCGCCCACTTTCCGTCGGTTTGGTTAAGAGTCATAGCTCCCAGTTTTTGTGCGATCTTTGCAGTTATCTTGAGACCCGTTAAATCCGCGGCAGAACCAGATAGAATCTTTTTCTCACGGAGATCAAAAAGAGTTTTACCGGTCGAGGTTACGATGTACTGACTGCCCGCGTATACATTCGAGTTTAAGCTTGTAGCTGTGTAAGCGCTAAATCCAACCGGAGTATTAAGACCCACATAGAAATTGGTTTTCTTTCCATCACTGGTCTCAATCTCAATATCGCGCCGTGGATTGGTTAGACCAAATTGTCCCCATTGCTCTTTGGACTGGGAGACCTCCGATTCTGTTTTGTATTCAGTTATGTTTTTAAGAAGGTCGGATACTACTTGCTGGTCTGCTAGGGTTTGAATTGGTGATGTGATCAACCACTGGTTGTCTTGTAACTTAAGAGTTACATCGACAACGTCTCCTGTCCCAACTGCGTTAGGTGTCTTTTCACCATCCGCTGGGGCCTCGCCAGTAGATCGCAAACGTAATCCTTTAACTGACTCAGACTTTATCGCCAGTAGGATGTCTTTGGTTTCCTTTTCTTTTTCCTCTTTTTTAGTTTTCCATTCGTCCCAGGTCGCGAGGGCGCCAAGCCCTGCCAGCACTGTGGCCAGAGCTGCAATCTGTTTCCAGTTTCGCATTATGCTTGCCTCCTTCTGAGCCAGTAGAATGTGCCTGACGCGAGGAAGGTAAACGGATAGAGGAAGCATATGAACAGTAAAGTTAGAGTGCTAGTACTCGAGGTAAAGTTGAGGCTACTTTTCGTGGTGTCTTTGGGGCGGATGGATATGAAGTCTTCGTCTTGGGTGAGCCAACTCACGGCATTTGTGAATAAATCCTTGTTTTCAGCGGTTTGAGTACCTTGGTTAGTCATGAACTGCACTGAGCCAAAGGCAGCAATCCTTGACTCCTTTTCCCCAATCTTCCCAGTAGCGGTTCCCATCACTGCGAATGACCCCTGCTCGATGCGTTCCTTCGTGATTCCTTTTAGATCGCTGGCAGAATTGACATTTTTAACCCTGACCGTGGTTTCCCCTGCGGTTTTACCGATGAGGCTGACCTTAAATTTCGAAGAATTATCAGTAACTTCAGCCAGGGTTCTTGTGTTTTGCAGAAGGACGGCAACGTTAGATTTGCGTGCGAAATCTTTTGTAATCGGACTAAACTCATCAAAGTCCTGGATAATAGCGTTATTTTGTCCAAGAAGCTGAGCTCTCGGGTCGTCAGGGAGTAGAATCATTAAATCATTGTTAAAAGACAGCCCATACTTGGCCATAAACTTGTTGAGGTTGTTGGTCTCAACCATGGCGTCAACGAGGACGAGTAGACCCCCCCCCTTTGCAATGAAGTCTTCAACAAATTTAAGTTCAGGCTCCTTAAAGTCATACTTTGGACCAGCGATGATCAGTGCTGCGGCGTCGTCAGGAACCTTCCCAGCATCTAACAGGGTCACATCTGCAACCTCGTAGCGGTTGTTTTTAAGTTCCTGAGATACTTGTTCAAAGCCAGAGCTGTCTTGGCCCGTAAGCTGACCTTCCCCGTGACCTTTGGTGAAGTATATTTTCTTGGACCCCTCTTTAAGTACAGCAACTAGAGCATTGGTGATCTTTTCCTCTGAAAATGTAGTCACTCGGTTTTCTTGAGATCCAAGTTTAAAGATGGCTGTATTGCCGCTGGTTAGATTATCAGCCATCGCGCGAGCATTTTCTTTCTGTGGGTTTACATATTCGATCTTCATCTTGGCGTTTTTTGCAAGGTAGAGTCCAATTAAGTCTCTAAAGGTCTGCTCTTGCTGCTGGTCAATAAAATACGCCGTCACAGACAGGGTGGCGTCTCTTTTAGTCAGGGTTTCGATGGCTTTCACAGATTGGTCGGAAAGGGTGTTGGTCTTGTCTCGACTTAGGTCCCATGTTTTATCAAATCGCGGTCGACTCGTAAGAACAGCAATTCCTACAAACACGAGAACGGCAAGAATCAACACGGCCCCAGACGAGGCCCCGTACTTTGCACCTTTGCGTGCGAAGAATTTCTTAAATCCTGTTAGGTCGAGCCAAACCCAAATGGCTATAAGACCAGCGGCCAACCCCCAGCCAACGCTTTTGAAGATAATGGCCTGACTGGCAAAACTTGACGCCAAGGTTGCGCCGAATGCTGCAATAAACAATGCTAAAAATGGTAATATAAAAAGTCCGGTACGCATCTAAATTACCTCCAGCGCTGGCTGTCTAATGTGACGTTTGTGAAAAATAAGAACATCGCGGTGAACACAATAAAATAAGTTGTGTGGCCAACGGAAATGGTCCCTTTGAAAAAGGCGTCCAAATGATCAGAGTTGGCCATATATTTAAGGACCGACTCGGTGATTCCGCCGCCGCTTAAATTCGGTGCCATCCAATTTAAAATGAGAAGCAGAAATAGTCCAAACATCGTGAATAAAAAGGCCATAAACTGGTTACTTGTCATGGAGCTAACCCACAATCCAAAGGCAACCTGTGAACAAACTAGCAGCACTAAACCAATATAACTGGTTAAGATCATCATCTTGTCAGGATTGCCGAACAGGATTGTAAACAGCGGGTAGACGCTTGAAGCTAGTAAAACCAAGAGCATGAGACCGGTCGCTGCGCAAAACTTTCCAAGAACGATTTCAAGCGGGGTACATGGAGACGTTTGCAGCAAGCGGATCGATTGGTTTCTTTTTTCTTCACTAAAACTCGCCATTGTGACCGCAGGTACTGCAAGTAGCAGGATAAAGTGCAGATTATAAAAAAGAGCCTTTAAGAGTTGCTCGAGAGTCGGTGCTTGACCGCCCATCATGGGGGCTTGCTGGGTCATTTGTGAAAACATCCCGACGAAGTTGTGGAAGAAAAAACCCATGAAAATCAGAAAAAACCAAAAAATCGCTGCAGCACGCGGTGATGCAAAGTAAGCAGTCAAGTCTCGGCGAGCAATTGCGATAACGGTACCCATAGTTAGGCTCCTTTTTATTATTTAGTTAATTGCAGGAATACGTCTTCAAGCGAGCGAGTTTTAAGACTCAAGCCTCTAAGTCCGTAACCCCCATCGACTACAGCTTTCGCCACATCATCTAGAATTTGATCGCCAGTTGAGGTGCTTACAGCAAACTCAATATCACCTTCCGCTTCACCCGCCTTCAAATGTTGCAATCCGAGACGGCCAAGAGTGGTGAGAGCGTTTGCTCCGTTACGAGCTACTTTAAGCCGGTATGTGTGGCCACTTTCTATGTCTGCGGCTAACTGTTCGTAAGTACCTTGCTTCACAATCTGACCCTTGTTGATAATAACGATACGATCACAAGTGTTTTGAACTTCACTTAAAATATGCGACGACAATAAAATTGTGTGTTGGCCCGCTAGAGAGCGCACCAGTTTTCTGATTTCAGCGATTTGCGTGGGATCTAAGCCTTCGGTCGGCTCATCTAAAATGAGAACCTGCGGGTCATGCACTAAAGCTTGGGCTAGACCGACGCGCTGCCGGTAGCCTTTTGATAAATTGCCAATCAGACGATAACGGACATCACCCAATGAAAGTTTTTCGATGGTTGCATTGACCCTTGAGCTTATGTCGCTGGGTGGTACTTTATGAAGTTCTGCAGCATATCGAACAAAGTCTATGACGAACATATCATGATGCAGCGGAGCGACATCTGGGAGGTAACCAAGCCTTTTTTTGGCATCAATAGGCTCCTCTGTGATGTCGAAACCAGCCACCTTTGCCGTACCACTATCAGGCCCGATACAGCCGCATAGAATGTCCATCGTTGTTGACTTTCCGGCGCCGTTTGCGCCGAGGAAGCCAACAATCTGGCCTGTTTCTACGGTGAACGTCACATTGGAAAGTGCCGCCAGATCACCGTAGTTCTTACAGAGACTCGATACTTCAATCATGTAACTCCTCCAATTTCTGAGCTAGTGGGGATGTTACGACCCCCGTTACCAGTGAAACTCCTTATTAAAAACTTTTATCCGCTGAAATTAAAGGTCAAAATCACTTGACCGCTGCAGAGACTCAAAAGGGCAAAGGAAATTGTCTAATATTTAGTCAAATCAACACGCTCGGCATCCGCATCGGGCTGACCGCCTCGTTCCGATGCGAGCCAAAGGACAAGCTTTTGCCGGCGAAGAGCCTATCAGACTCCGAAAATTTGCCGATGCAAGTCCAGTTGCAGCAACCTCTTGAGCAACGTTAACAATAGCCCCCAAACCTACTTTACTTGGCTATATTTGCTCACTCCAGTTATGAACGAGCTCATTGAATTGATGTGGCAACGCAATCATGGGGCATCCGGTGGAGCGGCGTCGAGGCTAGTCTACGGTCAGACGACTTTGATGATTAGAACCCTTGTCTATCAGGCTGTTCACATTCTGTGAACACATACATTGGGCGTCCTCTTACCTCGGACCGTTCTTGTTCGATAGGATCAAAAGTAAGAGAGATGGTTCTCTTGAACAAAAAACCCATGAGAGGAGATTGATTATGAAAATTGCATCAAACACTGTGCTGAGCGTCGTCGTTGGTTGTCTGTCGTTAGCGTTCGTTAGCTGTGATAGCTATACAACACATTCACTATGTTCCGGGGCGACAGGTCCGATTGAGGGCATCACAGGCTCTTACGAGGTGAGTTTTCGCCAGTCTGAGACGTTTGGCATTACAACGACAACCTTTGATATTATGCCTGATGACAAGGGACGCGCTTACCGCGTTCAATCTGAAGATAACAACTCCTCACTACTTATCTGTAATGTCGCCGGACAGTATCTGTTCGAGCATTTTGATGATGTGACTCAACTTTATAGTCAAGGACGTCTTTACATCGGTCAAATGGGTCTGCTGTTTCAGCCACTCATGTATGATAAGTTAAAGCTTGATGGTGCGGGAATACCCAACAAGATCTCAGTTATTCCAGATAAATTTAGAGGTCTCTTAGGTGACGTTTGGTCAAGTCGGGCGGATCGAGTTGTCTCGTCAATTCTGGCGATGCTCGGCCAAGATGACCAAGCTGTGCTAGTTGTTGATAACAGTAACGCCAAACCTGGAGATTTATTGCAGCACGCAAAACCCTCTGTCATCGGATTCACAGCTGTTCGACGCTAGTTGTAAGTCGTGAAGGGCGCACGCATCAACGCGTGCGCCCCTTTAAGCTGAGCGGCTATGGGAGCTGTCCTTAATATGTGATTGTTTGAGCCTTTGCTTGGCTGTAAGATTACGGCAAGGAAATCAACCATGCGCCCCTATATCTTTGAATATGAATTTCACCGCGACTACCTGCGGGACATGATGAAGTGGTGGTCTACCCAAGACAGTAAGTATAGCTTGAGGTGGTACTCCAAACGGCTCGGTTTCTCATCTCCGTCTATGCTATCCATGTCGCTATCTGGGACAAGGACTCTGCCGCTCGATAAGTTAATGTTACTGGTGGATGCGTTGCACCTCCTAGCAGATGAAGTTGAGTTTCTAAGAATTATCTACGACCTAGAGTTGTGTCAGGACGACCGGGAGAGGGAACGGCTTATGACGATTAGGCGCAATCGGTTTGGGGGTGGTCCTTTCCAAAATATAGACACGCTAGCTCCTGAGTATTTCTCATCTTGGTATTTACCCGCGTTGCGCGAGCTTGTTGCTGTAGCAGACTTTAAGCCTGATCCGTTTTGGATCAGTATGAAGTTGGGAATAACGCCGATGGAGGCCCGTGACGGGCTTCTCACTCAGCTTCGCATTGGCCAGATTATTATCGAAAATGGCGTGTATAAACGCGCAATCAACAGTGTTCAACCGGTAACGCCTCCGGCCGTGGTTCGAGACTATGTTCGAAATCACATCGTAAAATCGTCAGAGATTTTTGACATTGATCGCAATCGTCGATATGCGAATGCATTGACCGTTGCCGTATCGCAGGAGGTGTTTGATAAGATTCCTGAGATACTCGCGCGAGTCATCGCTGAGGTAGACTCCCTTGCTGAGGCGGTCGAGCATAGGACGGATCTCGTGCAGTTAAACGTCCAGTTTTACTCTTTACTGGACCTCGCGCAGAAAGACCGGGTAAAGTTAAAGGATTTAACCGACTAGTGCTTTTGTAGTAATAAGCTTTTAGAATTCGTTATAAGAAGGGGGCGCTGTGACTGGGTTGTTTTGCTGGAGTCATTTAATCTTATTTTTCATTTCATCGTTAGCTCTAGGCAGTCCGGGAAAGTCTTATACGGGATCTGCCAGCGGTAATCCCTTCAATGCAGATTTTGACTTCAGTATGAAGTTGGTACCAACTTGGACTAAAGAGGAACTTTTCTTGAAAATGACAGCTGCCTCGGATCAGCCAGTAGAGACTTGGGTGCTTCGTAATGCGGCTATTGGACTTGAACAATCATGGATGACGATTGAATTTTTCTCCGGATTGCCTGTGGATAGTCT